>JBGTNM010000273.1:0-18292 GCA_041743025.1 Microcystaceae cyanobacterium
TTCTCCTTGCGCTGTGCGTTCTAACCTTAAGTCTCGATTTGCGGCTGTGAGCGCCTCGAACTGTTCTGGGGTAACGTGGAGAGCGATCGCGCTGGGTAGCTCAAGGGATAGGGTTTCGGGTTGGGTTGGTGTTTGTATCATATAAAAATTCTCCACAATTTCTATGAATTAGTAACCAATTGGCTTAAGCGTTTTAAAACTTGCAAAACGTGATATAAATCATTTCCGGGATTGAGAATGTAAAAAAATCGAGATAAGGCATACTGTGGCTCATCTCCTTGAATTAATTTGATAAAGAGAAAACCACTGCCATTAGTAAGTAATCCATAAGTTGGTCGCTCAGGATTGGGGTTCGCCAACATATAGGTTAATAACTGACCGCGTCCAACCTCCAAGGAAAAAGCAGCTTTCTTAGATTCAATCACTAATACCCACAATTGTTGACAAATTATTAAAACATCCATTTGTCCTTTAAATAAAACCCCTTCATCTTCGAGGGAAATGGCAATAGATGGCTCTGATTTAATATAAAAGGGAGGTAGATAAAAACCTGCTAAATCCAACAGAGGAGATAGTACCACCATTTTAACTGTATTTTCTAACAAAGGTGGATAATTGAGTAAATTAGAATAACTAGCTTTAACCCGATCTAGTCTTTGTTTTTCTGCTTGCGAAATCTCTAATAAATCCTGCTGCCATTCTCGAAAAAATTGCTCATCTTCAACTAACTGAAGCCCAAATTTCTCCGTCAATTCGAGTAAAGTAATTTCCTTTGCTGATAGTGTTTGAATCATGATTGTTGGGTTATTGTAGGGTGAGCACCTTGCTCGCTAGTCGTTTAGATGCATCTCAGCTTAATGGGTGCATAATTACAGATTGTTATCTTGTTATCCGCAGTGTTTCTAAATATTAGTATGCTGTTTCTTCATCTGCTTCAAAACCGAGAGTTCTGAGCCGCTCTGCCAATCGCTCTGCTCGTCGGCGCTCTTGTGCTAATAAAGATTCTGTCTGGTCTGCTCTTTGACGCTCTTGCTCTGCCCTGTCTCCACCGATTAAAAGTAAATTGCCTTGCAAATCCCACCAGCGCAGCCAAGGAAGCGTAGCATTCTGATAATGACCTTGCCAAATTCCCAACTCTACCCCTAAAGGAGGAATGGGGTAATGATCTCGCTCGTTCGTTGCCAGTAACCTGTACTGTCCATCTACCAGATGATAGACTTCTACCGTCGCCTTGGTCACTTCATAGATGCCATAAAAAGGAACCCGAATAGCTTGCTCATAAACCCAAAATTTGCCCAAATAGGGCGTTTGATCGCGCTCTGCTTTTCCATCAGCCGAAACAAATTCCAACACAATTAGCGGAGCCACAATTTCTTGCCAGAGAACATAAGAGCGACGTAACTGACCTTCTAGTGTTGGCGGTACGTTGGAAACATAAAACCAATCAGGGGCTTCTGCTCCTTTCTCTGGAGGTTCAGTTAAGCGCCAATAGATGCCACTATCTTGACCAATGCAGTACTGCCCGTCAGGATGGAGTTGTTGCAAAATTGGCGTGATGGTATCTGTTAACAAAATACTTTGAGGATGTTCTTGGAAGTTTTTCACAAAGGTACCGTCCGACTCTGGTAGCTGAGTATGATCGGGTAAGGTTGTCGGTAATTCAGAGGTAGCGGTTGAAATTTGGATCGTCATCTTATTTTGTCCTCACGGCTTATCAATGAACAATAACCAATTGCATTTCTGTCTTTGAACTCTTTTGAACATTATGTCAAAGGTGGGCAATGCCCACCCTACCATTACCTGTCTACAGGAGAAAGATGCGTAATTTAGGGGCTTAAAATTCCTTTTCCCTTGTCCCTACTCTCTAAACATGGGTTTTCTAATTAAAACTCAAAACTCTCCTCAGTGCTTCCCTGATGGACGGTTTTAACCCATTTCAATCGCTTGGGACGTACCGAGATCCGCGCCGTAATGCAGGGAATAATCATAAACCAGTGCATCATGTACAGCGTTCCTCTGAGGGTTTGTCCAATTAATCTCAGCAGTTCCCCAAATCCTAATTTTTCCTGAGAACGAGTGCGACGCAATCCGGTGAACATTCCCCAAAAGGAAAGGGATAGAGCGATGCTGGTTAGCGGACTCAGGACAGGCAAACGGTGACGAACCAGTGCCATTGCCAAATCAGGAATAGCGGCGGTTGGCAGGATATACTGCATTAAAATGAATGTCAACATATCGAGCTTTTTATTAAACCCCATACGCTGACTGACGATATAGCGCCAATAATCCAAATATCGCTGATAGCCCCCTTCTGCCCAACGGTTGCGCTGATGCCAAAGAGCGATCGCGCTGGTTACGCCTTCTTCTTCGACTGCTGGATGCAGGAGTAAGCCAATTTTCCAATGATCGAGGTGCAGGCGAATGGTTAAGTCTAAATCGTCTGTAATTGTCTGCTCGTTCCATCCTCCGCAACGCTCTAAGGCCGAACGTTTGACGAACTGTCCGTTGCCTCGCAGTTCCCCAATGCCACCCAAGGCGATGCGCTGCTGCTGGCAGTAGCTATCGAGTGCCATCTCGTCCTGCTGTCCTTTTGTCCAGAAATTGGTCGAAGCATTGGCGATCGCTTTGCGGACTTGCACTGCCCCCATATCTTCATCTTCAAATAAGGGGACGACGCGCCGCAGTATGTCTGGCGGGACTTTCGCATCGGCATCAAATACCCCGACAATCTCCCCAGTGGTGAGAGGCAATACTTGATTGAGGGCCCCAGATTTGCCGCCACCTGCGCCTGCCGCACGGTGGATGACTTTTAATTGGGGATATTCTGCCACCAGGCGATCAAGGATTTCCGGCGTTCTGTCGGTGCTGTAATCGTCGATAATCCAAACTTCGTAGCGATCGCTAGGATAGTCGAGGTTGCACAACTGAGCGACAAGTTGCCTGATGACAACTTCTTCATTTTTGGCTGCCACCAACAGAGAAACCAAAGGCGCGTTTTTTAAGTCTTCATCCGTCAAAGGGTCGCGATCGGCTTCTAATTGAGTGGTAACGAGTCGCAATCCTTGCAAGAGAAAGAGTCCGCTCAATCCGATGACGATCCATATTCCCCAACTGAGCAAATGCAGTCCGCAGGTAATTGCCCAAACGGTCATTAAGACAAAAGCGGCTTTTTTGCGCCGTCCTGACTGTCCTTGAAAAAAATCACTGCGAAATTCTTCTTCTTCGTCTTCAAATTCAAAGTCAGACCATTCTGACAACAGAGAACTGAGGGGATCTAAATCGCGCTCGTCGTCGTTTTCCGTCCAATAATTCTCTGGCATAATCGGTAATGGCAGTAGTTCGTCTTTTCGATGGTAACAGTCGTGATTGAGGTTTCGCGGTTGGGTTAAGATGGGAGGGGGCGGTTCTTGCTTTATTCTAACAAAAATTGTTACAATTTTTAACGTTAAAAAATATCTATGGTAGTTAGTTTAAAGGCGATCGCGGCGATACTGCTTGGTTTTGGTTCGATAGTTTGGGTAGAAATTGTTCGAGATAGCTATCATATTCTAGCTCACTATTGGCAACCGTTGTATCGCCTTCACGTGTGGCACCATCGCGTTTTTCGTCCCGATTTAACGGCAGTCAGTGATACAATTTATCGCCGAGCGCATTGGTACAATGACGTACCGGAAGCCTTAGTCATGCTGAGTTTTAGCTTTCTACCTGTCGTCATTGCTGGGGTGAATCAGTATCCTTATCCTTATGCTTGGTTGGGTTGGTTGGGATCGCTCTACACGCTCAGTTTCTTATTCGGTGCGATCGCACGCGGGTTCGGCGTTCCCCATGTTGACGAACTGACGGACGTAACCCACCGTCCGGGAGAATTTGCTACTTTACCGGGAAATTGGTTGGTCAATCGTCCTTACCATTGGCGGCATCATTTTGACAACCAACAAGCTTACTACTGTGGAACGTTCACCTTAGTCGATAAGTTGATGGGAACAGCGCTATCCCTAAAAGGTAAGACCGTTGCTGTTACAGGCGCGTCAGGAAGTTTGGGGCGATCGCTCATCAAACACTTGCATTTAAATGGGGCAAAAGTAATTGCTTTGACCTCAAGCGATCGCTCAATAGAAATTGAAATTAATACAGAAATATTGCTCATTAAAACAATTAATTGGCAAGTTGGCAAAGAGACAGAATTAGCTGAAGTATTAGAAAAGATTGATATTTTAATAATTAATCATGGAATTAACGTCCACGCACGTCGAGATGAGCAGGCGATCGCCGAGTCCTATGAAGTCAATACTTTTTCGGCATGGCGGCTGATGGAGCTATTTTTTAAAACAGTTCGTACCAATCAAGATATTGCTTGCAAGGAAGTCTGGATGAATACTTCAGAAGCCGAAGTTAATCCCGCTTTTAGTCCGTTGTATGAGTTGAGTAAAAGAGCGATTGGAGAGTTGATTACACTACGTCGTTTGGATGCTCCTTGCGTGGTGAGAAAATTAATTCTCGGCCCCTTTAAAAGCAATCTCAACCCTATCGGTATCCTGTCATCTGATTGGATGGCTAAACAAATTATTCAGGCAGCAAAACGGGATACTCGCAATATTATTGTAACCGTTAATCCCCTTACATTTATTGCTTTTCCGATCAAAGAATTCTGCGTTTATTGGTATTTTAAGCTATTTAGTAGAGGAGCTTTGCCGTAATTTCTCATGAAGATAGGATTATTGAGTTTGTGTTAACCATAACATTTTTTGAGGGTTATCGTTATCCTCTCACCCCCCGCAACCCTAACCAAAGATAGTAAAGAGGCTTTTTCAAGTTAAGTTAACGCTATGATAAAAAACGCACTCAACTTGTAGTCTGTTTCATGTCTGTTTCCCCTGCCGACTCCCTAAAGTGGCTGTATCGAGGAACAAGCGAAATTTTTCCCCATCAGCCAGAATCGAACAATCCTCAAGAAAACCTCGTACAATGTCTAGTTAAGAGCGATCGCTCGCTTCGGATTAAACTGGGAATTGATCCCACTGGTGCAGACATTCACCTCGGACACAGCATTCCTTTTCGTAAGTTGCGAGCGTTTCAGGATGCAGGACATACTGCGGTAGTCATTATTGGCGATTTTACAGCGCAAATCGGCGATCCTACGGGAAAATCAGAAGTCCGCAACCAGTTAACCTCAGAGCAAGTTAAAGCTAATGCTCAGGATTATTTAGCTCAATTGCGACCGATTTTAGACTTTGACACGCCAGGACGCTTAGAAATTCGCTATAATTCCGAGTGGTTGAGTCAGTTGAACCTTACCAAAATTCAGGAATTGCTGGCAACGATGACTGTCGGGCAAATGCTAGCAAAAGAAGGCTTTTCAGAACGATTTGAGCAGGAAAACCCGATTTTTCTGCATGAATTTCTCTATCCTTTGATGCAAGGCTACGATTCAGTCATGATTGATGCTGATGTAGAGTTGGGAGGAACCGATCAGAAGTTTAACATTGCCATTGGGCGAGATTTACAGCGACATTTTGCTAAAAAGCCGCAATTTGGTTTGCTTTTGCCGATTTTAATTGGGACTGATGGCACGCAGAAAATGTCAAAATCCCTCAATAATTATGTCGGGTTGCGAGAAGATGCTTTATCGATGTACTCGAAGCTAGAAAAAACACCGGATGCGTTATTAAAGGATTATTTTGAATTATTGACCAAATTGCCGCTAGATGAATTGCCAAAAGATAATCGAGAGTGTCAAAAATTACTCGCCGTGACGGTAACTGCTCAGTTTCATGGACAAGAAGCGGCTTTAATCGCTCAAAAAACAGCAGAAAATTTAGTTAAAAACAAAAATACGGCTTTTGCTGAGGCTGTACCGGAATTTTCCTTGTCTGAAGTCAATTTTCCGGCAAAACTGTTTTTTATCATCAATGCCAGTGGGTTGTGTAGTAGCAGTGGCGAAGGTAGACGACAAATTCAAGGCGGTGCGGTTAGACTAGATGGCGATCGCATTACTGAGGTAGACTTGAGTTTTGACTCTCCTGAACAACTCAATGGGAAAGTCTTGCAAGTCGGCAAGAAGAAATTTGTCAGGTTAGTGGGTTGAAGGAGAAGATGGATGCTTAACCTGACAATATCTATAGACTTCTTGCAGAAGTCAGGGAATAGGGAACAGGGAACAGGGGAGGTCGCGATACTTGAATCGCATTCAAGTATTTTAGCGACCGTGAACAGGAATAAGAATTGATAATTCAAGCCTCAAAAATGATCATTTTTTTACTTTTGCAGGAAGTCTACTAAACGCTTGAATATCATAGCCATTGAGCTTGAGAAAAGTCCGCATGACCACATAAGCTGTTCTCTTATTACCATCCATGAAAGGATGATTCTTGACAATCCCATAAGCATAAGCTGCTGCCAAAGAAGCCATGTCAGGAGGCGACTCAGAATAAGCCAGAAGATTTTTAGGTCGGTGGAGTGCGCTTTGAAGCAACCCCTCGTCTCGAATTCCTTGTAATCCACCATGTTCCGCCAGTTGACGGCGATGAATGGCGACGACAACCTCATCAGATATCCAAATTAACTCTTTCACGCTGCTACTGAGCCAGCTTTCTCAAAACATTTCGATCTTCGCGCATCACTTCTTCTGCGACTTCCATTTGTTTAACAAATTCAGGGTCGTAAGGCGTAAGCTCAAAGCCATTCGGCGTTTCCAGAACGTAGAGAGTATCACCCTTGCTAATGCGAAGCTTTTCCATCAACTCTTTTGGAAAAATTACCCCCGCAGAATTCCCTACTGTGGTGACTTTTAACTTTATCATCGGTTGCTTGCTGAGTAGTTATAACAAATAATATAACGTGGTTAGACTAGATAGCGATCGCATTACTGAAGTAGACTTGAGTTTTGACTCTCCTGAACAACTCAATGGGAAAGTCTTGCAAGTCGGCAAGAAGAAATTTGTCAGGTTAGTGGGTTGAAATAGAAAGCTTATCAAATTAACAATCGCTACTTTCAGAGCCAAAAGTAGAAACAGTTTCAACATTTAAAAATTCTCTCAAAAACTGAGTCAAATTTTGAAGATCAGGAATTTGTTGTTCAGTTTCAGGACTAACCCATGTATTGTCTGCAATACTTACTGTGTTTGTTTTGCCAGGCTTGAGAATACTTGCAACTGCCGCAACGGTAGCCTTGTTTTTATCATAAGGTTTCCAGCCAATTTGCTTAACATCTTCCACAGAAAATTGATTGATGTAAGCCTTAGCTCTTTCCATATAAGTAGGGTAAGCTATTTCACCACAAGCACATAGAAGAGTATCTAGTACACCTTGATCTAAATTATTAGGTAGTATGTAAAGTCCTAATCTTGGTAAACTTTTTATTACAGTTCCAGTTTTGCCAACTTCACTCGGAAAATCGGGAAAATACTCCCGAAGATCATCATAATATCTTTTTGCAACTTGAGCAGGTGTAGACTTATCCGCATCAGCTACAATAGCGAAGGCTGATAAATCGTTAGAATAATCAATATCAGATAATTTATCTGCCAAATTGTTAACTAAATTACTTCCTTCACCTGCATATATAGCGACTGACAAGGTATCTGTATATAGAATAGATGGCATATCAAGTCTCGCGTAGAGCTTTCCTGATTTGGGATATTGAGGAATAAATTTACTACTCCATAGCGGATCTAATTTCGATTGCTCTGTACATTGAGAAAAGCCTAACAACTTACGAAAAATTTTAGACAGAAAGGCTTGATCGTGAGGGCCTTCAACTCCAATCAACACACATTTACGGCTCACCAACGAACCTCCTGACCCAATTCTTCGCGCAAACGTTTTAATCTATTCCTATCATGTCTAACTACCCGCGTTTGCATCTCTTTAGGTTCAAGTCGGTAAAATACTAAATCCGATTCATACTCAGTTACTTCGAGCAAAGCGTCAACAGCCTCAAGACTATGTGTCGTAGCGAATAGCTGCACGTCCATTTCTTTACACCATCTAACAAGCCAACTAAAAGATTTTTGAAGAAGCTCAGTATGAATGGTGGATTCGAGTTCATCAATTAAAAGAATTCCTCCTCTGACACTTGCCAGCTTAAGAGCTATATGAAGTAGACGACGCACTCCATCACCGAATGTACTCACCGGTGCAAGTCCAAGTTTTTTATGCTGGATGTAAATGTTAAATCGAGTAGAGCCTGGAGATAAAAGAATTTCTATATCAGAAATGTTACTATCCATCTGACATAGCAGAGCTAAAACATCAGACTTAAAATTGTAAAAGCGAGCTTCTGACAGTAAACGAAATTGACCAATATCTGAACGATGCGACACAGGTGTAACAATAGATGTAAGTAACCTGGGTTCTTTTTTTCCGAATACTCTGTATGAAGTATCGCGTTCCCAAAGCTGATAGTTGTTAGAAAGATTGGGTTCTTCACTATTAAATAAATTCAACTGCTCAGTATATAGCTCAACCTTTAAATCTAGTCCTTTTTGCGATTCTAGAAAATCTTCATTTTCACTAATTTGCTCATCTTCTTCTTCATTAATTTCTTCATCCCCAGCAACTAGTTTCCTTCTTTTTTCAGAGATAATTATTCCCTCTATCTCTTCATAAGTTGCCTTCATTTTCTTAACAGCAAATGAGCCACTTCCAGAGATAAGAATAGTACCTGTTTTAAGTTGCTCTTGATCAAAAAGTAAGTTGTGAGCAAATAACCATTGAAGTGCATCAAGAAATTGGGTACGAGAAATCCTGTACTCTTGTTCACGCTGTCTTGCAGTACTTAACCAAACTTTAATATCTAATGGATGACAATAGATAGTTAAAGCTTCGAGAACGCTAGTTTTACCCGAATTGTTAACACCAACAAGCAGATTGATCTGTCCAAGATTCTCTAGCTTAAGCTCTTGTAGCCCTCGAAATTGGTGAATTGTGATACTTTCTAAGCTTCTAGTCATGAAGTTAGTTTAGCTCAAATAGCCTCTATGATATATCGATTGTTATTCATTATTCTGCTTACGACTCAAGCGGGTTCCTCTGCGGCAAACGAGGTCAAATGAACAGTAATTGCAGGCTTTTTGGTCAATATCAGGGGCAACAGCATAGTTTCCTTGTTCTAAATGCCATTTTACCCGTTCAGCAAAAGCAGCTAACGCGCCTTCATCTCGTTTGGCAGGACGTAGCGGTTTGCGTTGGGTGAGAGAATAATAAGCAGCATCGGCAATGGTATCTTGGGGATAGCGTTGAGCGATCGCAGCCTTGTAGAGTGGTAATTGAAGGTCAATCGAAGCTTTTCCTGTCTCGTCTTGAATGCCGAGGGGAGCTTGCGAACTGACTTTATAATCTAGAATAACAAGTCCACTAGGAGTACGATCAAGGCGATCAATTTTTCCGGTGACAGATAACCCGTACCATTGCGCCTCAAATTGGATTTCGTGGTCTAAAATTTCGGAATTATCCGTTAAAAAACTCGATTCAGTGAAATTTAGCTGCAAAATAGCTAAATGTTCTCCTCTACTATTATCCCATCCTGGAAAAGCCAAAAAGTCTAAATCTTTTTCAGCTTGCAAAAAAGCGGCATTGAGGGTGTCTAAGTCGATTTTCTGCAAATCTTCAACGGTTTTAACCTCTAACAGTGCCAATTCTAGACAACGATGATACAGTTGTCCGCGCAAACTAGGAGGCAACTCGCGATGTGCTTCTGGTAACTCCTGCAAGCGTAACAAACGACTAGCAAACCACTTAAAAGGACACTGTCCTAATTGAGTCAGTTGAGACGCACTGAAACGGCAATCAGACACCGAAAGCGGCAATCCTACCACCCCATCATACTCATCAAATGAGACGGAACTCTCCCGTCGCTGTTCTACCTGCCAAGCGTGTAAGATATGGTTGATAATGGGATCGACAGTCGATAGAGAATTGCTTTCCTGTTGCAAGCAATGGCGGCGAACTTCTTCTAAACTAGCGAAAGGTTGCAGAGAAATCGGCGTAGGTGTCAATCCCAATCGCGTGACAAAAGGACTCAAGAAAGTGGCATCTCTGCCGATAAGACGAGGATAGGAAAAAGTTAGAGACAGCGTGGGAACTTGCAATAAAGTGTAAAAAGCGATCGCTTCTCGTTGCGCTTGGCGAACCGCCGTTTCTATGGGAAATCCTTGTTGTGCGAGGGATTTGCGATCGCAATAATCCAGGTTAGGATCGTTTTCTAAAGGATAGCTCAACAATCCTTCTACTGTTCCCAAAACGAAAACGTGACGGTACTTTGCTCCAAACACAGATAGAAGATTATGTAATTCTACGCTATCTTGCTCCGGTTGTCGGATAACGATTGATAAGGCTAGCATTTCCCTGACTTCTTGAATGAACGTTTTTAGGGAAATTCGCGCATTTTCTGGTTTAGAAAGCTCAATTAACGCTGCTTGCAATTGAGAAAAAGCGATCGCTTCAACAAGAGGCAGGGGATGATGAGCATTCCCCCTGCTCCCTGCTCCCTTCCCCCCTGCTTCTTGTTCACTCGTCCATAGCTGACTTCGTTGTGAAAGTTGGAAGTGATTGAATATAGCCTGAAGTCTTTGCACCCATTTGTCTCGTCTATCTTGTTGCGGCAAGTTGAGATCTTTAAGATTGAGTCCTAGTGCTTCCCAAGCTTGGCGAGTATTAGGATAACGCGATCTCGCCGCCTTCCACTGTTGCGGCGTAAGGGTATTAGCAAGGGGATGGTTAAAAAGTCTGGCGGTTGTCTCAAAAGAATAGTCAGTTTCAACCACCTCTAATAATAAGCTTAACCAGTCTCCTATACGGGTTTCCACTAGCGGAAAATCGTAGGATACGTTTAACGGCAAGTCGTATTCCCAAGCGACATCGAGTAAAGTAGAGCTATAGAAACGTTCATCTCGCGCAATCAGTACTATCTCTTGGGGAGAAATCCCTTGACTGAGGAGGGTTTTAACTTGTTTCAACGCGCCTCTTACTTCCGCTTCTACGGTGGGATAAGCGTGTAGTTGAACGCCATCGGTTACAGTAGCGTTACCCAAAAAGGCTTGTTGCAATTGCTCTCCCAAGACTGCTGTTGAAGTGCAACTGGGTTGTATCTCCCATCCGAATGGCTGGAGATATTCAATCGCCTCTCGGTTGTTGCTAAACAGATCGCTGTCTTGATAGGGTAAAGCTAGTATGCTACCTTCGGCAGTGATCGCATCTATCCAAGCCAACTGATCCGGACGAGGATGAAAGTATCCGTAGAAAAGAAAAGGCTGCTTGATTGAAGGAAATTTAGTGACTTGCCAGAATAACTCAGAAGAATCGATTAAATTGCTTGTTCTCAAAACATCTTGGTAATTAATCGTTAATTGAGCCAGTTTTTGCAGTCGAGGCGAGTTTAATTTTAGAAAAGCCGTTAAATTAACGCCTGATCGCAGTAAGGTTTTAACCGTCGGCAAAACCATACAGGCAGTGCCTTCGCTATCTTGAGTAGGATAGGTTTGGCTAATAGCCTGACGCAAAAGACGTTGAGCAACTAGAGGCGAAGCCATCGTTAACCCCTGTTGAGGAAGCGTATTTTGAGCAAGGGTTTCGAGGGATTGGTAAGGAACGCCTAATGCACTTGCCGCCTGTCGCGTGGCAGAAACCACTGTCACAGAGGCGGAAATAGATAAAGGCAAGCTCGGATTGAGGAGAAGCGATCGAGTCATTAATTCATGATACAAACGTTTTGGCAAACTCTCGTTGAGAATGTTGAAGCAATGAAGCTTTATGAACGAGCTATCAAAGGAGCAAGGGATAACAGATATATTTAAGAGGGAGCCTTAGCTTATGAGTTAGCGAGAGATTTTTATCTAGGGCGTGACATGGAGGAATTTGCCGAACTGTATCTGATCAAGGCTCACTGTGACAGTCTTAACCACTGAGGCAAAAACATCCACCGATCTCGATTTAGCTAGCGTTCTCAAAGCCTCGCAAGCTCTATCAAGTGAAATTATGTTAAATACCCTATTAGAAAAAATAATGAAAATTGTCCTCGAAAATGCGGGAGCAGAAAAAGGTTATCTCATTTTGCGTTCTCAGGCTGAACCAGGGAATAAACACGAACAATGGGTGATTAAGGCATCAGGGACAATTGATAATAATAGGTTCAAAGTTTTACCATCTATCCCGATTAAAACAGTCAATAGCAGCAGCGATATGTCCATGATATCTCTTGGAATAGTCAATTATGTAAGCCGGACTCAAGAGAGTATTATTTTGAATGACGCTTTGCACGAAGGGAATTTTACCTGTGATCCCTATATCGTTAAACAGCAGACAAAATCAGTGTTATGTGCGCCGCTATTGAACCAAGGTAAACTGGCAGGTCTCCTCTACTTAGAAAATAACCAGATGTCTGGAGCCTTTACTCCAAAACACTTAGAAGTATTAAAACTATTAACAAAGCAAGTCGTTATCTCAATTGAAAACGCAGAACTTTATACCAACTTACAAGCTCATTCTCAAGAACTTAAGGTTAAGAATAGAAAACTATTAGAAGCTAACAGGCAACTCAAGGTGGAAATTACCGAGCGCAGACGGGCAGAGTCACAACTGCGGCATAACGCGCTTCACGATACCCTAACAGAATTACCCAACCGCGCTTTGTTCATGGAGCGCCTGACCCATGCCGTTGAATACACTAAACGCGATAGGAATTCTTTATTTGCCGTACTCTTTCTTGACTTGAATCAGTTCAAGGTCATTAATGATAGTTTGGGACATATATTTGGCGATCGGTTGCTGATTGCCATTGCTCGAAGACTACAAGCTTGTCTGCGCCCCACCGATATCCTCGCTCGTCTTGGAGGAGATGAGTTTACTATCCTGCTAGAGGGACTCTCCCACAGTAGTGACACCATCCGCGTTGCTGAGCGAATTCAGGCACAACTAACCAAGCCCTTTAAGCTAGGTGAACACGAGGTCTTCATCGCGACGAGTATCGGCATCGTTCTGAGTACGGGCGACTACAGTCAACCAGAAGACCTGCTGCGGGATGCTGACGTCGCTATGTACCGAGCTAAGAACCTTAACTCACGCTACGAGATTTTTAATCCGAGTATGCACGAGCGAGCCATTAGCCGATTGCAGAAGGAAACAGAGTTGCGTCGAGCCATTGAGCGCCAAGAGTTTCTCGTTTACTTCCAGCCGCTTGTATCGCTAGCAACTGGAAGAGTTATTGGTTTTGAAGCCTTGGTACGCTGGCAACATCCCGAAAGAGGCCTGCTTTCTCCTGTTGATTTTGTCCTCATGGCCGAAGAAATCGGGCTGCTTGGCCGTATCGACCAGTGGGTTATGGGAGAAGCCTGCCGCCAGACTCAGCAATGGTTAGAACAAATACCCGACGATTTACCTTTATCAATCAGTGTCAATCTAGCCAACCAGCAATTTACAAGAGCGAATTTAAGTGAGCAAATTAGTCAAACTCTCCAAGAAACAGGCTTAGATCCCTCTCGCTTGAAGCTGGAGATTACCGAAAATGTCATTATGGGAAATGATGAGTTAGCCATTATCCAGCTCGAAAAATTAAAAGCTTTGGGCATTGGGTTGGCGATTGATGACTTTGGAACGGGCTATTCTTCTTTGGGTCGTCTTCATCGCTTTCCGATTGACGAGTTAAAGATTGATCGCTCTTTCATCAGTCAAATAGGCGTACAGGTAGGCAATTTGGAAATTACTGAGACGCTCCTAACGCTCGCGCAAAAACTCAATTTGGCTGTAACAGCCGAAGGAATCGAAACAGCAGAGCAACTGAGCAAACTTAGAGCGTTAAACTGTACTTACGGACAGGGATACTTTTTTGCCCGTCCCTTATCAACTCAGGATGCAGAGGTATTGATCCGAGCAAAACCGCAATGGTGATGGGTTTTCTGGCAAGGGTAAGGTGGTAGGGTAGGTATTGCTCTAGCAAGGGTAAGGTGGGCAATGCCCACCCTACTCTAGGGTCTTTTTGAGGGAATCCTTTAACTTTTGAGCCAGAACCTGTACGTAAGGAGCTTGAAATAGAGTATGATGATATCCTGGAATTTGGTGAATTTCTACCCCTCCCGCCACTAGACTTGATAATTTAGGAGAGTAGCGCGATCGCCACTCATTAGACAAAAATACAGTAATTTTACCTGAGTAGACTTGAGGAGTATAAGCGTATATGGCTTGCTCAAAGGCTTTTAGTAAATTAACATCTTGTCGGTAGCCAGACAATCTGAACTGGTTTAAATTGAGGATGAGCTTGTCTCTGGTCAATTTGAGTTTATTCTTGATCTTCTCTAGAAGGTAATCTACTCCAAATTGACGGAAGCTTTGCCAATGGCGGTAATTGCCCAAATCAAGCGGTTCCCAAATTGCATCGATAAAAGCGAGTAAAGCGACTTTCTCCCGTTGTTGAGCGAGTTGCTGGGCTATTTCATAGAGGAGAAAAGAATCACTACAATAAGCTCCTAAAAAATAGGGGCCTTTAGGTTGAATTACTTGCATCTCTTGAATAAATTTCATCGCAATATTTTCAAGACTAAGGTGAGAAAGTTGATTGGTGAAATATTCTGTTAATCCGAAAATATTTAGACAATAAAAAGGTTGGTCAGTTCCCAAATAAGGGGCAAAAGTTTTGGCATAATTCATTGAGTTGACAAAAAAGAAAGGAGACTTGACGAAGTGCAAGCAGGCTCCGTCGTTGCACGGCGGAGTACCTTGCACTCCATTGGGTTGAATCAAAACGGCGGCAGACTCAGGAACTGACCTTTCTGGCGTATTAATAAGAGGGGCGAATTGCTCGATAGTTGGTGCTTGGAATAAAGTCGCTAAAGGTAAATTTATGCCGAATTTATTTTCAATCTCCATGAATAAACGGACAGCTAACAGAGAATGTCCCCCTAAATCAAAGAAGTTGTCCTTTACACTAATAGATTCAATATTTAAAACTTTTTGCCAAATTTGGCTAAGTTGCCGCTCTGTTTTATGACGAGTAGGTACAAAAGTTTTTTCTGATTCTGGTTTAATTAAGCTAGGAATAGGAAGAGCTAGACGATCAATTTTTCCGTTTGGGGTTAAAGGTAAATTCTCTAAGACAACGAAGGTAGAAGGAATCATGTAGTCGGGTAACTTTTGCGCGAGAAAAGAGCGTAAGGAATTTGAGAGGAATGACTGAGCATTTGTTTCTTTTGCCTTTTGCCTCTTGCCTCTTGCCTTTCCTAATACAATGTAAGCGACGAGGCGTTTGTCATTGGGGATATCTTCTCTGACAATGACGACTGTTTCCTTAATCTCAGGATGTTGGCTTAAAACTGCCTCAATTTCTGAGAGTTCAAGGCGAAACCCGCGAATTTTGACTTGAAAATCCTTTCTGCCTAAAAACACTAAACTACCGTCTGTTTTTATGCGTCCCCAATCTCCCGTGCGGTAAATGCGGCAGTTGCTTCCTTCTAGATCATCGAGAAACGCGGTTGCCGTTAGTTCGGGTTTGCGCCAATATCCCAAAGCGATATGCGGACTTTTGATGGCGATTTCTCCTATAATATCGGTTGGCTTGCCGAGATGATCTAGTAATAAAATTTCTGTCTCTTCTAAAGGATAGCCTACCGCAACGGCATTTTGAGTAATCTCTGTCTTTTTATTAATCAGATTTAATAGGTTAAAAGAAGATTCTGTACCGCCTAAACCATTGACAAAAATACAACTATCAGAAAAGTTTTTTTGATAAAGTTCAACATCTTTTTTAACTACTTCTTCTCCTCCTAAAACAACCAAGCGAATGTTATTAAACTCATTTTGCTGAGGGAGAGAATCAAGAAAATAGCGATAGAGAGTAGGCGTAGAATGATAGATGGTAATTTGCTGTTTATTTAACCATTGAGAAAAGCCGACGAGTCCTTCTTGTTTGAGATTAAAAGGGTATAGCGTAGCACCATTTAACAGAGCCGTAAAGATATCGATAACCGCAGCATCGAAGCTGTAAGACGAGAGCAATGTCAGCTTGTCATCGGCAGCAATATGCAGTGTGTTTGTATAGTTTCTAATGAAATGAAGGACATTTTTATGCGTTTGAATAACTCCCTTGGGTTGTCCTGTTGAACCAGACGTATAAAGGAGGTAAGCAATACTATCGGGTGAGATTTTCAAATTAATCTCTTGAGCAATATTGGTTATTTGAATTTCATCAATATTAATAATAGGCAGTTGACCATCAGTCAAAGCTTGAGCTTGAATAAAATTATTATCGTTGGTTAAAACAAGACTGGCAAGAGAATCTTCTAAAATGTAGGATAGTCTATCTCTAGGATAATTGGGATCTAGCGGAACGTAGGTTTTACCCAGTTTCAAAACAGCCAAAATAGCTGCGATCGCAGGTGCGTCATGCTCGAATAAGAGAGCAATTCTAGCCTCTTGTGTGGGAACGTGTTCGAGAAGTATTTGAGCAATACGGTTAGCTTGCTGGTTTAACTCCTGATAAGTCCATTGGTAATGGGAAGTTGCGATCGCAAGATGATCAGGATATTTCTCGACTTGTTGTTGAAAACGTGCTGGAATAGATTGTTGAATTTCTGATGGGAGGAATTCAGTAAAAAGATGGTTGGGAGAGATCGAATTCTGGCGAGCTAATAATTGGCAGCGTTCCGTCTCAGTTAACAAGGGAAAAGTTGATATAAGGTGTTCTGGTGCTGTTACAATCTCTTCTAACAATCGCTGAAAATGCTTGATCATTCCCTCAATGGTATCGGCATTAAAAAGAACTGTATTGTAGACCCATTGGAGATAAATTTTCGTGTCTTGCTCTTTAATATAAAGCGTTAAGTCAAACTTGGAAGCCGTTTCTAGGTATGGCAGAGGCTCTACTGTTAATCCCGTTAGTTCTAGGGTTGGTTCTGCCAAGTTAATCATATTAAACCAAACTTGGAACAAAGGAGTACGACTGAGTTCTCTGGCGGGTTGGAGTTCTTCGACTAACTTCTCGAAAGGGAGGTCTTGATGAGCGTAAGCACCTAGCGTGACTTCCCGTACTCGCCTCAATAATTGCCGAAAACTAGGATTGCCGCTTAAATCGGTGCGAAGAACTAAACTGTTGACAAAAAAGCCAATTAATTGTTCAATTTCCAGGCGATTACGATGGGCGATGGGCGTACCGACAATAATATCTTCTTGTCCACTGTAGCGATAGAGTAGAAGCTTAAAAGCTGCCAGTAGCGTCATAAACAGCGTTACTCCTTCTTGCTGAGAAAGGGTTTTGAGCTTGTTGGTTAAAGCAGGCGATAATATACAGTTATGAAAGGCTGCTTGATAGGTTTGCCTGGGCGGATGGGGACGATCTGTAGGGAGTTGCAACACAGGTAGACTCCCGCCAAGCTGCTGTTTCCAGTAAGCGAGTTGAGATGCTAAAACGCCTTCAAAAGACTGTCGCTGCCAAAGCGCAAAATCAGCATACTGGAGCGGAAGTTCAGGTAAAGTAGGGGGTTTATCTGCCGTAAGAGCTTGATAACAAGTCGTAAGTTCTGTAAATAAAATTGGTGCTGACCAGCCGTCAAAAATAATATGATGCAGATTGATCATTAACAGGTGTTCTTGTTCGCGTAAGTGCAACAGTTTAGCCTGAAACAGAGGGCCTTCGGCTAAGTTAAAGATATATTGAGCCTCCTCGCGCTCGACACGTTGTACTTCTATTTCCTGTTGAGTCGGAGCAAGGTTTTGGAGATCTATGACAGATAGCGCGAAGTCGAAATCGCTCAAAATAATTTGTTGCGGTTCTCCCTCTACAGTCGGAAAGACAGTGCGTAGCACTTCGTAACGTTCAATGATGGTACGGAAACTCCGCTCTAGTGCCTCTAGATTGAGTACTCCCTCAAGGTGAAACCGATAGGGCATATTATAAGCAGTACTGTCAGGTTCTAATTGTTTGAGAAACCAGAGACGTTGTTGAGCAAAAGAAAGGGGCAATGCTTGCTGTCTAGAAACTGATAATATTGTTTGAAGCTGGGGAGTGCTGGAAACGGTTGACAAAGTTTGAGCTAATTGAGCAATGGTGGGTGATGCAAAGATAGTCCGTAGGGGTAGTTCAACGGAGAAAGCCTCTCGAATCCGAGAGATGACCTGTGTTGCCAGTAGAGAGTGTCCTCCTAACTCAAAAAAGTTGTCCTCAATCCCCACTGACTCAACTCTCAGGACTTCTGCCCAGATGTGAGACAAGATTTCTTCATGAGGATTGCGGGGTGCAACACAAGTTCCTTGGGAATGAGATAAGTCGGGGACAGGTAAGGCAAGGCGATCAATTTTTCCATTAGGGGTT
>JBGTNM010000274.1:0-56920 GCA_041743025.1 Microcystaceae cyanobacterium
CCATTTCATAGCTATTCAAACGGAGCAAGCTGGGGCTGGGCAGTAGACATTGGAGAAATTTCATGGGCAGAACATCGGAAAGACTCTACCCTCAATGGTTTCACAGGGATTTCATCGTGTCACCAAAAGTTCGGAAGAACCGCTATTTGTTGCTTAAGTTGACACCAATGATCGCGTGCGCCCAAAAATGTGTTCGCCCAAAATGTAATAAAGACGAATATTTTACCCCGTGATGTCAGAAGATCAGGAGTGCGGTAAATATTTAGGAGCCTCAGCAGTATTTTGAGGGCGATCTAACTCTAAAAGTAGATTGCGGATAAATCGAGTGAGTGCCTTTTGCAACAACCCTTCAGCAATCTTCTGTCCCATCGTCTGTGTTTCCGGTTTTCCTAACAGTTGAGTCAGAACGCGAATCAGGTGCAAAGAATCGAATCCGGCAGTGCTTTGTAGGATATTCCAGATATTTTTAAAATGTTCGGCTGTTTGCGAATTGTCTCTTAACTCTAAAGGCGTTTCTTGAACTGCCATTCCGACTTGTTCGCGCACGGCTGTTGAAAGATTAAACCACGTCCGCCGTCCGAAAATATCGATAGCATTGATCACTTCATTAATCAGGTTTTGCCGAATAAAAGTCCCGCGTTCAGAAAAAAGAAAATCACTGGCTTGATCGAGAACGCTATCAAAATTAAAATCAGGAGAATCTTTCGCATTTCGCAACAAATTTTCCAAACGGTTCCAGCGAAACCTTCCTTCTTTAAATAATAAATCTTGCAAAGATGATCGCAATTCGGTAGAAGGATCAGTCAGCAAGCGCTTGGCAATATAAGGATAGGCTTTACTAAGGACTTTGAAATTAGGATCGATGCCGATCGCAATCCCTTCGAGCGTCACCATCGAACGAATAATCAAAGCATAATAAGCTGGAACCCGAAAGGGAAACTCGTACATCATTCCCGACATTTGATCGGTGATGCTTTTAAAATTTAATTCTGCAACGCTTGCTCCTAAAGCATTGCCAAACACTTGCTCTAATGCCGGAATAATCGGCGTTAAATCGGCATCAGGCTTGAGGAATTCTAACTGAACGTAATCGTAGGCAAGTGCTTCAAAATCTCGGTTTACCAAATGAACGACTGCTTCAATTAGTCCGTAGCGTTGGTGAGGTTTAATCTGACTCATCATGCCAAAATCGAGATAGGCTAACTTTCCATCTCGCATGGCTAATAAATTCCCTGGATGCGGATCGGCATGAAAGAAACCATCTTCTAATAATTGTCTTAAAGAACACTGCACTCCAATTTCAATGATGTGAGTCGCATCAATTCCTTGTGCTTGAATTTCTTCAATGTTGGTTAATTTAGTGCCTTCAATCCATTCCATTGTCAGGACGCGCCGCCCTGTATAATCCCAGTAAATTTTAGGCACGTAAATTTCTGCAAGATGTCCGTAGAGTTCGGCAAACTTTTCAGCATTGTGTCCCTCTTGAATGTAGTTCATCTCCTCAAAGATTCGGCTAGCCAATTCATCAGTAACAGACACCAAATCAGAACGAATGCGCTTAATATTTTTCTGCGCCCAACGGGCCAGATTTCGCATTATATAAATGTCGAGTGTAATGCGCCGAATCAAGTCAGGACGTTGAACTTTAATCGCGACTTTTTCCCCTGTTTTTAATTTACCTTGATAAACTTGTCCCAGCGAAGCAGCCGCGATGGGTTGCGCTGAAAATTCTGCATAAATTTCGCTCGGCGGTGCGCCCAATTCTTCCTCAATAAAACGGTAAGCAACTTCATTGGGAAAGGAAGGTAATTGGTCTTGTAAAATGGTTAATTCGTCTAAATAACTAGGAGGCACTAAGTCGGGGCGAGTGGAAACTGCTTGTCCCACTTTAATATAAGTTGGCCCCAGTTTTGTGAGAATTTTTCGCAGTTGAATGGCTCGTTGAGGACTTTTTTCTGAACTTCTACTCAGCAATTTATCCCACCACAAACTGAGAGCAAAAAAAGCAAAGGGAACAATAATATTAAATAATCGCCCCAAAACCTGCCAAGGACGTTGGCGATAGTAACGCTCGATCGCTTCTGGCTGGTAGCGCCAACTCTGGGGCGAACAATCGCTGATGGGGCCCAAATTTTCGCTATGCTTTGTCGGAATGTGAATAGGTTGTACTTCAACCGTCACTAAATCAGGAGTTTCAACGTCTGGGGATACAACTGCTAGAGCCATGAGTAAAGGTGAGAAAGGGATAAAATGCCTGCACTTGTAAACTATTGTAACAAGTTGCGCCTTTTCTTCGTCTGTCTTGCGACTTCTATCTCACGTTCCCTATCTGCCTAACATGGACTGACAGAAAGCTTTATAATCAGTAATCGTTTGTCTGGGAGTGTATTTTGTCTCTCATCGCTCCTAATAATTGTGGTCGAATGAAGAAGTTTCGTGTCGGTAACTATGCTAGTCGCTTAGGTATTTGGGGGGTTCCCCTCGTTTCCATTACCGTTTTACCTTTCCTCTTAGCCAACTGGCAATCCACCGAACTCTCTCCAACGTCTCCATTGCCAGTGTCTTCCCTACCTCCAGTGAGCCAACTGCCAACACCATCAGCAGTTCCACCAGTTCCCTCTCAACTGACGAACCTGCAAAACCCCGTTGCCAAACGGCAGCCGCTCGCCGATCCTACTCCGACTCAAACACCTTCTAGTGCCAGAAAATCGGCTCCTACCCCCACTCAAACGCTTTCTAGCCTCTCTAAACCACCTCAGAAACCAAAATTAGCCGCCGCTCCAGGCTATCAGCCTCCTCAATTAGAAATTCGCGTGGCAGTGCTGCGGGATGCTGCCGGTGCATCATTAGGCGTTTCTGGTCAAGCGACGCTCGCCGATCGCGACGGCAGACCTCTACAAACGCTCTCTGGCAGTGATGGATGGTGGGTAGAGCCAGATGGAGCCTCTCTGTTGATGGGCAGTCGGTCGCTGCCTGGAGTTGTTTGGGTACAACCCACCGCCGACGGAATGACCTTTGTCGGTGATCGCTGGTATCGTGGCAAAATTCTGCTCGTATCGCAGGGAAACAGCTTACTTGCCGTCAATTATGTCAATTTAGAAGACTATCTCTACAGTGTCGTGGGCAGTGAAATGCACTCCGATGCCCCCGTTGAAGCCCTCAAAGCTCAAGCGATCGCGGCTCGCTCCTATGCTTTAGTTCACATTATCCGTCCGGCAAGTCCCTGGTACGACCTCGGTAACAGCCAACGCTGGCAAGTTTACAAGGGCGTTCACAGTGAGTACACGACGACTCAGCAAGCGGTTAACGAAACCGCCGGCCAAATTCTTAGCTATCAAGGAGGGGTAGTAGAATCTCTCTATGCGGCTACCGATGAGATTGTCTCGCGAGCGCATGGAGGACGTGGCATGAGTCAGACAGGGGCTTACGATTTAGCTAGCCAAGGGCAGGATTACCAACAAATCCTCGATCGCTACTACCCTGGAGTCGGCTTAGCTAGATTGATTTTACATAATTAAGTATTTCTAGATTTAAGGGACGATAATCGCACTCAATCCCCTGCTTTCTAAACTTTGCTGGGCTTGTTGAGCATTTTCCCGACTGCTAAAGCGTCCTATTTGCCACAGCGATCGCCCGTTGTAAGAGGTGGGAAAGGCATCAGGATAGAGCGATCGCACCTGTGTTTGCTGGCTACCTGTCTTGGTACTCACCATCACGCGATAGCTTCGGCTAGCAGAAGGTGTACTTACCGTATCTATTGCATTTGAACCAGAAAGCGAATCTACAGCCTCTGAGAGGCTTTTTCGATAATTTCCTTCTGCACTCGGCGGCGGCGGGGGAACGACGGCATTGTTCTGGGTGGGGACGGGCGAATCTAAAGGCGGTAATTCTGAAAAGGAAGGCAATTCTGACGTGCTTTGACGAGGAGAGGGAGGCGGGGGTAGGCGATTGGGAACAGGAGAGGTAGGGGAGGCAGGGGAGGCAACAGGGGAGGGGGAGTCGTTGGCAGTAAAGATCAGTTCTCGGACGCTGTTTTCCGTGTTAGATGGGGCAGGTGTAGGCGTAGCGGCAGTTGTTCGTGGTTGGGGAGAAGTCATAGCAGAACTATCCCCCGTTAAATAAATATGACCTAGTAATTGTCCCCCATAACTGCGCTTGGTGAACCGCCAACCCGGATCGAGATTGATTTTAAGAAAGTTTTGGCTTAGTCCGTGCGTTCTGCCGACGATAATTTCGTTTTGCTTAGTGTTGGTACGGTGCGTTCCGACTAAAACGAGTTCGCCATCGCGCTCGATAACTCGCAGGAGATAGTCTAGTCCGAAGTCCTGTCCGTCAACGCGCAGAGAATAGCCGTTGCTGTCGGTACTGCGTTCGCAACTACCACTAAAGTCAAAATTGAGTAACAAAGGTTCAATAATAATTGGATTTGAGCCATTTTCGCGCCAACACTGTTGCTTGCCAGGGATTTGTTGCAGAATCAGCAGATCGAACTTATGATTGCCGTAGGGTCGGGCAATAGCGATGAATAGCTCCTGTTCGACTTCTTGTTGGTCAAAAGTGGTCGCTCCAACGGGAAAAAAGGAGATGACAGTAGCTAGCGTAATGGCGATCGCGGTCAAGGCTTGACGTGTGAAGGTAAGTTTCATAGTCTTTTAAGTTACAAACTTACTACATATAAGAATACTCGCGGTTATTGACTGCGATCTTGACGCAGCGAGGCGGCTGATTGTTGCAGCAAGATTGACAGATTTTGGATTGTCTCTGTCGCAAGGTTCTAATAGTTAGACCTCCGTTCCATTTCTGGCAAATGTGGGAACTCTTGGGAACTCTATTGTTGTAGTGACCTTTACAATAAAACAATAGCTCAAAGTCCTTTTACCTTTATGCTAGTCACTAGTGAAGCTCTTAAGCAAGACCTCGATCAACTCACCAACGAGCAACTTCAGCAAGTCGCTGACTTTATTGAATTCCTCAAATTTCGAGATAAACGCCGTCGTGTTGTCCTTGATCCTGCTCAGTTGGTTTCCCTTGCGACTGAGTTTGCAGAAGAAGACCGTACTCTTGCTGAAATTGGGATGGGCGACTATGCAGCGATGCTTGCTCAGGAAGATCAGCAATGACTGATCAGCTTAGACGGGGGGAAGTCTGGTTAGCAAATCTTAATCCCACTCAAGGTTCTGAGCAAGCAGGTATTCGTCCTGTTATTATTTTCCAAAATGATCTTGTTTCCCAATTTTCTACGACCACGATTGCAATTCCCCTAACTTTCGCTGATTCTAGAAAAGATTTTCTGCACAAGCTGACGACTCAACTGGTACGCGAAAACCAAGTAATTGCCGTTGAGGACTTGGCCGTCAGAAACCTGGTTAAGAATCGCTCTCTTGCTCGTAGCATCACTGATGCTGCATGGGGTGAGTTGGTTCGACAGATTGAGTATAAATGCCAGTGGTATGGTCGAGATCTGGTGAAGGTTGACCGCTTTTTCCCATCGAGCAAAAGATGTGGGAACTGTGGTTTTGTCATCGATAAGCTGCCGTTGAGTATCCGTGAATGGGAGTGTCCAGAATGTAGAGCTATCCAGGACCGAGACATCAACTCAGCTAACAATATTTTGGCTGCGGGACTCGCAGTGACAGCGCCAGTCACTCATGGGGGAAACCCCCATGAGTGACTGGCTTGTCTGTGGATCGAGTGTAAGACCTGATAGACATAGCTCTAAAGGGCAACTGAGCAAAGCCCGCAAGGGAAGGAAACAGAAACCTAAGTCGTGAGGCTTAGGAATCCCCCGCTATATTGCGTAGCAATTAGCGGTGGGAGGATGTCAAGATGGGAGTGACCGAACGCAGGAGCAAAACAGACGAATGAATGATGACACGAACAAGGCATTAGAGCAGTCTGAAACAGGCGATCGCTCAGGGCTGAAGGCTCAACTTCAGGAAATCTCCACTTTTGTCCAAACAGTTGTCCGCGAATATGACGGTGATGTTCAAAATTTGTTAGCCGTGCTGCGAACGTTAGAAGTGTTGCACCGACAGATTCGAGATGACCTGTTCGAGCCTTCTCTGCCTAATACTCGCAAGGATCTCTATCCATTGCTCAGAGATATTGAAGAAAGTGGCGGCTGGCCGTACATCGAACGCATGAAATTACAGGAATTGCTCCAGCATTTACAAGCGGATTCAACATCTAGTTAACTTAAAGTAGACAGTTTGAGATAAGCTTCTAGTAGAGTATGATATGTATTTGTGGACTCTGTATTTACTTCTAAACTAGAAACGCTATAATAATGGCTGAGAACCAATATCCAAATTTACCTCAATCAAGTGATGAAATCGTTCAAATTAATAAATCTTTATCTGCTTTAGACTCAGTTGAGAGAAATTTATATGAAAAAGTAAAGCTGGCAAAAACACCGAAAGAAGCGCAAAATTATCTTCAATTGATCGAGCAAAGACAAGCACAAATTGAACGCAAAGTGTTTACAGAGTTTCAGTTAGAAGAAACTAAAAATCAAATTAAATATGATCGCAAATTTGCAGTTTATAAAGAAGGTTTAACAACAGCTTTTAGCGTTGCCTCAATTATCCTCGGTTTATCCCTCACAGCTTCTATGTCTTTAATCAGTCCACTGCTTATTATACTAGGTGTGATAAAACCATTAGGATACTCTATTAACGAAGTTGTAGAACTTCTCAGAGGATTGATTGAATCAACTAGAACCTCTAAAGAGTTATCTCCTAACCAAAAGGATAAAAATCTGGAAAAATCTGATTAAAATGACAAGAACTAACAATAATAATTTAATGAGAAGCAGACTATGAGCGAAACAAATCAACAACTAAACAAGACAATCGAAAAGTCATCCAAAATTGAAAAACACTATAGTTTTGTTATAGGAATTTATCTTTCTGTATTAGCTTTTGTTCTCATCATACTTCTGATTTTTGTCAATATGTCTGTTGCCATTCAACAAGTTATAGTAATTGCGATAGGACTTTTAATGCTGATTTCATTCTCAGCTTTTAGGCAGTTAATAGAACCTGAAGCAAAACAATCCTTCTTAGATAAATATCAGTCATATTTCGACAATCGAGTTATTACCTACAATACTGTTGACACGCGAGAGTATTACTATCCTCAAAAACAAAATTTGGCAGCAGCAGCAGCAGAAATTCAACAACTTCTCGCTCATCTTTCACAATCTTATGCTACATCAATTCCTAATGAAGTAATCATTGAAAATGATACACTAGAAATAATTAAGGATATTGAAATAGCTACACATGAAGAACTAACGCCTAAAGAGCGAGTGATTGTAGCTAAAGCAGTTAAGGAAATTGAAAATGATGCTGAATTAAAAATACGCATTACCAATGCTTTGCGTACAGGAGGGATGGGAACTTTCAAAGAACTCATCCGCCATCCACTAACTAGCTTCGTATTGGCAACTGTCGAGGCATGGCAAGAGGCTGAAACAAGCGTTAACAACTTAACTGAAAATGTATCTCAAAATCGTTGAATTGATGAGCAATACTAACTAGACTTAACTCGCTAACATTAATTGAGAGCCATAATTCGTTTTGCGGACTTCAATGCGGTGAGCAAAAGCTTCTTTGAACTGCGGCATATGAGTAACCGTTAAAATGCAAGCAAAATCAGAAGCAATGGCATTAATTGCAGCAATTAATCGTTCGCATCCCTCAGAATCTTGCGTGCCAAATCCCTCATCGACAATTAACATTTGTAAAGAGGCTCCTGAGCGTTGAGCGAGTAATTTAGCTAAAGCAAGACGAATCGAAAAATTAATCCGAAAGGCTTCTCCCCCTGAATAAGTTTCGTAGGAACGAGTGCCTCTAGCATCGGCAATTAATATATCTAAAGTGTCAATCAGTTTACTAGCATTTCGTTTAGAACTGCCGCCACGTCCTGGCCTTTGAGTCACAAATTGAATATGAAGCTGGTTGCTAGTTAAACGAGCAAGAATTTGATTAGTTTGAGCTTCTAATTGCGGGAGAATATTCTCAATCATGAGAGCTTGTATGCCATTTTTTCCGAAGGCTTGTGTCAATTCTTTATAGATGCGAAATTGTCGGCGAACGTCTTGTAATTTTCGGCAATTTTCATCGTACTGTTTTTGGAGATCAGCCAATTGAGATAAAGACTGCTCAATTTGCCCTTTTTGAGCCAAAAGATAGTCAAGTTTTTGTCGCCTGTTTAAGATTTTTTCTTCTAATTCAAGAATATCTTGGCTCTTATCAGTCATTATTTCCATCTGTACGGACAGGCTATCTAATTGCTGCTTAATTGTTTGTCGCTCGTTGATTTTATCTTGCCGTCTGGCTTGAACTGTTGCGAGACGTTGCTGTAACCGAGGATATTGTTGTTTGGCTTGCTGGAGTTCTTGATAGCTTAATTGCCAAGATTGAGCTTCTCGTAGAGAACTTAATAACTGTTGATGGTGCGAACTTTGATAACCTAATTCTTGGAGATAGTAAGTGTAGCGATCAATTTTTTGTTGCAGGTCTGAATTTTGCTGCAATTGCTTAATTTCTTGATTGAGTTGTCTAATAAGTTCTAAAAGCTTGGGTTTTTTTTGGGCAATTTCAGCTTGTTTTCGCTTGGCATCTTCAAGTTTAGCTTGTTTGATTTCTGCCCACCGCCAACGTTCAACTTCTCCTCGCACTAAAGCATGAGTTTGTTCGTCATAGTTGAGGGTTTGTAGTTCTTGATTGAGAAAATTTAATTCAGATTGTAACTCAATTGCATAGTTACCTGTGGCGAGCGATCGCTCAATTTCTTCAATATCAGTTTTGACTAGTCTTAATTTACTGTTAACCTCACTCATCGCTTCTAATTGGGCTTCGAGTTGTCCAAATTTTTGCTGTAAAGTGTTGTAGGGAGAAAGCTCCTTTTTGAGTTGAGTATATTCTTCTCGCAAAATTTGTAATTCCCTTTCACAGACTGACATCTGTTCGCTCAACATCCAAATTTCTTCTTGGATTGTTTGCTGCTGTCTTTGCGTTTTATCAATAACTTGATGGCGGTGATGGTCGTCTAGATTTTGTTTACAAAGTGGACAAGAGGCTTCAGGGCTTTCGAGAAGTTTTAGCTTCTGATTGAGGTCTCCAATTTGTTCTTCGCAGATGCGTTTGTGCTCTTTTAACCGCTCTTTAAATCCTTTTCTTTCTTGCCCTTTTTCTTCAACTCGTTTTTGATAATTTTGTTTGTTTTCTAAGTTCTGAATTTGGTCATCAAGGGCAAGAACATCTTGACGCATTTGAGGAATTTTAGCAATTTTTTCGGAATATTGCTTCTGGGTATGGCACAATTGTTCGAGCTTGGCAATACGGGTGGCTTTGGCGCGTTCAATATCCGTTTGAAGAGCATAACGCCGTTGTAGCAAAGGGGCAACTTTGTGTTGAAGTTTATCTAACTCGTGCAATCGCTGGCGGCAGGAACGCAATTGTTCAAGCGCGTGTTTGACTTCCTCAGAACGGTTAAGAATTTGGTGCAGTTCTTTTTCTTGCTGTTCGAGGGTTTCTAATTGGGTTTGCGTCTGCCGAAGTCGTAGTTGAAGTTCGTTAGTTTTTTTCAGCAGTTGCTGTTCGA
Source organism: Microcystaceae cyanobacterium (assembly GCA_041743025.1). GTDB lineage: Bacteria > Cyanobacteriota > Cyanobacteriia > Cyanobacteriales > Microcystaceae > JBGTNM01. The sequence goes on from JBGTNM010000274.1 coordinate 9,610, forward strand.
GTTGCTGTCGCTGTTGCTGAGCATCTTGATAAGCTTGAAATTTGGCTGAAAGATTTTTTTCTTCTGCTTGTAGTTGCTGTAAAGTTTGATAGCGAGTCGTAATTTCTGTTTCTCGCTCAATGAAGGTTTGTAAGTGACTCAGTTGTTGATTTAGTTCGAGAATTTCTGGGTTGAGGCGATCGCAATCTCGTTCTAAACTTTGATATTGACTTTGTTGCCAGGTATATTGTTGATACCAATTTTGGCGTTGGTGTTCTCTGGCTTGTAGTTGTTGTAAAATAGCTTTGTCTTGGTCTTGAGCAAGTTGTAATTGTTGCAATTGTTCTACTAAGTCTACTTTTTGGGCATCAATTTCTAGCCGACGAGCGAGTTGTTGTTTGAGGGGTTCTAAACTAAGTTCAAGTTGATCTCCCTGCCCTTTATATTGTTTAGATAAATCTTTAGCACGAGCAGCTAAAATCTCATATTGGTCGAGCTTTAATAAATCAGCTAAAATTTGCTTTCTGTCAGTTGGACGACGCAACATAAATTCATCAGCTCGCCCTTGTCGGAGATAGGCAGAATTAACAAAAGTATCGTAGTCGAGTTTTAAATAAGTAATAATTTGTTCTTGGGTGGCTCGTACTCCTTTTGCCGTAACAGAACGTAATTTTCCCTCACTTTCTATTTGAAACTCCAACGAACTGCTTCGCCCTCGATGGCGGCTACGGATGATACGATAAGCTTGATGGTTGCTAATAAATTGAAAATCTACTCGCACATAATCAGCACCTGCATGAATCACGTCGTCGTCACTGACCGCACGACTTTGACCCCAAATTGTCCAAGTTATCGCCTCCAACAAAGAAGATTTTCCGGCTCCATTAGCGCCACAAATACAAGCCGTATGCAATCCGCGAAAGTCTAGGGTAGCTTCGCGGTAACTTAGAAAATTTTTGAGGGTAAGTTGCAAAGGAATCATTGAATCTTGCAGGTTTAAGAAGAATAGTTCTCATGTACTGTGTCCTAGTTTATCTAGGTTAACTCACAAATTTCTAGGCTCTATCGCCCAAACTTTACAAATATTTATCTATAGTTCACACCTTAATCATAAGCTGTAGTTACACTATATGAGGAAATAGTGCAAGCACTTTTTAAAATTGTGTCGATGATATATCGACAGTTTTAGCACATAGAGTATAAACAATTAAAAAGGTTTCGAGGAGTTTGACAAACCAATCTACCTGTTCTTTAGGATACCCTTCATAATACTCAAATAAAAGAGCCAATTGTTTGTCTAAATAAGGTTTCAGCTTGGGACACAGCAAGATTAATTTCATGAGCAAGCTTACCGTTTCGGTAATTCCTAAATTAGCTGTTAAATTAACTAATTGTAGATGTTTGGCAGGCTGGGAATTATCGAAAACAAGGTTGTTTAATAATTGACGACCAATACGTAAATATGAGGTTTCCGTGAGAGTTTGAGACGGTTCATGAGATAGAATTTCCTGTAACTGCCCTCGAAAATACTGCTTAAATATGGATTGCTCTGGGGCTTTTCCCATATTGGATATAAGATACTCTATTAAACTGTTTTTATCAATTAAACAAGCGGTAATTTTGGCATGAGATTTGAATAAATTAGTAAATTCTTTTATGATCAGGTTTGTCTCCCGCTCATCAAGAAGCGTAGGATTCTCAACAGGATGGAGCAACCGGCCTGCTCCTGTCGTTAATTGGCCAGCATGGATAATTTGCAGCAAGCGCGTGCAATAAATGCCATACTTAACCAGCTTTATCTCGAAACGCTGCCGATTTTTAGTTTTGAAATTGCCAATCATATAGCGATAATCTCGACTACTATCATCGCTAAGCAAACAATATTTGTATAAAAAAGGATAGCGAGACAGTTGATGTCCCAAACACTGCTTATCTTCTTCTGGTGAAACAGGCTCAATGATATGAGTCAATCGTTTAAGCTTAAGATACATAGGGGTTGACAGAAACTTTTTTGCCCACTTCTGCTGATTTTTCGAGAACTTGTTGGTTGATGGTAATTGTTCAAATACAGCAAATAATTGAACAATCATCGCTCGCGACTCAGCCTTTTCATACCACTGACTAATCAGTGTTTGAGTGCATCGATTGAGAAGGCTAAAAAATTCTTTCTCGCCTCCCAGTGAGTAGGCTAGACTATCAATAACTTTACGAATATCTTTATTTGGACAGTCTCCGTCCTCGATTAATACCATACGAAAAGTATTGAGGACTTGCCAAGAAGATTGAAGGGTGGTCAATTGATGGAAATACTCGACAACGATTTCTGCATCGGGACGCACGTGCAATGAATCGCTAGGAATAAATTGAAGTTTAGGCATTAATAATAACGTTTCTATTTAATTCATGAACAGTCTAGTCGAATTAATTGTTACCGAAAAGACACAAAGTTTGGGTGACCTCCCTCTCATCAATTGAGTGATTTGGCTAACACACTCACAGAAAACTCGCTACAGCAAGGTATTTGGGCTAATTCTTTGCCGCCTTCTGTTATACTTCGGCAATTTTTGGGAACGCTATAACTGTAATCCCTGAGATTGCTCTATTAACCAAACTTGTAATGATGACTGCTCCTAATCCCATTCATAATCCCATTTCAATTCAGGAGTTTACAGCCTCCAAACAAGCGGGATTTTTTGAAACCCTCAAACAACCTCGCTTTAGCGGACAACTGGTGCTGAGCGGGACCAAAGGAGAACAGTGGTTCTTCTATCTCTATCTAGGACGGGTTATGTACGCCACTGGGGGGATTCATCCCGTCCGGCGGTGGCGGCGCAACATTGCTCTCTATCTGCCCCAGATTGCCGCGCACCTGTCTTCCTTACAACTCGATTTTGCCAGCTTGGGAACCCAGGACTTCCGGCTATGTTGGGAATACCAAATCTTGTGCCTGTGGGTCGAACAGCAAAAAATTAGCCGAGAAGATGCCGCTCGTCTGATTCGGGCGACGATTGTTGAAGTGCTGTTTGATATCACACAGACGATGGAAGTAACCTGCGAACTCAGACAAGATAACCTCTTATCGACGCGCTTGGTACTAATTGATGCCGATCAGATTATTGTCGAGGCACAAAAACTCTGGCAGGCATGGCAAGGCGCGAAAATCGCTGATCGCTCTCCCAATAGTTCCCCCATTATCCGCCAAAGCGAACAATTACAACAGCGTACCTCACCGCAAGTCTATCAAACCCTGCGCCAACTGCTAGACGGACAGCAGACCTTGCGAGACTTGGCGGTTCGCATGAAGCGTGATGTGCTGGCCGTGACAGGTTCGCTCTTGCCGTACATTCAAATGGGACTGGTGGAACTGATATCCGTGCCTGACCTGCCGCCGCCAGTCACGCCGCCCGCGACTGGCCCGATCGCCGCCGCCGATAATCCTCTCGGGCCCCTGATTGCCTGCGTCGATGACAGTCCCCTCATGTGCCAAACGATGGAAAAAATCTTGACGGCGGCTAACTATCAATTTGTCGGCATCAACGACCCTTTGAGAGCGATCGCCATTGTGCTGGCTCGCAAACCTGCCTTAATTTTCCTCGATTTGATCATGCCCAACGCCAACGGCTACGAAATCTGCGGCCAGTTACGCAAGTTGTCTTTTTTCCGCAATACGCCCATCGTCATTTTGACAGGCAATGACGGCATTATTGACCGTGTGAGAGCCAAAATGGTCGGCTCGACCGACTTTATCAGCAAGCCTGTCAATCCCGAAATGGTACTCAACACCATTCGCAAACATCTTAAACAAGAAAGCCCCGTCTGAGCGAGTAGCGAGTTGGCTGACCAACAGCCGTCAGTGCCTGTTACTTTTTTCTGCCAAGCGGGAACTCTAAAACTATAGTAGCTAAACAAGATTGGTTTTAATGAGGTTAATTGTTATGGGGACTGTCCTTGTTGTCGAAGATTCTCTGACTGAAAGAGAAATTATTACTCAATATTTAAAGCAAGCGGGCATTAGCGTTGTGATTGCCAGCAGTGGCGAAGAAGCCTTAGAAAAACTCAACGGCACTCTGCCAGATGTCATTGTTCTCGATGTGGTGTTGCCAGGGCGTAGTGGGTTTGAAATCTGCCGTGAACTAAAATCTATCCCTCGCACCAGCCAGATTCCCATCATCATTTGTTCGACCAAAAGTAGTGACATGGATAAATTCTGGGGGATGAAACAGGGAGCGGATGCCTACATTCCTAAACCCATCGACCCTGAAATTTTCCTGAAAACCATCAAGCAATTGATTAAAGCCTAACTGCGATTTGAAGACGGAGAAAGCATTATGGTATTTAAGCCTGCCTTGACTTCGGTGGCTCCCACGACCCATAGCCGACAGCGCAATCATTTAGAGCAATTCTTGCGCTTTCATCTGGTACCGGACACGACAGTCATGCTGTCGGTATCTCAATTGACAGAGGTGTTAACGGTACCTTTGGGTCAAATTATTCCCATTCCTCATATGTCCCCTTGGGTGATGGGCGTTTATAACTGGCGGGGAGAAGTGCTGTGGATGGTGGACTTAGGCCATCTCTTGGGACTAACTCCTAGTTACCAACAAACCCTCATCACACCGACCTATCGCGCAGTTGTTTTGCAGCCTACTGAGGCAGGCGGAACTAAGACGGCAAAAGTCCGCCATCAAATGCTCGGACTGGTCGTGACGCAAGTCGAGGATATTGAATGGTGCAATCCTGCACAGATCCAATCTCCGCCTGCCTCTGCGGTTACCCCAGCCCTCGCGCCTTTTTTGCGGGGGTATTGGTTAAAACCCAACGGCGACGCAATTATGACCCTCGATGGCCAAGCCATCCTCAGTGCCATGCCGGTTGACCAATGACCAATAAACAATTATCAATTTATCCATTAAAAATTTCCACGCTTAAAGCAAATTAAGGTTAATTATATGACTCAGACCTCTTCCCAGCAAGATTCCCAGCCTGTCAGTCAGTTTGAGGATTTGCCAAGTGCTGACTTTGCCTCAGTCGAGGCTACCTCTGCCGAAGATTTTCTCGAAAGCAATAGTGTCACGATAGCCCCCCTAACCCCTGACGGACTCAGCACTTCAACCGTCTCGTTGGGGCAATGGTGGTCTTCTCTCAACCTGCGGTACAAAGCGATGGCTGCGGCGATCGCGATCGGGATGGTTCCGGCGATACTCGTAGGAGGCATTGCTTATGGGGTTGTCAATCATAGCCTGAGTCAGCAAGTTCACACCGATGCCAATGGGTTAGAAACCTCACTCGAAGATCGCTACCGTGATGTCAAACGCCAGTTGCAATTGAGCTTGTTATTGGGAACCCTCGCGGCTTCAGCACTAGTGGCGGTAGTGGCCAGGCTGGCGGCTGAGCAAGCGACTCGCCCCGTCCGTCAAATCGTGGGAGCCGTTAAACGCATTGGCGAGGGGGATCTTGATACACGCCTTGAGGTGCGAGGGCAAGATGAATTTGCCATGCTCAGTGCGAATATCAACGCCATGACGCAACAGCTTAAAGAACTGGCACAGGAACAAGCTTTATCGGTCGAGCAGGCCAACTTGATTGCCAACATCGCTGGCTCATCTATTCCTGACAAGCGAGCTTTAGAGCAAGCTTTCAATCAAGCGCTAGAAGGCGTTCAAAAGATTCTCAAAACTGAGCGGGTCGTGATTTATCAGTTTAACGCCGATCGAAGCGGCCGCATCGCCTACGAATGCCTAGAGTCTGGTTACAAGAGTGCCCACCAAGAAGTCAAGAGCGATCCTTGCTTTCCTGAGAGCTTGCGAGAAGCCTATCAAAAAGGGCGGATCGTGACCAGTGACGATCTCGATCAGGACGATTTACACCCCGAACACCGTCACTTACTCGAACGCTTGCAGGTACGCGCCAACGCGATCGTTCCCCTGTTCAATCAAGGAGAGATATTTGGACTGCTGATCGCCCATCACTGCGATCGCCCTCACACTTGGCAAGAAACAGAGATTACTTTTCTCAAACAAGTCGCCGAACAACTCAGCATTACCCTTGATCGCGTCAGCTTGCAGCAACAACGCCGAGACGATGCCAGACGCGCCCAGCTTCTCAAAGACATTACCCTCAAAATTGCCGGCGCACTCAACGGGACTGACGTGTTTAAGGTAGCGGTTGATGAATTGCGCCGCGCCATGAAGGTGGATCGGGTGTTGGTGTTCCGTTTCAGCGCCGATTGGCGAGGGACGATTGTGGCTGAATCGGTTGCCGCTCAATTTCCGGTGGCTTTAGACCAAGAAATGCACGACCCTTGCTTTGCCGAACGCTACGCCGAAAAGTACAAGCAAGGTCGCGTCCAGGCAACTCCCAATATTTATGAAGCGGGTTTGACTCCCTGCCACATCAAGCAACTCGAACCCCTGGCGGTTAAAGCCAATATTGTCGCGCCCATCGTCCATAAAGACATCTTATTAGGACTATTGGTGGCGCATCAGTGTTCGGGGCCGCGCTATTGGGAACAAACTGAGGTAGATTTCTTCGCCCAGGTAGCCACCCAAATCGGCTTTGCCTTAGAAAGAGCGACCTTGCTCGAAGGGCAGCGACGCTCAGAAGAAGATTCGCGCCAAGCCAGAGAAAAACTGCAACAGCGCGCTCTAGAATTGCTCATGGAAGTTGATCCGGTCAGCCGAGGCGATCTGACCATTCGCGCCCACGTCACTGAAGATGAAATCGGCACGATCGCCGACTCTTACAACGCCACCATTGAAAGTTTGCGTAAGATCGTGACTCAGGTGCTGGCAGCGTCAGGCCAAGTGGCTTTTACGACTAATGCTAATGAAGCCTCGATTCGTTCCTTGTCTCAAGAAGCCGTGAGTCAGGCGGCTGATATTGCCGCCGCTTTAGAGAAGCTACAAGCCATGACCGAGTCAATTCGTGCCGTGGCCGCCAATGCAGAACTCGCTGAGGTCACCGTGCAACAGGCGACTCAAACCGTTGAATCGGGAGAAGAAGCCATGAATCGCACCGTTGACGGCATCATGGCGATTCGAGAAACCGTGGCCGAAACCGCTAAAAAAGTGAAGCGATTGGGCGAATCGTCGCAAAAAATCTCTAAAGTAGTCAACTTGATTGGCAGTTTTGCCGATCAAACCAACCTGCTCGCTCTTAACGCCTCGATTGAAGCTGCCCATGCAGGAGAAGAAGGGCGAGGCTTTGCCGTCGTTGCCGATGAAGTCCGCTCCCTCGCCCGCCAGTCAGCCGAAGCCACTGCCGAGATCGCCTCGCTCGTGGCCAGCATCCAATCGGAGACCAATGAAGTGGTAGCGGCAATGGAAGCTGGAACCGAACAGGTCGTCGCTGGAACGAAGTTAGTCGATGAAACCCGCAAGAGTCTCAACCAAATCACCGCCGCCAGTGCCCAAATTACCGAGCTAGTCGAAGCCATTGCCAAAGCAGCGATCGAACAGTCTCAGACCAGCCAAGCAGTCACTCAGACCATGGTACAGGTAGCGGCAGTCTCTGATAAGACCTCCTCTGAAGCAGCCCAGGTTTCTGACTCTTTTAAACAACTGCTAGCTGTCGCCCAGTCGCTGCAAGAAAGTGTTAGCCAGTTTAAAGTGAGCTGATCTTTGACAAATGAGCAAATCGAAAGGAGTACAACCCGTGAACCATATCACTGCTTTTTTTAAGACTTTCCACTTCCGTGCCAGAATCCTGGCACTGCTCGCTCTGGCTCTGTCTAGCTGGTTGTTGGTGATTTCTTGCAGTATCAGCAATGCCGGACAATCGGCTGGCAGTATGTCTCCCGACAAGATCGCTGACTACATCCACCGCATTATCAAATCCGAACGCACCGTCTACGGCAAGTATGTCGTGCAGCGACTCGCCGAAGAAAATGTCCTGCACGCTTCGGAAAATTGGCAGCAGGATAAGGCTTTACCCCTACCAGCGCAGATGTTTCGCATGAGTGCTGAACAGGCTTCAGAGAACAGTGCTTTTAGCTACGGCTCCATTTCGCCTTGGAGCCTTAATGATGGCAACGCACCGAAAACCGATTTCGAGAAAAAAGCCATGCAGACGGTTTTGGAGAATGGACTGCCGTTTAAAGGCACTCAAACCATTGAAGGCAAGAAGTATTTCTCGGCACTCTATCCAGATAAAGCGGTTTCTAGTACTTGTGTGAACTGCCACAATCAACATCCTGTTCACCGACAACGCTATCCCGACAAAGTGTTCAAAGTGGGCGATGTCATGGGCGGCATTTTGATTAACTTGCCTTTCAACGAAGAATAGACCTTTGACATCCTCACCGAGCTAAAGCTACGGTGATTCCCAAACCTCACGATTTAGGTTTCTGCTGCATAGCAACCGCCTCTACCCACAAGGAGTTTTATGGTCTTATGTTCGCTCCACAGACTAACCCCGCTAGCCCAGCGGTTTTTATGTGTCGAAAACCAAAAAGGAATTCTTGTGTGCTGTTTTGATTTCAGGGATGTTTATACCCATTGCCCCGTCCTCTTTTCCCGGTCTACCGATTTTTCTTCCCCGTTGCGAGAAATCGCAAACTTTGGTGTTAGGGTTTATGTCTCCATCGTCGCGGGTGGGTCGTTAACCACTCAAATTATACCAAATATAAAGCCGTCCTCCGCTTCGCTAAACGACGGGGTTTTAAACCCAATTTTCTGATAACTGATAACGGATAACTGAGATGCAAACGCCTTTCCAGCCTGACTACCCACCCAGCACGCCTGCTAACAGAAGCGCGACCGCCGCCGCTCATGTTGAGCGACCCTCCCGTTCCCTCAAGCGGACTCCCAGGTTGCTCCAAGGGTTTTATGACTTGCCCATTGCTGGCAAAACGCTACTCATTACTTTATTAATGCTGATTTCGATGGGGGGCATGATTGGATTGGGGGCGATGGCGTTGGTGAAAAGCCTGCGCACTCAATTGCTTTCCTCGACTCAGTCGCAGTTAGCCGTCACCGAACTGAATTATAACAGTGCCCTAGCAGAAATGGAACTAGGTTTTGCCAGTCAGGCAGAAAACCCGGCCCTGGTTGCGGCTACTGTAGATTCCACGAACGGTCGTCCCCTAACCCTGGCGATGCACCGTCAGATCCAGTCAATTCTCCGTCATGAAATCAAAATCCGCAAAATCGAGTATGCGACCTTGGTGGGCAAGGATTTTCGCATTATTGTTAATGCCAACGCTGATCGCACCGGACAAGTCTTCAATCCCAACAATCTCGTCCGCATCGCCCTGCAAAATCGCGGACAAATTAGCTCTAGCGAAATTGTCAGTTGGTCGGAACTCAAGACTGAAGACCCGCCGCTCCCAGGGGGGTTGACTAACCAAGATGCCTTGATTCGCTATACCATCACGCCGATCAAAGCCCCCGGCACTCAAAGCGTGATCGGGGCTTTAGTGGCAGGTGATATTGTTAATGGTAAAACGGCGATCGTCAAGCAGACAGTCGAAGCTTTCCAAGGGGTTGGCTACAGTGCCGTTTACCTTCATCAACCGAAGACGGGCAATTTTTCGCTAGCGGCTTCTTTTCAACAAACGCAATTGCGAAAACCAAAATTCAACCAGCCTCTGAACGATAAATCCCTGCTGCAAGCGGCTGTTGAGGCCAAAGGCAAGCCTGTTTCCGCTCGTAGCCCAGTAGACGGACATCTCTATACCTTAGCAAGTAAGGCGATTCCCAATTATGAAGGCGAAGAAGTAGCCGTCTTGGTCTATGGCGATCCCGAACTGGCACTGCACCGGATTATTCAAGATAGTCTACTAGCCCAAATCGGCCTGTCAGTCCTGGCTTTAGTCGTTGTCCTGATTTTGACTTGGGCCATTGGGGAAGCGATCGCTAAACCCATTAAGCGACTCTCGCAAGCCGCAAGCGAGTTTTCAGAAGGGAACTATCAAGCACGGGCCGAAATGATTGCTAGAGATGAAGTCGGGCAACTGGCAGGCAATTTCAACGAAATGGCCGACAATATCGAGCGCAACGACCGCCGAATTCGTCAAGAAACCGAGATGTTTCGCTTTCTCGCTGAGCTAAGTATGCCGCTCTCCCACGAGTCTCAGGCTTTAGATGAGTGGTTTGAGCGCGTTCTTGCCAGTGCGAGAGCTTTAGTGGGTGCTGATCGCCTCCTGCTCTACCGTCTCTCCTCTGACGGCAGTGGAGCGATCGCTTATGAATCCGTCGCGCCTGAGTGGTTGAGTATCCGCCACGAGCGCATTCAAGATGGCTGCATCCCCGCAGAGACGCTCGCCGCCTATCGGCAAGAACGGGTCACACTCAGCAGCAATATCTATGAAACCGACTGGCATCGCGATCACTTGCAATTGCTCGAACGTCTGCAAGTCAAAGCCAACCTCGTCATCCCCATTCTCACTCAAGGCCAGCTTTACGGTTTACTGATTGCCCATCAATGTGCCTATCCCCGGCAGTGGCAGGAAACCGACATCAATTTCCTCAAACAGTTGGTCACCCAACTTCAGGTGACCTTAGATCGCTGGAGCCTAACTCGCCAGAAAACACTTGAGACAAGGCTATCAGCTTGTTTAAAAGCGATTACTTTAAAAATTTCTCGCTCTTTTAATGTCGAATCTCTTTTCGATCTGGCGGTTCAAGACTCGAAAGCTGCTTTAGAAACTGATCGCGTCATTGTTTTTGCCTTTGATGAAAATTGGCGGGGAACCATTATTGCTGAAGCGGTTAGTGAGGAATATCCTACCGCTCTCGGCACTCAAATTGCTGACCCTTGTTTTGCTGAGCGCTACGTCGAGCAGTATCGCCAAGGTCGGGTCAATGCTACCCCCGACGTTCACAAAGCCCGCTTGAGTGCCTGCCACCTCAAGCAATTAGACCCTTTCGCTATTAAAGCCAATCTGGTCGCTCCCATTTTGGTCGCGGGAGACTTGTTTGGCTTGCTCATTGCCCACCACTGCCAAGCACCTAAACTCTGGAATCAAGCCGAGATCGATTTCTTTACCCAAGCTGCCATCCAGGTCGGTGTGGCTTTAGAACGGGCTAATCTTCTAGACGAGCAGACCTTCGCCGAAGAAAAACAACGCCAAGCCAAAGAACAACTTCAGAAACGGGCGCTGGAATTGTTAATGGAGGTCGATCCGATCAGCCACGGCGACTTGACCGTTCGCGCTAAAGTAACTAACGACGAGATCGGCACGATTGCCGACTCTTATAACTCGACGGTCGAAAACTTGCGTCACTTAGTTACCCAGGTTCAAGCTGCTGCTCAAGAATTGGGTACCACAACCGACGATAATGACGCATTGATTCAAACGCTAGCGAACGAATCTCTGCGCCAAGCCCTAGATATTTCTCAAGCTGCCAAGAGCCTCAACGCCATGACCGACTCGAGCCAGGCGGTAGTCACCAATGCAGAACTTGCTCTCTTGGCAGTCCGACAAGCTACCAAGACGGTTGAAGCTGGGGAAACAGCGATGAATCAGACCGTTGATGGTATTTCTGCCATTCGCAATACTGTCACAGAAACTAGCAAAAAAATCCAAAATTTAGGAGATTCCTCACAAAAAATCTCTAAAGTGGTTAGTTTAATCGGTCGTTTTGCTGCTCAAACACACTTACTCGCTTTGAAAGCTTCTATTGAAGCCGCACGAGCCGGAGAAGGTGGGCGGGGATTTGCCGTGATTGCCGATGAAGTGAGGGGGCTGGCGGCCCAATCAGCCGAAGCCACGGCTGAAATTGAAGCCCTCGTGGCCAGCATTCAGTTAGAAACCAAAGAGGTTGCCCAAACAATGGAAATGGGAACCCAGCAAGTGTTATTCGGTAGCCACCTCGTCGATGAAACCCGCAAAAGCCTTACACAAATCACCACAGCCAGCACTCGCATTAACCACTTGGTCGAATCCATCGCTCAAAGTGCCATCGAACAGTCTCAAACCTCGCAATCGGTTACGCAGGTCATGGAAGAAGTCGCGGCTGTTACCCAACACACCTCTACCTCTGCTAGCCAAGTCTCTGAGTCCTTCCAAAAATTACTCGTAGTGGCGCAGCAACTTCAAGCCAGTGTCGATCGCTTTAAAGTGCATTGAACAGGGTACGATAACTAGCTTTGCGTTCATTATTTATTGTTCACATTGACATGATTAACCCTGACATCCGCGACCAAGCCTACCAGTTTTTTATTGAAGAAGCCCCCGAACTGTTGCAAATCATCGAGTCGGGACTGCTGACACTGCGCCAAGACCGCAGCAAACCTAAAGTCCACGAAATTATGCGGGCGGCTCACTCGCTTAAAGGAGGGGCGGCCAGCGTCGAACTCGATACGATCAAGTGCCTAGCACACCGTTTGGAGGACGTATTCAAAGCGCTCTACGATGAGACGATTGTGATTGACAGCGAGCTAGAAAGCCTGCTACTTCAAGCGTATGACTGTCTCAGGGAGCCTCTGACGGCCAAGATTGAGGTGGGAAACTTTGACGAAGCCGCCGCCCTCGCCGCGGCCGAACCCATTTGGGCACAACTGGAAGTGCGACTGGGAGATAGCTTGACCCAAGCAGACCAATACATTCCTACCTCCGCCGATTTAGGCGTTGATATTGTCGCCTCAATTTTTGAAGTGGACGTGAGCCAAGGATTGGAGCGACTAGCCGAGATTATCGCTCATCCCCAACAGTGGGATGTCGTGGCGGAAGTACAATCGCAAGTGGAGGTTTTTGCTGGATTTGGCGAATTGCTCAACTTACCAGGATGGAGCGCGATCGCTAGTGCGGCCCTGTCTGCACTCGTAGGACATCGCGAGCAAGCGACTATCATTGTCCAACTGGCTTTAGCGGATTTTTACTCCGGGCGTGACTGCGTCCTCTCTGGTGGTGATCGTACCCTGGGTGGCACGCCTTCAGCCCCGTTATTAGCCCTGGCTGAGTCAGCAGAGGCTTCTTTTGATGCTGTCTCCACCTCCCTAGTACAGAGTGCCCCTCTGTTTTCGCTCGACGATCTCTTTAACGATCCGCCTGCCATTACCGACGAATTCGACTTGTCGGCCCTAACCCTGCCCTCAATAGCCGCTTGGCAGGGGGATGTCTCGCCCACAGTTTTGTCCGAAAGTGAAGAGGCAACTTGGGTTGAGGCTCCTTCCTTAGATGAAGTGTTTGGCAAGGCGTGCTGCTCCGCAGTCCCCGGAGGGATCGCAGACGCGCCGGGCGAAACGGCAGAACCTGATATTTCTCTGCCTTTTGCCTCAGATGAAAGATGGGATTCGCTTGAGACAGAACTGACAGCAGAGAGTTCTCCTCAACCGTTAGCCCCGATGAAAACGTCTACTCCTTCATTAGATGAGGTTTTTGGCAGTCTCGATCTACCAGCGGATTCTTTCAATCTTTCTCAAGCCGAGTTGACTCGCGACCAAACGGCAGACTCCTCAGAGTCGCTAGAAGTTCTCGTTGAATCGGTACAAGCGATTTTCGAGCAATTGCCTTCGGTGGAGGAGCAACCGAGCCATTCCCTGAATACGCCTGTAAAACCTTTTCAATCGCCTAAAAAGCCTTCATCTTCTCAACGAGCGCCCAAGACAGAACTTCAGCCAGGGGCAGCAACGGTTGCCAGCAACCTTTCGGTGCGGGTAGATTACCACCGACTCGAACGCATGAATAATGTAGTGGGGGAACTGGCCATCAACCGCAACAGCCTCTCGCTGCAAAATGACCAACTCCAAGGAGCCGTCAAAGAACTCCTCAATCGCTTTACGCGCTTCCAACAGATGACCGGACAATTACGGGAACTCTCCGATCAAATGCTGATTGCCCCAGAACGCTATGGGGTTAATTTAACGAAGTCAGAGGAAGCTCCGCCTTTAAAAGGCGGAGTACCGTTGACCGCCCCGTCGCATCGAGAAGCGGCTAGCCTCCTCTCCCCCGAATTTGACTCTTTGGAGATGGATAGTTACGGGACGCTTTACTCTTTGCTGCAAACCCTTTTAGAGGAGATGATCCAGCTAGAGGAATCGGTTGATGACATCGGGTTATTTGCCAAAACATCCGATCGCACCCTCGAACAACAGCGTCAAATGCTGACCAATCTCCGAGATGAGTTGATGTGGGCGCGGATGTTGCCCTTGGCAGAAGTAATGAATCGTTTTCCTCGCGTGTTGCGAGACCTTTCAACCGTCCACAACAAGCCCGTCAAGCTCAAACTGACCGGAACGGGGGTTTTGATCGATAAAGCGGCTCTAGAAAAGCTTTATGACCCCCTACTACACCTGTTACGGAATGCTTTCGATCACGGCATCGAACCGCCTGAAGTTCGGCAGCCCTTGGGAAAACCCGAAGAAGGACAAATTGAAATTCAGGCTTATCACCAAGGCAACCAGACGATTATTGAGATAGCCGACGACGGACGCGGACTCAATTTAGAAAAGATTGCCCAACAAGCGCTCAGCTTGGGCTTATTCACGCCCGAACAGATTGCCGCTACCCCTAGAGAACGCTTGCAAGAATTGATTTTTGAACCGGGCTTTTCGACAGCCTCTCAAGTAAGCGATCTATCGGGACGGGGCGTGGGATTGGATGTGGTTAGGGAGCAGTTGCGATCGCTCAAAGGAACGGTTGCCGTCAGTTCTGTTGCGGGCAAAGGGACGACCTTTACCCTGCGCCTTCCTCTCACCATGACGATTGCCAAATTGCTCGTCTGCTTGATTCATCCTGCCGTTGGAGGAAGTGCGATCGCCTTGGCGTTACCCTCAGACAACATCGCAGAAATTATCATGCCTACGCCCTCGCAACTCAAAAAATTAGGCAATCAGCGTTTCCTCTACTGGCAGCAGCAAATTATTCCAGTCTACCCGCTCTCTGAGTTGTTGGAATATCGCTGTCCTTTTCCCGAAGGACTTAACAGTAAAACCTTCTCAACGGTTCCCCACCCGGAGGATTGGGGTTTGCCCCTGTTGCTACTGCGGCGGGGAACGCAATTTTACGCTTTGGAAGTCAGCCGTCTGGTAACCGAACAAGAACTGGTCATCAAGTCGTTTGGGGGGGCACTCGCGCCGCCTAGCTACAGTTACGGCTGTACGATTTTAGGCGACGGCACGCTGATTCCAGTGGTCAACGGGGCGATTTTAATTGAGCAATTTGTCGAACGCACAACTTCAACAACTGAAGCTAGCATCGGGGTGTCTCCGGTTGCCCCTTTATCTGTCGCCGTTGCCCAAACACCGACAATTTTGGTGGTGGACGATTCGGCAGCTTTGCGTCGGACGCTGGCCTTGACCTTACAAAAATCTGGCTACCGGGTTTTACAAGCTCGTGATGGTAGAGAAGCGCTCGAACAACTTCAGCAAAGTCCCCACATAGAATTAGTCATTTGTGATGTGGAAATGCCCAATATGAACGGATTTGAGTTTTTGGGGCAACGCCGTCGCGACCCTGAGTTGATGAAGACTCCCGTTGCCATGCTCACGTCTCGCAGTAGTGAAAAACACCGCCAATTGGCTACCCAGTTGGGCGCGAGTGCTTACTTTACCAAACCTTATATCGAACAGCAATTTCTTAAGGCGATCAACCAAATTATCCATCCCTAAGCCCTGCATTTCTCTTGTACTGCTATGAACGCCCCTGCCACTGAAGATTTTTTGACAAGCCTTGAACCTCGTCTAGAAACATCAAATGCTAGCCGGAAATTACTCGTTTTTGCGGTAGGTAAGCTCTATTTAGCTTTGCCTGTCGAGTCGGTACAAAAAGTCTTGCCTTATACTGCCTTAGCGGGCAGTGGCACGACCGCTACTGGTATCGTTCATCTTGAGGAGCATGATATTACCGCCATTGACCTCTACAAGCGGTTGTTTAAAACTCCTCCCCCCAATACCGAGCAAAATGCATTTCTGATTTTGGCAAAAAATAGTATTGACGAGCTATTTGGCATTGCTATCGGTCAAACTCCCTCGCTGATCGACGTTCTACTCTCGCAAATTCGGGTTTTGCCGGATTCTTATCGCCGGACAGATACTTTAGAAATCGCCACTCATGTCACCCGACTCCAGCAGCAAGAGCGATCGCTGACGGTGTTTGTTCTCGATACTGATCAACTCGTTCCGCCGATGTAATCTGAATGTATTTGAATCCTAATTCGGTAATTGCCCAAAAGAAAATGACTCAGTATTTATTAATACCTTTACCCCAAGATGATAAATCTCAATATCTTTGACCCACCAGTGCGATCGCGTCAAACTCCTCTACTTTCCTAGCAATTGTGAAACTGAAACCTCAAGCAGAGGAAAAGCTAGAGGAGAAATTACGCCATTACGATATTCTCTTTCAATCTGATAGGTTTCATCTTGAGGATTTTGAAATACCTTGAGTGTTTGAGACTGAAGATCGATAATCCAGTATTCTGGGATTCTTGCACGAGCGTAAGCCTTTTTTTTAATCCCTAAATCTTTCGCTAAGGTCGTATCTGCAATCTCGATGAGCCAGTAAATATCCTCTACATGAGGATGGCGATTGAGGTACAATGTATCGGGAGAAAGAACAATGGCAATATCGGGTTCTGGTTCTGAGTCAGAAAGGGTAATAGGATGCGCCTCCATGACTTCTGCTCGATCACCTAAAAGTAAACGTAAATATTTAATGCCTCGGTGATTGATAAAGCGATGTATTGGCCCTTCAGGACACATTTCAACAATTTCTCCCGTGATTAATTCCACTCGGCGATCGCTTAGTATCCCCATTTCAATCATTTTGTGGTAATCTTCGACTGACCACTTAGCTAATACGTGCATCGTCGTTATCGTTCAATCAAAACCGAATAACTTTATTGTATGGCGATTTTAATGAACATGGATGCGTTTTAAAAAAGCTCGCAAGCGATCGCTTTTGGGATTGACAAACAACTCTTGCGGATTGCCCGATTCTTCAATAATTCCCTGATTGAAAAATAACACCACATTCGACACTTCGCGAGCAAACTGCATCTCGTGCGTAACTACCACCATCGTCATACCTTCTTCGGCCAACTGGCGCATCACATTTAACACCTCTCCCACTAATTCCGGGTCGAGGGCGCTGGTGGGTTCGTCAAAGAGGATAACTTCCGGTTTCATGCAGAGACTGCGAGCGATCGCCACCCGTTGTTTTTGCCCTCCCGATAACTGTTCGGGATAGAAATCGGCTTTTTCGGCTAGTCCCACTTTTTCTAAATATTGGGTTGCCCGTTCTTTCGACTCGGTTTCGCTGAGGTGCAAAACCTTACAGGGAGCGAGGGTGAGGTTTTGCAGTACCGTAAGGTGGGGAAACAAGTTGAAGTGCTGGAATACCATGCTGACCTTACTGCGAAGCCGTCGCAAGGCTTTTTGTCCCAGTTGAGGCGCAGACATATCCATGCCCATGACTTCGAGTTTACCGTCGCTGATCGTTTCTAGGCGGTTAAGGCAGCGAATGAAGGTGGTTTTGCCGCAACCGGAAGGGCCAATGACCGACACGACATCGCCGGAACGGATGTTTCCGGTGACTCCTTTGAGAACTTCTAGAGAACCGAAGCTTTTTTTTAAGCCTTCACAGGTAATAATCTGCGCGGCAGTGGTTGTCATGGTGGTTGGCCAAAAAGTGCAGCTTTACTGAAATTATCTTTAATTATAAGGAGAAAATTAGGGGTGTTATTTTTTTTGCGAATCTAGAATAAGAATAAAGAAAAATATAAGGATTGTTATGGAAATAATAGATCGTCACGACCAAACTTCCCAAGATTATCCCCGTATGGGATTAAATGCGGCTGAACGGACTTATATTAGCCGTCAAGGGAATTTATTCCACAAGATGCGATCGCAGTTTGTCCCCCAATATCAAGGCTTATGGGTACTCTTTGAGGATCTTAACTCTACGATTATATACGGTGGGTGAGATAACCAGTGCGGGACGGCGGCCGGCTTGTTAACGTCCAGATTGAGGATTGAAGTCGATCCAGATAATATCTCCCTTTTCGGGGCTATATTCGGATCTACCAGAAGATTTCACGGCCGACAGACTCTCCCATCTCAATTTCACCCTGTAACATCTCAGGAGTCACATTAGCTAAAAGATTAGCGAGTTCTTGTGCTTCTTGGGTTAAGGTAGGAACTTGACGCGCAATCATACGAATAGCCAGAGATTCGATCGATTCTTCTTTTAAAGCTGATAATTGCTCTAATTGCTCAAATAAAGTAGAGGAGATTTCTAAAACCAGTTTTTGTGTTTCCATTGTTGACTGTTTTGCCAGAATTATTTTTAGTGTAACAAAAATGGTAACAAGCGAACTTAACCACGACAGATGGGGTATAAAGAAGACAAAATCCTCTCCCTTTTTCCCCTATGCGTCTCTCTCTCATCGGACTATTTTTATTAACGACTGGTGTTATCCTCATTCCTAGCGAGATATCATCACCTCTATCCACTCCTCCTACAATGGCACAGACGGTAGAAGATAGGAAAGCTGAAGCAGATAGATTGTTACAGCAAGGGGTAGAACAATTTCAAAACAATCAATTTCAGGAATCAATACAATCTTTACAACAGGCTTTAGAAATTTATCGGCAAATTAAAGATAGACTGGGAGAAGGACGTTCCTTAAATAACATAGGTCTTCCTTACGCATCCCTAGGGCAATATGAAAAAGCCATAAAATACTTTCAGCAAGCTTTAGCTATTAGTCAGGAAATTAAAGAGCGTCAAGTGGAAGCTAATTCCTTAAACAATTTAGGCGATGCTTACAATTCTCTTAGACAATATGAAAAAGCGATAGAATACTCTCAGCAGTCTTTAGCTATCTTTAGAGAACTCAAAGATCGTCAAGGAGAGTCTCTTTCTTTATTCAATTTAGGTAATGCTTATAATTCCATCGGACAACATGAAAAAGCTATTGAATATCTGCAACAAACTTTAGCCATAGCTAGAGAAATTGAGGATAGACAAAGAGAAGCTAATTCGGGAGCAGGTCAGTTTTGTAAGAACAAAAATACTAAACAACCCCTAAAGTGCGTCATTAAGATAAGCACATCGATGTTTGAGAACTTGAGAAACGCGTGGCAATTTCTGGCTCTAATCCGGTGACATCGGCATAAAAAAGATAGCAAATTTCATTGGTTTGCGTTCCGCTAATATAGCGTCCCAATGGCAAAAGATCGACCGTATAACCTGCTTCTTCTTTGACTTCTCTAACGGCGGCCATTGCAGGCGTTTCTCCTAGCTCGATTCCCCCCGTAATCGGACAGGGATAAAGTTTTAACCTGCCATCGACTTCAGTATTCTCAATACAAAGAGGTTGCTGTCGTATGAGAATTTCATAAGGACTTTGAGGGGTATTTGTCTGACGCAGCAGGAAAATAGCTACTGAATCTCATCCTTTTCTTTCTAAATAATAAAACCCGCGATTGGTTTTTTTAACGACTATCCAAGGCGTTGTAAAGATGATAGTTTCATTGTTCATCTTTGCTTATTTATTTAAGTTCTGTTGTGTATATTTCGATAGTAATTGTGCAATTTCAGGGTTGTAAATTCGCAGATAATTCCAATAATTGCCAAACACTGATTCGACATAACCTTTAGTTTCATTAAAAGGAATTTTTTCAACAAAAACATCGGGGTCATTGGTGCGGTATTTTTTCATCCATTGAGTGACATTTCCTGGCCCGGCGTTGTAACTAGCAACCGCTAATAAGGAATTATTACTGTATTCCCGATGGGTGTAATCGAGATACCAAGTTCCCAAATTAACATTATTATTGGGATTAGTTAAAGAATAGTCTTTGAGGTCAATTTGTTGGGCGACAAATTCTCCAGTAGCAGGCATAACTTGCATCAATCCAACTGCCCCGGCAGGCGATTTAATTTCTGGTTCAAAACGAGATTCTTGACGAATGAGGGAAGTGACTAGCAAAGGATTGAGTTGGCGTTGCTGCGACCAAGAAAGAATCGTTTCGGTAAAGGGAAAGGGAAATAAAGCGTGCCAATATTCGGGGGTTTGGCGCAGGCGTTGCCATTGTTGTTGGTCTTCGGGTTCCTCTTTGTCTTGCAGATTCCAAACCTGATTGATGCCGATTAAATTTTGACCCCGAATCAGCTTGAGTAGCGCGTCGGTAAAGTCCTCATCGACAGTCATTTCGGCTTTATTACCTATTTCTGCCTGAAAAAGCGCGATCGCATCTCCATCTTGTCCCAATCGATACAACTCCTTAAACATGGCTGAACCTGCTGGCGGCAGGGGACGGCTACTGGCTTGTATCACCGAGGGAGACAATTGACGAACTGTGTTGAAATTCCCCACATCCCAACCCAGTTGAACGGCTGAACGCCACGCATAATAAGATTGAGGATGGCGGGCCAAGACGTGTTCAAAAGCCGATTTCGCTTCCTGCTGCCGTCCCAATTGTTGCGCCCACTTACCTACCCAAAAGGCAGCTTTGGGGGCAAAGCTACTGTCAGGATTATTTTGGGTAATCGGTTGGGCCCACTCCCAAGCTTTGAGGATATTACCTGCATCGGCCGCTTTTTCGGCTTGTTGCCAGCGATATTCGGCGGTAGCGTCAGTGTTAGGGTATTTTTTCAGCAAATCTTGCCGAATCTGGGTTGCTTCTGCTGTGCGATTGAGTTGGTCGAGGCGTTCGGCTTTAACAAGTAGCGCATCGGGTTTTTCCTTGGGAAAGCGCTGGATAATTTGATTGAGATAGCTAATCGCTGTTTCGCTTTGCGAGAGATTAGCCAGTCGTTTTAGTGCTAAGGCAGTCTCTGGCGCGTCGGGGAAGGTGCTAACGAGTTGCTGGTAGGTGGTTTTGATGGTGTTTTTTTCAGTGGCATCCCCTGGCGTAGGTTTCAGTTGCCGTCCCCTAGCTGTCCGATAGAGGTTTTCTGGGGTGAGGCTGGCTTTTTGGTAGGCGCGGGCCGCTTTGTCATACAGTCCGGTTTGCCAATAGCCTTCGGCAATCATTTCCCAGTCTTCGGCCTTGAGTTGGACGGCGTATTCTTTGACGAGACGATCGCGTATAGGGTTCGTTTGGGGGTCGCTGGTGGCATATTTTGCCAAAAGCAGTAATAATTGAGGCTGTTTGGCGTTTTCTTGGAGTCGCTGGCGGATTATCTCGTGTGTGCGGGGATGATGGGGAAAGTCTGCGATCGCTTTATCCCAGTATCGCGGGTCATATTTTCCTAATTTATAAAGTGCTTCAGCGACAACGAGCGAATCTGGATAGTTATTAATCAGTTTCTTCCAGATTACTTGCGCTTGCTCAGTTTCATTAGTCAATTCGTAACCTCGCCCTCGCTTGAGGAGGATGTAAGGAGCCAAGACAGGATATTCTTTTTCTAAGCCTTCCAACTGGCGCAGGGCTGGGCCGCCTTCATACTTTTGGAGCAAATCCATCGCTAGCAGGTAACGGGCGCGACTGCGTTCTAAGGAGAGGTTGTTGACGGCGGCAATTTCTTGAAGTTGGGTGTTGCGAGTTGTAGCAGGTAAAGCGGCGAAGTTAAGAACGGCGGAGGGTTTTTGAAAATCTTTTTCTAAAAGACTTTCAACACGAGTAGTTTGCCATTTTTCTAACCAGTTAGCTGTGGGAGATGCTAGCAGGAATGCCCCAGGAATGAGTAAAATGAGCAGTCCAGAACCAACTAACCAAGGGGTTTTGCCTTGAAGAGACTTGAACATGACGTTCGCATTCACGACGATTTCAAGATCTATTATCGATGCTGGGGGAATTTTTGCCGAGCTTAATCCAAAATGATCTAATTGCGAAAAAGATTGTCTAAACTCTGATTTTGAGCGTCTTGAAGCTGTATTGCATCCGGGCGCTCTTGCAAAGATTCAGCGTCGGGTACGAGTTGGTTGCAGTCGGTAGCATTACTCTCGTTACAAACCCCCAAGACGCGATATCGGGTTTCTTGGTTAATCTGTTGGGGCGTGCGAAAGTAGATGTTGGGATTGAATTGGCTGTCTTGGCGGAATTCCTCTATCTGACAGTCAGATGCACCAGCAGGACAAGATTGGGTTTGCGCGTTGCTTTGCTGAGGGGAAATCGCGGGGATACCAAGAGAGAAAAGGGAAGTTAGCGCGATCGCTTGATAGTATTTCATCAGGTTTAATAGGGAGAGGGTGTCTAATATTTTAAGATAAACCATAGATGCGATCTCTTTCTCTTTTATCCTGCCTGAAAGCGAATTCACGACGTTTGGTAAAGTTAAAACTCAATCACAGGACGATAGATGGCTCAGACAACTTCAACCATTAGTGATGCAGACTTAAGGCAACTGAGTTCCCAAAACCCTGAGTTACGCTTTGAACGTAATGCCAATGGAACATTAGTGACTATGACACCGATTGGAAAAATTTCAAGTAACAGAGAAGCAAAAGCGATTACTCGTTTGTCTATTTGGGTAGAACAACAGGGATTAGGAGAAGTTTTTAGTTCCAGTGGCGGTTTTAAACTACCCAATGGTGCAGTGCGTTCTCCTGATGCAGCTTTTGTCGCAAAAGAGCATTTACCTGCTAGATGGGATGAGGGAGAAGATGAGTTTTTCAAGCTTGCTCCCGATTTTGTTATTGAAATTCGTTCAAAAAGCGATAATCTAGATAGGCTTAAAGCTAAAATGGAGGAATACAGAGCGAATGGAGTCCGTTTAGGCTGGTTAATTGACCGCTACAACCGTCAAGCATTAGTCTACCGTCAAGATGGCTCGATTACTCAATATCCGCCTGATGCTATTTTAACGGGGGAAGATGTTGTTCCTGGATTTACTCTAGCTTTATCCGTATTGTTGTAGACTGTAATGCCATTACTGATAACTGACTATTATGTCTCCCTTTTCTGCTGAAGAAATCACTGCCGAAGGCTTAAAACCCGAAGAATACGCCGAAATCGTCCAACGATTGGGACGGCATCCCAATAAAGCAGAATTAGGGATGTTTGGGGTGATGTGGTCGGAACATTGCTGTTACAAAAATTCCCGACCCTTATTAAAACAGTTTCCCACCACGGGAGAACGCATACTTGTTGGGCCAGGAGAAAATGCAGGGGTTGTAGACTTAGGAGACGGACATAGACTCGCCTTTAAAATTGAGTCTCACAACCATCCCTCTGCCGTCGAACCGTTTCAAGGGGCCGCAACGGGGGTTGGTGGCATCCTACGCGATATTTTTACGATGGGTGCGCGTCCTATTGCCTGCCTGAATTCCTTGCGCTTTGGTAATTTAGAGGACGCGAAGACACGACGGTTGTTTGCAGGCGTGGTCGAAGGCATTTCGCACTACGGCAATTGCGTTGGCGTTCCTACGGTTGGCGGCGAAGTCTATTTTGACGCTGCTTATACTGAAAATCCCCTGGTTAATGTTATGGCCCTTGGACTGATGGAAACTCCCGAAATTGTCAAATCGGGTGCGTCAGGAATCGGTAATCCAGTCTTGTACGTGGGGTCAACCACCGGACGCGATGGCATGGGAGGGGCCAGTTTTGCCAGTGCCGAACTTAGTGACCAGTCTATCGACGATCGCCCGGCCGTGCAAGTTGGCGACCCTTTTTTAGAAAAGTCCCTGATTGAAGCGTGTTTAGAAGCGTTTAAAACCGGGGCCGTGGTTGCGGCCCAAGATATGGGGGCCGCTGGCATTACCTGTTCGACTTCGGAAATGGCGGCCAAAGGAGGAGTCGGCATCGAACTCGATTTAGATAAGATTCCAGTACGAGAGTCAGGCATGGTTCCCTATGAATATCTGTTGTCAGAATCGCAGGAACGAATGTTATTTGTCGCTCAAAAAGGACGAGAGCAAGAGTTAATCGCTATTTTTCAGCGTTGGCAACTCCAGGCGGTTGTTGCTGGAGAAGTGATAGCAGAACCCATTGTTAGAATTTTGTTTAAAGGGGAAATCGCTGCCGAAGTTCCTGCCACTGCCTTAGCTGAGAATACGCCCATTTATCATCGAGAAATCCTTGCAGAACCCCCCGAATATGCCCAAAATGCTTGGAAATGGTCGTCAGAATCTTTACCTGCTGACACATCAGAGGGTATCACCATTAACGGACAGTTAAAACCCTGGAATGATATCTTGCTACATCTGCTAGATACGCCGACAATTGCCTCGAAACAATGGATTTATCGGCAATACGACCATCAAGTACAAAATAATACCGTGATTCTTCCGGGTGCTGCCGATGCCGCCGTTATTCGCATCCGACCTCTCGCCGCAAAACCCGATACTTGCCATATGGGTGTTGCTGCTACTACCGACTGTAATCCCCGTTACGTCTACCTTGACCCTTATGAAGGTGCGAAAGCTGCTGTTGCCGAAGCGGCCCGCAATTTAAGCTGTGTAGGGGCCGAACCGCTTGCTGTGACCGATAACCTCAACTTTGGCAGTCCTGAAAACCCCATCGGATACTGGCAATTAGCCTTAGCTTGCCAGGGTATCGCCGAAGCGTGTCGAGAGTTAGCAACCCCCGTTACGGGTGGGAATGTCTCACTGTACAACGAAACGGTTGATGCTCAAGGCCATCCGCAACCCATCTATCCTACCCCCGTTATCGGTATGGTGGGGTTAATACCCGATATTAGCAAAGTCTGCGGTCAGGGTTGGCAAACTGAAGGAGACTTAATTTATTTACTAGGATACACCGATAATTCTCTAAAATTTAATTTAGGGGGGTCAGAATATTTAGCCGTTATTCATAAGATAATTGCAGGCAAACCGCCGCGCATTGATTTTGAATTGGAACGGCAAGTTCAAAAAGTTTGCCGTCAGGGTATTCGACAAGAATGGATAAATTCGGCTCATGATCTAGCGGAAGGAGGGTTAGCAGTCACTTTGGCAGAATGTTGTATTAGTGGAAAAATGGGGGCAGAAATTGAATTAAGTAATTTTGAAGGACGTTATGATGAAATGCTATTTGGAGAAGGAACGAGTCTAATTATTGCTTCTGTTAATCCCCAATACCAAAATGAATGGGAAGCTTATTTACAAGAACAATTAGTTAACAACTGGCAGAAAATTGGATGGGTGGACAATTGTTTGACACCTTTAAAAATAAAGATATCCGAACAGCCTACTCTAATTGATATTAGGGTTGATGAAATAACTAAAACTTGGTCAACGGCTATTGAGAGACGATTAAGCTAATGTCTTTCTATGGATAGTAGGATGCGTTCAGAACGCATCCTACATTAAGCGCGGATTAGCGTCTGGCAATAATCCATATAGCATGAATAATACCCGGAATATACCCCAACAATGTCAGAAGAATATTCAGCCAAAACTGCGGCCCGATACCTACTTGCAAAAAAACACCAAGCGGCGGAAAGACAATGGCACAAATGAGACGAACAATATCCATATTCTATTTTAGAATTAGCTTAGGTTATTGAGTTGCTAATCCTACCACTATAAATTAAATTTGTCAATTTTGCACCTATCCATCGGAGAAATCTTGATCTATCTTAAGAGATAGAAGCGATCGCACCTCTTAACACAAGTCATGACAATACAAGCGATCGCGTCTCCGCTCGCAACCGATAGGAAATTTAAATGCTGAGCAGTGCATTGATTAATCCAAAAAATACATTACCGTGAGTATCTATCAATATAAATAGACTTTATTGGCATAGAATCAGGATAAAGATGGATGTAAAATCACTCGATTCTTTATTATTCTAGTAGATAACCTAATCAATAATTCAATTTCTGCGGAGATTTAATTGATGTATTTATTGACAGAAGTTGCTACGAATACCCCCCATTTCCCTGTTTCTGCAACGCTCGTTCTCATTGCGGGTTTTATTGCTGCTACTACGATTGGTTCAATTGCTTGGTTTAACTCAAAGCGTCCCCCTGGCTGGCAGGATAAAGATCGTCCTGATTTTGTTCCCAAGGTTGAAAAATAACTATTCTGCTGACTATTTTCTTTTAGTTTGTTTGTCAGTCATCCCATTATCTTAAAGGAGAGATTCTCATGAGTAACCAAAATCAATCTACTGATAATTTGAGTACCCAAAAGCAACCCGCCGATAATTACGATCCTCATATTATACCAGCCGAAACTGCCGCACGTATGAAGCGCGAAGGTGACAATTACAAAAAAACGGCAGAAAATGAAAGCGGTGTTGACACAACTAGCGGTTATACTGTTGATGGCGAAGGGCTTGTTAATAACTATGCTATTGAACCAGAAATGTATGCCGAGGTTCCTGGTGATATGAAAGAACAAAAAGAAGCTGACGCTCGTGAGCGAGTCGAGGAACTACAAGAAGTTAATGAAGAAGGTGGCGGTAAACACAAAGGGCCAGGGGTTATTTAAGTATAGTTCGACAAGCTAGAAATTGCCCTCTCCCACAGGAGCTACTGTGTATACATAAATCCCAAGATCCCCCCTAACCCCCCTTAAAAAGGGGGGAACCGCCACCAAAGTCCCCCTTAAAAAGGGGGATGCCGAAGGCAAGGGGATCAAATCGCTGCTAGAGCTTAATTTCCTGTAAGCGAGTGCGAGGGTTGTAAGTGCGATTGTCGCGAATTTTTTCGTAGTATTCCCGTTCGGTAGGACTGATATCTTGCGGCGTGTCGATCGCAATTCTAACTAATTGGTCACTTCGTTCTTGTTTAGGATTAATCCAGCCTTTAGAGCGCAAGCGCAGAGATTGACCTGAACGAATGCCAGGAGGGACTTTGACTGCCACCATGCCATCAGGAGTCGGAACTTCAATCGACGCACCTAACACAGCTTCATCTGGGGTAATAGGAACCTCACACAGCAGATTTTCTCCCTCAAATTGGAAAAAAGAATGGGGTTCTAATTCAATATTGAGGTACAAATCGCCGCGCTGTCCGCCGTAGGGACTGACTTGTCCTTTCCCTCGCACTCGAACGCGACTGCCAGATTTTGCGCCGGCGGGAATGCGAACCTCAATGAGTTCGTTGCCGAGGTTAAGGCGTTTTTGCACCCCTCGAAAGGCTTCAGAGAAGGTTAGACGAAGTGCTGCCTCGCGGTCAGCCGCTTGAGCTTGCGTTCCTGGGTTAAAGCCGCTAAAGTCGCCATAACCTCCAAAATCACTGTAACCTGGTGGGGTTCCTGTTGAAGTCCGGTAAGTATAAGTGCGGTTTCCTCCCCCCGGCGTAGCAAAGCGACCGAGTAATTCATTGATAAATTCGTCAAACGTCCCGTACTGGCTAAAATCAAAGCCACCAACGTCTGTACCAACATTAGCACCGCCTTGGGGCCATCCCGTTTCACTCGCTTGCTTCCAATACTGACCGAAGCGATCATATTTCTGGCGTTTTTCGGAGTCAGAGAGGATTTCGTAGGCTTCGCTGATCTCTTTAAACTTTTCTTCTGCTGCTTTGTCGCCAGGGTTTCTATCGGGGTGATATTTGACCGCTAATTTGCGGAAAGCTTTTTTAATTTCATCAGCACTGGCAGTTTTATTGACTCCCAATATGGCGTAATAGTCTTTGAAGTCTGTCGAAGCCATCTACAGAAATCTCCTAGTTGGTTGCTCTCAATGGGGAAACTGGTATTACTTCACACTATAATTATAGGCACGAAAAAGCGTCCACCAATGTAAACGCCTGCGCGGTAGCGTGGGAAAGCTCGATCTGGTAGAGCGTTACTGGGAATTTCATAAACTTTAACCAATTGTTTTGAGTACTGTTGTCTACTGATTCAATTTTACTTCATCGGCAAGAAGTCTAATAACTACAACGGTTGGCAATTGGCATCCGCCATCCAGTTCCGAAGGCGCGATCAGTCACTTTTAAGCCAGGAGGAGACTGTTTTCGTTTAAATTCAGCGCGGGTGACTAATTTCATGACAAATTTGACGACATTCTCCTCAAATCCTGCCTCAATAATTTGAGTAACGGACTGATGCTGGCAAATAATGCGATCAAGAATATCATCAAGAATGTCATAAGGTGGTAAGGAATCTTGATCTATTTGACCAGGTTTTAATTCTGCACTAGGGGGTTTAATTAAAACATTTTGAGGAATGATTTCTGTCTGGCGATTTAACCAATAACAGAGAGAATAAACCCGTGTTTTAGGTACATCTGCAATGACAGCTAATCCGCCATTCATATCCCCATACAAGGTGCAATATCCGACAGCCATTTCAGATTTGTTACCAGTAGAAAGTAAGAGATAGCCAAATTTATTAGCGATCGCCATTAATAAATTCCCGCGAATGCGCGATTGTAAATTTTCCTCGGTCAACCCAAATTCTGTTCCTGTAAATAGCGGTTCAAGCAAGCGATCGTAAGCTTCCATTAACGAACCAATGGGTAACTGATAGCTTTTAATATCTAGATTTTTAACCAGACTTTCTGCATCAGTAATTGAATGTTCTGAACTGTAAGGAGATGGCATTAACACGCCTAAAACATTCTCTTTTCCCATCGCTTCTTTCGCGATCGCAGCTACTAACGACGAATCAATTCCTCCACTCAGCCCCAAAGTTACTTGAGAAAACCCGCATTTTCTGGCATAGTCTTTTACGCCTAAAACCAATGCAGTGAATAATTCTTCTTCATCGGTTTCTACTAACGAGACAATTAAACTATGTTCTAAATCTTTTGTATTTTCGTTAAATTTAATGATTTTTAAATCGTTCTCAAAGGCTTTTGCACGGCAGACTAATTCTCCATTTTTCTGAAGGGCAAAACTATTGCCGTCAAAGATTAGATCGTCATTGCCACCAACTTGGTTAGCATAAATAATCGGTATGTTGTAACGTTTTGTACTGTAACTGAGCATGGCTTCTCTTAGCGTTTGCTTGCGGAGACTGTAGGGAGAAGCAGATAAATTAACAATTAAATCTACACCTATCTGGGTTAAATCTTTTAAAGGATTATCTTCATAAGTCCACTTGCCCCAAAATTCTTCATCATTCCATAAATCTTCGCAAACCGTAACGCCGATTTTAATAGAAATATTTGTCTCATGACTAACTAATGTAAAGAAATTGTTCTGCCTGCCTGGTTCAAAATATCTGTCTTCATCAAACACATCATAAGTCGGTAAGAGACGTTTGTAAAAAATTTGTTTAATTGCTCCGTTTTCTAGCAGCGCAATACTATTAAAAAGCGGTTTTTCACCCTTGGTTGCTGCGTGCGGATTGACGGTTACTGTTCCGACTAAAACGGCTATTTGCGTGGGAAGTTCTTGAGCGAGTTGTTGTAATTTGTTTGCTAGAGATTGAACAAAGCTAGGATTGAGGAGTAAATCACGAGGGGGATAGCCACATAAAGATAATTCAGGTGTTAATAATAATCGAGCGTTTTGACTAACTGCTAATTGTGCAGCTTCAGTGATATTTTGAGCATTATTGGTAATGTCGCCGATGGTTGGGTTGAGTTGAGCGATCGCAATTTTCATGGTTTACGATTTAATAACGATTTAAATAAAAACTAAAGCTTTATCTTTCAATGGAGCAAAAGCTGTTGCATCAAAGCGATATAAACTAGCTGGTCTGCCTGCACCTCTTGAGGTTTTAACGCCTGTATCATAAAGAAAGCCTAATTTTAATAACCGCGAGCGAAAATTAGAATAATCGGAGAAGTTTTCTCCCAAAACGGTTGTATAAAATTGATAAAGTTCGTTTAAAGTAAACATTTTAGGTAACACATCAAAGGCAATAGGACTGTATTCCAGTTTGTTACGCAATCGTTGATAGCCGTAATTTAAAATTTGCTGGTGATCGAAAGCAAGCTGAGGAATTTTTTGTATTGTGTACCAAGTCGTTGTATTAAGATTGCTAGTAATTAACTCTGCCTCCTCATAGCGAGCCAACGCAAAATAACTGACTGATAGATAACGAACGCCAAAACTTTCAGGTGATTCTCTCGGATCTCGATAGGGGCCACCAAAGGTATATAATTGCTCTAAATAAAGGTTATTAACTTGAATTTTTTCTGCTAAAATCCGATGTGCTGCATCTTCTAGTGACTCCCCTTTCCTGACTAGCGTTCCAGGCAAACACCAATAGTCGCGAAATGGTTCATCTTGTCGTTTGATTAACAGAACTAAAAGGCGATTTTGTTGGGTATCAACTGAAAAAATAGCATTATCTACCCCCACTTTAAAATCTGCTAATTCAGTTTTTGGATTCTCTAAATTCATGCGTATAATTGCTCACGGTGAATGTATTCTTGAATCGGTTGAGTGATTACATCATTTCGTCCGTATTCGCGATAGGCAGTAGAAGAAACCCCAGGCGCAGTTAAGTCAGCAACTTTGTAATTTCCCCCCAACTTTTTCAGTCCCTCTAAGTCTTCTTTTTGAATAGGATAGCTAGGTCGAGGAACGACTAAAATAGTAACTTGGTGTAATAATTCCTCAACTCGATACCAGCGACAAATTTGTTTTACTAAATCTGAGCCAATGACTAAAGCATATTCTGTCTCATTTCCCCAAATCTGTTTGGCTTTTTCCACACTCATTAAACTGCGACGATCGCTCAATTCTTCCCAGACATGAATATTATGGCGCGGCGCGTCAATTTCTTCAATTAATAATCGCAACATTGCCATGCGGTGTTTCAAAGAAGTTTGATGTTTTTTAAAAGGATTGTCTGATGCCCAAACCGCAACCCAATCATAGCGATCGCCTAGCCATTGTAGAATGGTTTGGTGTCCAGCAGTGGGCGGATCGGCACTCGTTCCAAAAAGGGCTATTTTAGTCATAGAAAGTCAAAAGGCAAAAGGCAGAAGTCTATCTATCAATAAGTAGGGATTGGTGCAGAGAATTTAACTCGGCTGAAAGGTGAACGGAGAGCGATATCGGTTGATTGAGCGTTCTTACTGCATCAGGAAGGCTGTCTACCGAGTTTCGCGTTCGTTTTTGAATGTTTTCAATCGATTCGGGTGCTTGCAGCCTTTTTCCCTGGTGCATGATGGGTTGTAACAGTGGGATTTCTTCAGCTTGAGGGAATTCATCTGCTAATGCTAGCTTGTCAGCTTGAATTTTGCCTTGAGCGTACCGTCGAAACACCTGTTTTCGCCCCGGATAGCTTGCTTTTTGGCTAGACTGTTTCATGGTAGGCAATCCGTCAATCTCCACCAGTTTGTAAACGCCATTAATCGGTGTACCTGTTACGAGGCGCGTTCCCAATCCATAACCGTCAATGGGAGCTTCTGCCGCTCGCAAACGAGCAATTTCCCACTCATCTAAGTCTCCACTGGCGAAAATCTGGATTTCTGGTAGTAATGCGCGAACTTTTTTTGATAATTCAACTAAATCACCTGAATCTAGACGAACGCTAGTGACTTCCAGTTTTCCCTCTCTAACCTGCTTCGCCAAACGTTCTGCCGCCGCGACAGTATCGTAGGTGTCAATTAACAAGGTTGCACCCGGAAAATAGTGATGAAACGCAGCAAAAGCCTCATCCTCACTACCCAATACTGCTTTAAATGCCATTACTAGCGAATGCGCCATTGTTCCACTCGGTTTGCGTCCTAACTGCAACGCCGCCAGCACATTTGAGGTAGCATCCAATCCCCCGGCTAAAGCGGCTCTCGCTGCCCAAATCGCGCCTTGAGGACTAAATGCTCGTCTCGTACCAAATTCTAGCAAAAGAGCATCTGAACCTGCTACATCGCGCATTCTAGCCGCTCTGGTGGCAATAAGTGTTTGATAGTTAATCGTATTAAGTACAAATGTCTCAATCAGTTGCGCTTGCCAAAGAGGAGCTTCTACTCGCAAAAGGGGTTCATTGGCAAATACCGCCGTCCCTTCAGGAACTGCCCAAATATCCCCAGTAAACTGCCCAGAAGCTAGCAAAGACCAAAATTCAGGCGTTACATGGTCAAAGATACCTGTTTCTTGCAATTGACTTAACTGATTTTGGCTAAAACGCAGGTTTTCTAGATAATCCAATACCTGCGCTAGTCCCATTGCTGTCAAATAGCCAAAAGAGTCTGGCAAGCGGCGCACGAACAACTCAAAACTGGCGGGACGATTGGCGAGTCCTTCTCCGACATAACAAGCTGTCATTGTCAGTTGATATAAGTCGGTTAAAAGGCTGTAATTCTCGGCATTTGGGAGCATTTTTTGATCTTCAAGTATCATAATGGCAATAGCTTGCCTAAAGTTGGCTTAGCTTCTTCGTGTTCTTTTATTTAATTATAGTAGATTTTACCATAATTGACAAGTCCATCGTCAAACTTTGTCAAGCTTTATCCTGTAAAGGTGAATAAATGTGCTAAAATTTCTGGATAAAGTCGCGCTTGTTTAATACAAAACGCTATATAACTTTGCATAAGTTAAAACTTTCTTTAGAAAAGATAAAGTATTATAAAAAACTTTCAATATTTATGTCGAGACGCTGGGTAGTCCCAACTTTATTTGGCTAATTATCATAAAATAAAGGAAACAATAAACCATCTAATTCTCAAACTTAAAAACTCAGTTAAATTTGAAACTTAAACTGAAAGGTAGATGTTATGAATATCAACCAAATGCTACAGGGCTTCGTTCAATATTTTACCGAAGGCTTTGCCAGAATCTTCGGTGCAAGCCATGACGACTATACTGAAATTGGCATACAACCGTTTGAGTGCGAACCTTATCAACAAAAAAAGGATGAAGACTGACATACGTATAGTTTGCACAGTACCATCTTAAGTGCAGTTAAAAAGTAGGATGCGTTATTAACGCATCCTACTACTCTTGAGCCGTTTTCAACTTCTGGTACAATAGTCGATTTTTTTCTCTAAAGGATTGTTGCAGTTTCTCAAACTTTGCCTCTCCTTTCTTCAAATACACATCAACTAGCTTTCGGTTAGCAAGATAGAAAGCGATCGCACCATAAACTTGTTCGAGGGAAAGTAACGGAAAGTTTTGTGCTATACTTTCGGGGGATTCTCCATTTAAGAAGGCGTACACAACTGAATCTAAAGAAATGCGTGTCCCTGCGATCCAATATCCTTCATGGTGTTGTTCGATATATTGCTTGATTGGGGTTGGTGTTATCGCCATAAAATTCTTGACCTGAATGTTAAAAGATTACCCGTTTATTCAATATAATTATAGAATTATCACTGCTTGCTTTCACGTAAACAAGCCAAACCTGCTCCCAATACAGCTTGAATCAGAAAAAAGAACTGTTTGCCTTTCTCTCTTTCTATAATATCTCCGGCAGCCTTTTTTGCGTCATCAAAGAGCTTTCCTCTTTCATTAATAAGCTTATTTTTTTGCTCCAACTTCAACTGTCGTGCATTCTTTAGTTGATTATACTTGTCAGTAACGCCAGAATTAGAGGGAGATTGATTAAATATAAAACTTTCTACATTATATATTCCACCTTCCATATTTGCTAGACTACCTTCTATACTTCCTAGCCCGCTTTGTACACTATACGCCCCACGTTCTATCTGGGCCGAGTTTATTTGCATTTCACTACTCAAATACAACAAAAAACCAGAAGCGAATAAACAACCACCGCAAAAGTTAAGAATTTTAATTAACTTCATTGCTCGATTTTCCTCTAAGTAAATGTTTATAATTAAAAATAGTGAGTAAAGGTAGTAAAAGTAGGTTGGGTTGAGCGATAGTAAAACCCAACGCCAGAGCCTTGTTTTGTTGGGTCTCGTTGCCTCGACCCAACCTACAATTTAGGGGTAGACGCGCTACTACCATTATTTACTATTTATCTTTGATTAGCTACTTACCTTTTTCCTACTCGCTGCAAATTTTTATCCACCATTTCTGTTAAGTTTGCAGCAGATATGCAGCGCCGCTCAGAACAATAAGTCATTAAATTAACGCCGTTGAGTAATTTGACCATACTGACTCGCACGCGAAAATGGTCTGTCACAAACCAGCATCTTTCTTGCCCTTGATTTTTCTCGTATTCTGTATCAATCGTCAGTACGCCGTCATCTGCAAAATTATACAAACCAATAACGGGAATTCCTTCAACATATCCCCGATTGCGGAGAAATTTACCCACTTTGGGATTGTCAGGATGGGGAACATCGACTAGAATGGCAGCATGGTCGGGATTGGGAGCTTTTTGATTGAGATTTTCCTGCCACATAAAACTCGCCCCACCACTAACTGAAGCAGGATTAACGCCTTGTGCTTCGCAGACGGCGAGAACTCTGGGATCGTCTCGTTCTAACACGTCTATAATCAGGTTAGATTCGCCAGATTCGTCATCGAGAGAGTCAAAATGATGGACAGTTCGCACAGAAAACCAATTGCCTTCGCTTTTGCGAAAGAAATCCATCATCGTCATCGGAGGAGTTAATAACATCTCTAGCGTTAGATCGTTAAGAAAAATAAACAGCAACGAAAACGGCGATCGCCCAACCCCTAGGATAGAGGACGTTGGCTACTGTGCCTTTAGCGACACAACAATTCTTCAGATAACCTCCATGACTGCCCTTTCTACCGACCTTTTCCAAACCCTCCCATCGGGTAAAAGCTTCGCTCAGTCTAACTTACGGGAAATCGATCTGGGACAAAAAGACTTATCGGAGTTCGATTTCTCTCAGGCCAATTTAATTGGGGCGAATTTAAGTGAAACCAATCTAACAAAAGCTAACCTACAAGGAGCAGACTTGCGCCGAGCCGATTTACAAAGAGCGAATTTAGCAGAGGCGAACTTGCAAGATGCTTACCTGTTTCGGGCGCAACTGCAAGGATGTAACCTAGAAAAGGCCAATTTAGAGGGGGCAAAGCTGCCACTCGCCGTCTATGACAGCCAAACGCGCTGGCCAGAAGGCTACAATTATCGTAACAGTGGAGCGATCGGCCCGAAAGCCAATCTCAATGGGGCGTTTCTCAATAGTGTCAATTTGCGGGGGGCAGACTTGCAAGGGGCAAACCTGCGAGGAGCTTATTTAAGTGGGGCAGATTTGACCGAAGCGAATTTAGAAGGGGCAGCTTTAAGCGGGGCAAATTTACAAAAAGCCTTTCTGACGGGGGCGAATTTGCGGAAAGCGAGTCTGATTGGGGTAGAGTTGCAGGGAGCAGATTTGCGGGCGGCAGACTTGACTGGAGCCATGTTAGACCAAATTCAAAGTATTGCGGGGGCAGACTTTACCCTAGCGCAAGGACTGAGCGAGGAAACCAAAGCCATGCTATGCAGCAGTCCTTCGCAGGAGTTGGGAACCTGGAATGCCTACACTCGTAGCAACACGGCAGAGAGTTTGGGCTGTCCTCTGGGCAACCGATCTCAAATTTGATTTAAGATAGGCTTGAGCAGTTTATTATTATTTAATTTGTTAAAGTGCTGATATGTCTATGTTTGAAAAGGATAAAATTGAACAGTTTCAGCAAATTCTCCATCAAAACCTAAAAAACTTGGGAAAAGAAAGGCAAAGACTGAAATGGTACTATAACAGCCTTTTTTGGGTTGCCTTGAGTGCCGGAGCGAGCGGGACTTTGCTAGCAGGTTTGGCCACCTTGAGTCAGGGTAAAATCCTTTTGGGAAGCGGGACAGAAGGCTGGAAGCTCACTTGTGGTTTGATTGGCGTGCTGTCACTCATTGCGACGGTGGCGAGTAGCTTTCAACAAAATATTTGGATTAAAGATAAATTTTGGAAAATTGAAGATAGTTACGGGATTCTCAAATCATTATTGACAGAAATCCAACTTGATCCAAGCCAATACGCCGCCGTTCGCCGAGATTATCACCGAGTTGTTCAAAGGCATCCCGATTTAATGAATTGAATGGAAGTCTCGTTAAGGCGCGAAAAACCCGGTTCCTTTAGCATCGCAGACCACCTACGAGCAATCGGGTTTTTAGTATCTTCATTTTCTTTTAAAATACAATAGTATATCCTTGTTGTTTGGCATCTTCTTTGGTGTAAGAAACGCCATCAACTTTCAATCCATCAGGGTTTAAAAGCGTAATAATTCCTCCATCATTACCGAGTTGAATATCTTTGCCAGATAGGGGAACAATATTAACTCTACCCGCTTCTATTGTCCCTGTGAGTGGCAATTTGCGCTTGATTCGATCTAAGAGAGTCCATCCCTTCAAATCAATGGGAGTGGGAGAAGCATTAATCAGCGTGACTGTTTCTTTAGTAACATCGTCACCGAGGGGATTCACTAAAGCAGCAATAATTCTAACAATTGGTTTGACATCAGTTAAGGGTTCTGTACCCACTCCTGTATCAATTGGTTTATCTGTTTGATCGTCTTTTTCAATCGGGTTCCCCGTTTTATCATCCGTGTGGAATGACTGAGATTGAAACGCACTAAAGAAGGCAACCCACTGATTTTGAGTGCGGAAATGAATGAGTAATGCTCCATCTTGAAAAACGCCATTTTCTTGGGCAAATCTTCCTGCATTACCCTGATTCATGTGAATGTTATGAATACCTAGATCTCGGCTAAACGGTTCTCCAAAGGCGTAAATATCGACCTCTGTTGTTTTTTTAATAGCTTGCTGAACAAAGAAGTCAACCATGTCATTTACGTCATTGTTACCTCCTTTTACATCAGCAGGGACAGGTTTCATTTTTGTGACATCAAAGAGATTGCTACGAATAAAATCTAAAGCAATCCCGCCTGCCTTGCGTTGTGATACCTCTATGTCAGTAAAGCCAAATTTCAAATCAATTAACTTGCTAGTAATTGGGTGTTTAAAATCGCTATTGATGAAAACTATTAAGTCAAAAGGACTGATTACAGACTTGACATTAATCACAATACGGTATTCTTTTTTGCCATCCTGAGTATCGGTAGCAATGATGGTGTAGTGAGGGCTTTTTGTGTCTTCTCTCTCCATCTTTCCTTCTAATACTCGACACTTGAGAACGCCATAACCTTCACTTAATCCCATAAATTTTGACCTCCATTAATTAAGCTAAATAAAATTCATTATAGCCGACGCTAACGGGAATAGTCGTGTTATTCAAAACAAACACAGCATCGTTGAAAAATTGGAAAAAGTGATCGCAATGTTTAGAGTTTCCAATGGGAAATTGCCGCATTCGCCAGCGATTACCAGAATTTCGCTGAAAAAGCGCGGCATCCTCTAGCCTATAAATATGAAGATCGGCGTGAAGGTCAAACCTCGTTCTAAGCAAGTGAGAGTCATTCGGCTAACAGCCGATTCTTTTGTCGTGCATCTAAAATCTGTACCTGAGAAGAATCGAGCAAACTGGGAATTGATCAAGGTGATGGCTGACTATTTTCAAATTACTCAATCACAAGTACGTATAGTACATGGCAGCCACAGCCAGCACAAAATTGTAGAAATCACAGGAATTGAAATAAATCTTTCTGAGTAGGGCAATGTCCACCCTACAATCATCTACAAACCTAAACTATATTTTGATTGTTCGCGATCGCTGACTTTTTGACAACGACTTGGCTCAAAAATACCCTAAAGGCGGATTTTTCTGTTACTTAACTCAAGCTATGTTGTTTTAAAGAACTGATCACTGTTCACTCTTAACTGATATGACTACTACACCCGTTTATCCATCTCCCACAAAACAACAAATTCAATCGGTTAGAACTTATATCAAAAAAACCTGGAAAATCCTTTCTCGTTCCTTAACTCACATTCTTCAAGCGGCCAAAGATCCCAAAACTCAGCATCAACCGAATCAACCTTGGTTAGTTTATATCTCTCCCAAAGAAGATGGAGAGGCGGTTGAGAAAGCTTTAAAGAGTATTATAAGTCCTGAAGAATTTAAGCAAATTGAGTTGCGAATTCTCCCAGGTGAAATAGAACAAATTACCGAACACGGATTGCTCTATCTACCGCATGATTATGTCGTGCCAGGAGGAAGATTTAATGAAATGTATGGCTGGGATAGTTATTTTATTGTGTTAGGACTGTTGAGAGATGGAGAGTTAGAATTAGCCAAAAGCCAAGTCGAACAATTATTATATGAAATTGACCATTACGGAACGATTCTTAATGCCAACCGAACTTATTTACTCAGTCGTTCTCAACCCCCTTTTCTCACCCCGACCATTTTAAAACTCTTTGAGCATACGCAAGATAAAAAATGGTTGCGTTCAATTGTACCGATTGTTGAACAATACTATTATTATTGGACAGTTCCTCCCCATTTAAATGCTACTACTGGACTTTCTCGCTATTTTGCTCTAGGAGAAGGCCCAGCACCCGAAGTCATTATTTCTGAGCGGGATGAAGGAGGTAGAACGCATTACGATCGCGTCAAAGACTACTACCGCACCCATCCAGTTAAAGATTACGACCTCAGCTTATTTTACGATAGCCAACACGACCAACTGACGGATTTATTTTACAAAGGCGATCGCTCGATGCGCGAGTCGGGACTCGACATTTGTAATCGTTTTGGCCCGTTTAGCGTCGATATCATTCATTACGCGCCTGTTTGCCTCAACGTTCTACTTTACCAAATGGAGCAAGATCTCGCTCAAATTAATCATATTTTAGGACACCCAGATAACGTAGGATATTGGCGCGATCGCGCTGTCAACCGCCACCAACTCATTGATCGCTTTCTCTGGGACAATGAAAGAGGATTCTATAGCGATTACAATTTTGAGACGGGTTGCCGCCGCCACTATCCTTACCTCACGACATTTTATCCCCTTTGGAGTGGCCTTGCTTCTGAGGAACAAGCACAAAAAGTGGTGGAAAATTTACCGCTTTTTGAAGTGGCAGGCGGGTTGCGAACCAGCATCGAAACAACTGGGAATCAATGGGATGCACCGTTTGGTTGGGCCCCTTTTCATCTAATTGCGGTTGAAGGATTGTCCCGCTACGGCTACCATC
Organism: Microcystaceae cyanobacterium; assembly: GCA_041743025.1. GTDB lineage: Bacteria > Cyanobacteriota > Cyanobacteriia > Cyanobacteriales > Microcystaceae > JBGTNM01. The sequence goes on from JBGTNM010000274.1 coordinate 48,283, forward strand.
ACCAAGCGCGACGTATCGCCGAGAAATTTATTACCCTCTTGGTGCGGGAATTTGAACGGCAAGGAACATTATCAGAAAAATATGATGTTGAGAACTGCACGGCTGAAGTGTCAGATGAAATCCTCTTTGGTTACAACACGAATGAGGTGGGATTCGGTTGGACGAATGGCGTTTTTTTAGAATTATTAAACTATAGAGAGTAAAAAAAGTGGTTAGGGAACTTTTTTAACTAAACGCTTTACAAGCGAGCGACAACGCCGGCAAAGTTGAGAAGATCTACCATTGTGAAGTCGTCTTTGTCAGTTAAGGTAGGCCGCCAATTGTGATCAAGAGCGAGGTAAGAAGTGTAGTCGCCTTGTAGTACACCAATAAAGACTTCGGCGACAATGCGTCCACCGACTGGCCCAAGATGATTTCCACCTGCACTGACATCCGCTTCACGCAAGACATAGAACCACAAAGGCGTGCGGGTATCTAACTGATAGGGTTTTAAATCCGCTAAATCGTTACGATGTAAGGGAATTTCTCCCATCGCCTTAGCGACAGATTGACCAGAAGGCAAGCCAAAAGCTAGACTGCGTAGCAAATTACGCTGTGCTAAAGATTGCGGTTCGTTGCTAGCAGCCCCTACCAAATCGAATAAAGTTGAAGACAGCTTAGTGTCCATCTTTTTATTCGGTCGCACGTTGCCATCGCCGAAGTCAAAGAAAGTCTGCCAGTCAATAAACCGCCGAGATGCTCGTTTCTTAACGACAGAACGGCGTTTTTCCCCGTACATTGGTCTTTTTCCACTTTTTAGCAAGCTGATAAACCTAAGCTTTAACTCTCGCCGCTTTGAGCATATGGTAAGTGGTGAGAAGTTGAGTTAAGGCGAGTGGATAACTTTGGAGGGTTTCTCCGGTTGTCCCAACGACTTTACCAATGTCTTGATTGCCTTCTAAACTACAAAATTGCTGGAGGGTGGGAACTTCGTTGCAGAGGATGCGTTCTAGTTGTCTGACCTGTTCTTGGGTAGCATGACCGTCTACTTGTAGCACGTCAACCGGTTTACCCATATCTCTGTCAAGTTCTAAACGAATTGCCTCACCGAGATCTCCCCCGTTAGGATCTAAAATAACACTTAAATCAGGGTGGGGTATAGTTGGTCGCAAGATTAAGCTAACATTCAACACCACATCACTTTGTTTGGTTTCATTCTGAGGCGGATAAAAGGTCACTACCACATCTGCCCATTGACGCTGAGGGAGGATGTAAGCTTCTGAATCAGATTCTCTTTGGCGCAATTGTTCGAGAACAGCTTCCTCAGTATAGCCTCGCTTTCGGGTGTCACGCTTAATTTTCCAGGTTCTTCGCAGATCTTCAGGCGGCGCTAAAAACACTTTAACGTCATAATTATCGCGCATTCCTTTAGTTGAATAGCCGAGCAATCCTTCGACAATGACAAACTCTAGCGGTTTAATGTATTCAGGCGGGTCGAACTTGCCTGTACTGTGATTGTAGATGGGCTTGAGAATGGCTTGTCCTGTTCGCAGTAAACTTAAATGTTGCTCTATGATGTCAAGATAGTTGCAGTCGGGATGAAGCGCGGAAATACCAAGTTTAGCTCTCTGTTCGCGATCGTAACGGTGATAATCGTCGGTACAGATGACTGTTACCCTGTCTTTTCCTAAAATTTGAGCGATTCCTTCGGTTAGTGTCGATTTTCCCGCAGCACTATCGCCAACAATGCCGAGTAGAATAGGTTGATGAGTCATATTTTTGCAAAAACAAACATAACAGCTTTTATTTTGATCAGTTTTTGATTATTCAGAATTATGCTTCAAAAATAGAACTTGCAGTGATTACATGATACAAAACTTGATGGCACTTAATCAGGCTATTTTTCTCAATTGATGTTCGAAGCAGGATTTAACCGAGATGAGTAATAAGTGAGATAAAAAGGAAGAGTTTACCAGCGATCGCGACGATGGCTCTCCCGTACTTATGGTGATAATAAAATTTCCTACACCCTATATTTTGGCTATCCGCCAATTTGAGACATGGTACGGCTATAAATGCCCGATTTTGTGCCCGAATCTCGTTGTGTAAAATTAATTTCTGGCTTAATCTGCAATAAATAACGCACTTGTTCGCGTAATTCCAATGGATCGATCCCACTGCGTAATGCGGTTTTTAAATCAATTTGTCCGTCTTCATTCAACAAGCAAGGACGCAACCAACCATCGGCAGACAGGCGCATCCGGTTGCAGCGATCGCAAAAACACTCTGACATCTGGGAGATAAATCCTAGCGTTCCCTTGGCCCCTGGAATTTGAAAAACGTCCGCCGGGCCGTTGCCTGTAACGCTCGCTTCGACCAATCCCCATTGAGTACGAATTCGAGAGCGTAATTCTTCGGAAGGAACCCAAGCGCGATCGCTAAACAGTTGTGCGTTGCCAATTGGCATAAATTCAATAAAGCGGACGTGCCAAGCGCGATCAATGGTCAAAGCGGCTAAATCTTCAACTTCAGCGTCATTAACGCCTGGAATAACCACGACATTCAACTTCAAAGGATCGAATCCTACCCGATGGGCCACCTGAATGCCTTCCCAAGTCTGTTGCCAGCGACTGCGTCCCCGATTGCCGATAATGTGATCAAATGTTTCTGAATTGAGAGAATCGAGACTGATATTAATGCGCCGCAATCCGGCATTGTAGAGGTCTTGGGCCATGTTGGCCAGGAAATATCCGTTAGTGGTCATTGAAAGGTCTTCGGTTTCTGGCAAGGCGGCAATCTTTTGCACTAAATCGACCAAATTCGGGCGCAGTAGGGGTTCTCCTCCCGTCAAGCGAAATTTGCGAAACCCAAGGGGAATAAACACCGTTTTGAGCAGAGTTAGCAGTTCTTCAGCACTCAGAAATTCTTGGCGCAACACGTAGTCGAGTTCTGCTCCCTCCGGCAGGCAATAATGGCAGCGAAAATTACAGCGATCAATGAGACTGATGCGGAGGTAGTCAACTCGGTTCATAGCTTGCACGTAACAATCAGTTCCTATTGATGTCTATTTTAGCAACAATTTTGTTGTAAAAGTAGTTAGAGGTGTAAGCGATGAAATTTTTGCATGATTGAACGAGTCACCTAAATTCCTTTAAAAAGATTAAAAATTTTGTAATTTATGATACTAACTGATATACTTTAATATCTTAAAGTAGTGTATGAACGCACAAAAACAGAAAGATACATTTTTATTTTTAGCAATTTAATACTTATTCTTTCCCTATAAAAATTTAGTAAAAGAGGGGAGTATTTATGAAAATTTTACCCGACTTTTCTACAAAATCGATGCCCTTTTTGCAAGCTTTGAAAGTGACAGCAGCGAGTAAGGTTTTTCCTGTTACCTACTCAACGCTTGCTCCTGATGCAATCCTGTCTTTAGCTTATGTAAAATATAATATTGAAATTCCTAAAAACTGTTTTTTCTGGCATCGAGGACTAAGTGATATTTATCTAATTGAAACAATTGGTAAATCGTATATTTTTAGAGTTTCTCACCAACACTGGCGCACAAAAACAGAAATTGATTTTGAACTAGAACTACTAACTTTTTTAAAGCACAGAAACATTCCAGTAGCTCAGCCACTTTCGACGAAATCTGGTCATCTTTCGCTTGAAATCGATGCTCCTGAAGGAAAACGATATGCAGCTTTGTTTCACTGTGCGCCTGGAGAAATTGCGATAGGAGACCTCAATTCAATCCAAAGTCGTCTTGTAGGTGAAACGGTTGCAAAACTACATTGCGCCTCTAGAGAGTTTCAAACACTAGCGCAACGTCCTCCTCTCAATTTTAAATATCTTCTTGATGATTCACTACAAATAATTGCACCTTTTTTACATCATCGCAAACAAGAGTTAAAATATTTAGTTAAAACTATTAGTTATATTAAAGAAACTGTCAAAGAATTACCCCAAAAACCTCCTTTTTGGGGAATTTGTTGGGGAGATCCGCACAGTGGTAACGTTCATTTTACCCCTGATAATCAAATGACCTTATTCGATTTTGATCAATGTGGATATGGTTGGCGCATATTCGATTTAGCTAAGTTTTTACAGGTTTCATTGCAAACTGGGTTGAGTCGCAAGATTCGGCAAGCTTTTCTAGAAGGCTATCAAACCGTTGAAAAATTGACAGATTTGGAAGAATCTCTATTGCATCCCCTAACGGAAGCGGCTTATATTTGGTCATGGGCAATCAATTTAAATACGACCAAACTTCACGATTACAGCCGTTTAGATGATAGCTATTTTACCCATCGCTTATGCAAGCTAAAACATCTTGCTTCTAAAGACTGGGAACTGTTTTAGGGAATAGGGAATAGTAATTTATAACTATTAATTCTCAACTATCAACTATCAACTATCAACTAACCACCGATAACCCATCCACAATCATAGATGGCGTGTAGCACGAACCATTCCACCTCGCGTCACCGCCGAGTGTGATTACCTGCTTCAATGCCGTATAGACATTACCTGCTACCATCGTATCCTTCACCCGTCCGGTTATCTGTCCGTTCTCGATGCGATATCCCAAATCTACATTAATCGAAAAATCGCCAGAAATATCCGCGCCGCCGCCTAACACTTGATCGAGCAATAAAGCATTATCTAGTTTCGCGATTAACGCCGCTAGCGTCTCCGTCCCTGACTCGACAATTAAATTGATTAAACTAGGAGTGGGATAGCGTCCTAATCCTGGACGGAAACCATTGCCGGTACTCCTGTTTCCCAATTTTCGAGCGGTGCTGCGATCGCTATAAAATGGTTGCAAGCGTCCCTGCGTAATAAGGGGTAAATACTGGGTTGGCGTTCCCTCGTCATCAAAAGGACAACTATAGGGTTCTCTATCGGGTTGTTGAGATAGGTTAATTTGGTCGGAAACGACGATTTCTTCTAACTTATCACTCCAAGGTGAAGATTTTTCGAGAACTCGCTTGCCATTCATCGCCTCTGCGACGGTTTCCCACAGTAACGGCGCGGCATTGGCACTCAAGAGAATGGGAACTTTTCCGGTAGGCGGCGCGACATTTTCTTTAGCCCACTTAAGGCGTTGTAATAGCGCAGTAATGACAGATTCCAGATTGAGTTGTCCTCTAGAGTGTTCGCCGTCATAAACGCCTAAAAAGTCTTCTCCTCTAATCCATTCAATGCCGAGATAGTAACTTAGAGACGTTTCGCTATACTGGCAGTGGAGTCCTTGGGAATTGATGAGTGTCGTTGAGTCCTGTTCGCATTCCAACTCGCCGCTACAGATTGTATCAGGATAGCAAGCGCGAATTTGCGCGATCGCCTCTTTTCCCACTTCGACTAATCTTTCAACTGAAATCGTCTCGCCGACGTTAGGATAGATCGCTGTCCGAGGCTCAGAAAACTCAATCGTTTCCGGCGTGTTAAGCTCAGATAAAGCGATCGCTCGTTCGATTAAAGCGGCTGGTTCAATGTCTCCATAAGCGACTGCCAACCCCGGACACCCTTCGCGCCAAAGTCGCAATGCCGTTCCTTCCGACTGAGAACTTTCTAATTGCTTGAGACGGTTCGCTTCAAAAAAGACAGGACGAGACTGAGAACGGGACTGATAGACTTCTGCTGCCGATGCGCCTGCTTTTAGTGCTAGTTCGATGAGTTGTTGCGCTTGAATAGTCATAAATCGTCGTTGGATACAAACTGCCCTTATTTTCTATTATCTTAGCTGTGCAGCTAATTGTTCAGCACGTCGTTTTTGTTGTAGTGCTTCTTCTTCTGGAGTAGGAACAATAAGTTGCCTTAAAATTTTTATAGCAATTCTCAGTTAAGTGCAGTAAATTGAGTTTGTTCCCTGTTCCTAAAAAAACGCTAAATTTTCACTGCTGGTACAGGCTCTATGCAGCCACTTCACTCAATTACTGAGTATAAAAATCAAACTATTGAAAGCAGCACTCAGGAATTACCTGAAATTGTCAAAGGAACCTTAACCATTTGTCAATTTTACGAAATTAGCGACGAAATTGATCTAATTAAAGCCTCCCAGTATATCGCTAAACCGACTGCCCGACGGCAGATGTCGATGCGGGTGCGCCAAGCAGAGAGTATTCAAATCGCTCAGCCACCCCTGCAAGTAGAAATAGGGATGCGATCGCTCACCTTAGCCGATCATTCCTTAAAGGGTATCTTAAGAAGTAGTATTTACGATTTAGGTGCGATCGCGCTGTCTTGGGAAATTCCGCTTCCCTCTCCCACTACCTGGCAAGAAATCGCTCGCTTGATGAGGGCAGTGCAAGATGAGACTGATGAAGTGCAACTCGTTTTCTCTGCCGTCTTAGAAGAACTAGAAACCGTGCTGCGCCCTGCTATGTCCAAACCTCGCCGCAGTAGCATTGTTGAAGATTACAGCATTATTGTGGTGGAACGACTAGCGACTCAGATAGAAATTGCTACTTTGGCAGAACATCCTTTAATTTGGGCTGCTTTGCTAGGGGAAGAACGCCCTCTGAGTCCCAGTGCTTCACGCCTGCTGACACAAATTAGTTACTATCAGGGCGATTTAGCCTTATTGGGCTGGAATGGCGCACTTCTCATTGAACCTGACTCCCTAGCGGCAGCAACGGCACTCTATTTGATTGAGTTTGCCAACGTCGAACTGTTGTTAATGCGCTCTTACGACGATGATCTCGACGCGCAACTACTCCGTATGTACCGCCAACTCCCCAAGGAACAACCGCGCTTTGCCCTCCCTTTGGTGCGCCACTACAGTTACTTGTTATATGAGGTACAGCGATTGGTGGTGGAATTTACAGAAGTGACCGAACGAGTAGACAACGCCTTAAAAGTGACTGATGACGTTTACTGGAATCGATTTTATAGCGCGATGCTCGAAGTATTGCGGGTAGACGTGTGGCGTTCTGGCGTGGAACACAAACTCGCTTTACTGCGCGAAACTTACAGTATGTTGCACGATGAAGCAGATGTCGAACGAGCGGCGGCACTCGAATGGACTATTGTTCTGTTGATTCTCTTTGAAATTATCATGGCACTGTTGCGACATTAAGAGAAGAAATGCCCTTTTCCAAACGGCTACGGTGTATACATAAGTCTTAAGATCCCCCCTAGCCCCCCTTAAAAAGGGGGGAACTGGAGTCAAAGTCCTAAAAAGGGGGGAACTGGAGTCAAACTCCCCCTTTTTAAGGGGGATGCCGAAGGCAGGGGGATCAAATCGCTTGGTCATGATTCAGTCAAGATGTGTATACACCGTAGCCCAAAGGGAGATGGTAACGAATAATGGAAGATTTAAACCCCTTTCTTTATTCTCCCCTCTCCTGCGGGAGAGGGGTTGGGGGTGAGGGCTACATTCCGCTTCCTGAGACGATTGTAAAAACGAAAATAAACAATCCCCCAAAAAATTTTTTGCCGAGATGATAACAAATTTGATCGAGGTGGGTATGTTCTTTACTAGAGCAAACAAAACAACTAACCCCTACCAAACAACTAGGAAAAATTAACTATGAACGCACAATTCAAAGCCAAACTCCTCCAACACATCGCTAAAAAGAATGCTAACAAAGGGTTCACCTTAATCGAACTGTTAGTCGTTGTTATCATCATCGGTGTTCTCGCTGCGATCGCTCTCCCCAACCTGCTAGGACAAGTTGGTAAAGCCAGAGAATCTGAAGCAAAAAGCACCGTCGGCGCACTCAACCGCGCTCAACAAGGTTACTTCACCGAAAAAGCTGCTTTCGCCACCTCTACCGGCCAACTCGAAGTTCCCACTGGCGACGAAAAATACTACGGGATTAGCGTTTCTGCGGCTGGTGTTCAGTTGGCTGACGGTAAAGATAACCTCAAAAATGGCACTCGCGACTACATGGGTGGTGTGAGCTACAACTCCACTGGACGCACCTTCAGAACAGTTGTCTGCCGCGGTACCAAAGATCCGAATTTCGACTTATCGACTACTAATGGTGTTATTACCTTTGGCGTTCAAACAGGTACCACTGCCGTTGCTTGCACTGGCGACACCGAAGAAGTGAAATAAGCGCCAACAACAGACAATGGTTGTCTAATGCAATATCAACAGGTGGTATGTCTAACGTTCCACCTGTTTTTATTTATTATCCTGACTCAATCGTCTACAATAGAGGGAAATCGCCTTTTTTTAACAAACCATTTTTGCCAGTTGAGCTATTTGTTAATGAAAAAAAGAGTTTTAAAGATGTCTGTAGTCAAGGGAATTAAAAAGGGTAAAACCATCGAGTTATTAGAGGAGGTTAATTTTCCTGATGGTCAGGAGGTTTTAGTGGAAATTACGGGAGTTAATGATTTTTGGTCGAGTCTTCAAGATTTTAGAAAAAGAGTAGATTTAGAAAGTATTAATGACGATACTTTTGAGGATTTACGGGACAAGTCAACAGGGCGCGATGTTAGTTTATGAGTTTAAAATATTTACTGGATACTAATATCTTATCAGAAGCCAAACGTCCTCTACCTAATAGACATCTCCAAGAATCTGTAACCCAGTCGCAGTAATGAAAGTAAGTCGATTAAAACCTAAGTCACAATTTAGCCTCAAGAACGAATTAATCAGGGTTTGGAACTACAAAATCCAATTTCGGACTAAAATTATGAC
>JBGTNM010000275.1:0-14285 GCA_041743025.1 Microcystaceae cyanobacterium
ACGTCTCACTCATCGGTAGGAATTGAACCTACATGATTACAGAGTTATTATATTTCCAAGGTTCTGAAAATATATTCAACGTTCCTCAAGCGTATTTACACTTGTAGTTAGGTTGAAACGGGTCGCACATTTATAAAGTAATTATGCCGCCGTGTTCATCGGTCATAGGAGGATTCCTTCAATGCGGATATTGCGAAGTAGGGAACCATTGCGGGTTTGGTAGTGAGTTTCATCCATGAAGAGGCAGCTAATGACCACATCATAATGAAGGGAGAGGTCGGCGATCGCCTTGCCTGTTCTTTTAATTTCTTCACCAGGATTGACAGGAGGCTTCAGCACCACCAGCACATCAATGTCTGACCCCAGTTCAGCGTCGCCACGGGCTTGGGAGCCGAAGAGGGTGATGTGCAGCAGGCGATCGCCGTAGAGTGCGACAAGGTCTTGTTTGAGATGGGTCAAAATAGATTTGAGGGTGACATTCATTAGCAGAGAGAAAATCGCAAATCCTATTTCTATAGTACCTATCTAGCCGAAACTCATAATTACTTGCGATCGCGCATCACAGATAACCTTCCAACTATGCTCCCACCGATCGCCTTGCGGCCTAACGGTGAAGTTGTGCGGCTGCGATTAATCTATGAAATGCACTAAGATATTTCGTCAGTCCACTCCGAGTATATGTTAGATACTATGCAAAAGGAACTACATCTTACGTTGAGTAGCTGAACTTGGCCGACAACCGTTCGATGACTCCAATAAAGATCTTATTTCCCTTAAGTCATTAACTCTATAGAATTTGCCAATTGGTTTAGAATCATGTTCTTGAATCCAAGAGTATGAATGATGCTTGTAGTTATAAAGTATACATTTAGTACCTGCAAGTATGCCAGGGTTAATATCTGATTTAATAGAGTCACCGATAACCCAAGTTTTCTCTGGATCAAACCCTGTTGTAGCTAAAGTAGACTGAAACACCTGGAGGTTTTTACAAGGAACTACATAAATATCTCCAAAGTATTTAATCAACTTTGATTCTTGAAGCTTCCGATACTGAACGTTCTCCTCACCCCTCGTCAAAACCACTAAATAAAATTTTCCGTATGCCCACTCTAGAAGCTCTTTTGCTCCATTTAGTATTTCGGGAACCGTATTAACTACTATTGGACTGCAAACCTCATTTAAAAAAGTAAGTGTTTCTGGCTGTACCTTAAGATTAATTTTAGAACATATAGTTAGATATGTTTCCGTCATACTTTTGCCATAACGGTGAGGTGAAAATCCTAGTTTTTTTATATTCTCTGTGTCAATTTTTTCAAACAAATCAATAATAAGTTTTTCATCAAAACCTTCCTTAGTAACTTTTTCGACAAATAAAGATCTAGCCCTCCAATATAAGTCACTTGTATCCAAAAGAGTGTCGTCTAGGTCAAAAATAATTAGGTTCTGGAAATTCATAAACTTCAGTGTTGAATATTGGTAGACTTTTGAGTATTGGGAGGCTTCGGGGTTATTATGGGGTAGGGGTAGCACTTGGCTGAGGCAAAAAAATATTGGGAGACTTTTGAGTATTGGGAGGCTTCGGGGTTATTATGGGAGTAGGGGTAGCACTTGGCTTTGGTATATCGCCTCTAGGTGAACTTAAGCCAATAGCTAGAAAAAGAGAAATAATTCCAGTCAACGCGGCAATAAAAGTCAAAATCAGCGTCAACCATGTAGTCCAATGTTGGAGAACAATTTCTCTTACTTCCTGTCGAGTTGGATAAATAGAATTTCCTAAAGAAATAAGTTCTGCAATATTTCTTGGAGCTAGTTCAACATCATTCTCATTATGTTCCCTCTCACGTTGGTCTCTAGTAACATGAGTGGAATAAGGACTTACCGAACTTTTAGGTAATTCTTCGAAAATAATTGTAAAAATAGGTGCCTGTCTACTAAGTGCTAAATCAACTTTTCTAAGATTTAACACTTTCACACTAATAGGTCCTCGAAACCCAGGATCAATATGTCCAGGATTAAGCACAAGGAGGCCACGTGAACTTTGTGCATTAATTGCGAAAACACTCGCCATTACATTATCAGGTAAAATTACTTCTTCTAATGTGAGCATACTGATTATCTCACCAGGTTTAATTATGATTTGCAAATTCGCATCTCGATGATTGCCATTAATTACCTGCCCGTCCTTGAAAATAGTCCCTATCCTTAAGTCATAACTACAGGCTCGGAGATTTTCTTTTATGGCGTATACTAACAGCATTGAATTATCCATAGCTGCTTCAATGTCTTGCTTGACTAATATTCCTGTCATATATCCTTAGCCCTAAAGTATTACTAAGTTAGTAACCACATTTTATATGTAATAATTTGACATTATCTAAATCTGAGAACCCTTTGTTAATCTTCGATTGAGATCTAACTATATTATTATACCGAAACTTTCCGTCTAGTCAACCTATATGGAACAAAAAGCCGAAACTTTCCATATATTCTTCGGTGATAGCGAGAAACTTTCACCGATAACATACCAAATAGTCATACTATCAAGAATCTTTCTGGATATCATTCTGTGGAAAAACCTCCCAAAAAACTCCTTGAACAAGTTAGCGATCTTATTCGTAGGTAAGCATTATGCTTACAAGACGGAAAAAAGTTATATTGACTCAACTAAACGCTATCTGAGATATTTTTCGAGCAGCAAAATCAGTTCTTGTTCGCCGAAGGGTTTGGTAAGGTAGTTGGTTGCTCCCACCATACGCGCTCTAACACGGTCAGTAAAGCCTTCTTTACCGGTGAGCATGATGATAGGAATTTGGCGAAAAGCTTTAGAATGCCTTAACATCGCACAAATCTCAAAGCCATCGAGAATGGGCATCGCAATATCGCATAAAATTAAATCGGCATCTAGCTCAAACAGGCGGCTTAAGGCTTGCAAAGGATCGCTCAAAAGAGTCGCTCGATAGCCATGACGTTCTAACATCGACTCAACTTGTTTGCCGACCGAAAAATCGTCATCAAGACAAACCACATGGGGAGGCTGTCTTTTTGTCTCTGGTTCCCAGTTCATTTTTGGGGGAGCGACAGTAGATGAAGGCGCTTCAACTAGATGCAGCCAGCCCCGTTCAACGTAGGGATAAATGCCGTGAGCCAGTGCCACTAAATCCCGATGAAGATAGCGCGACAACTGGCGTAGGGAGGTTTTCCCATCACTCCAGCGCGACAACCGGGCGAAAGCATTGGCGGGTAGTGCCGATCGCAATTGGGCTTTATCTGCAATCAACAGGCATTGCTGAGGATTTTGCAGGTGAGGGTGGAATTGCTTCCACTGTTGCACTTGCTGCATCAGGTAGGTGACCAACGGTGCAATTTCGAGCGTCGTTAGCAAAGGGTCTAAGGCTGCACCCATCTCAAAGATAAACGCTCCTTGGCGCAGACTTAATAAATCAAAGAGGGTTTCTTGCACAAAAAATTTGATCGCACTCCGTCCCTGTTCAGGGGTTAACAGTTTTTTTTCTATTAACTGCCAAAGGGAGGTATATTCTGGATCGCTGCTCGTCCCGGTGGCAGGATTGACAGGAATTTGAGCGAGAATTTCGCTACTATAGCGATTCAAGTAATCCCGCAGGCGACGGCAGTGGTTGCTGCTGCGATCAGCCGTGTAGACAATTTGCCCGTTGACAAAAAAGACAAGCCAATAAGGACGTTGGCGATCGCTCGTTGGCGATCGTCCGGTAGCCAAATCATCTTCGAGGGAAGTGCTGTTATAAGCTTCTACCAAGAGTTCCCCCGTCCGTTGCCCCAGTTCAATCAACTGCAAAATACTGCGGATGTCTATTTCATTTAAGGTTCCCTGCATAGTTTACTCACTTCGAAGCGTTTTATTACGTCATTTAGGGCCATCCCACTAATTCTCCCCTGCCTTCAATGACTTCTCCTATCGCATAGGCGGCAATCGCTCGCGCTTGAAACCATTGAAGGGTAGCTGCCACTTGTTGCGGCGAGACAATAACCACTAATCCTATCCCCATATTAAACGTCTCGAACATGATCTTTTCACTCACTTGTCCTGTTTGAGCGATCCAACGGAAAATCGGCAGAATTTCCCAACTTTCCGGCTTAATTTGCACAGATTGGCCCCGATTGAGACAGCGTGGCAAGTTTTCTGGCAATCCTCCCCCAGTGATGTGAGCCATGCCTTTTATCTCTAAACCAGAGCGCAGAGCCTGCAAGACGCTCTTGACGTAAATGTGAGTGGGCGTTAACAACACTTCTCCTAAAGACTGTCCGTTTAATCCGTCAGGGTGATCGCCCCAGTCCCCTCCCTTGACCTCGATAATTTTTCGCACTAAGCTAAAGCCGTTACTATGAACCCCACTACTAGCCAGTCCGACGGCAACATCGCCGATTTGTACGCGAGAGCCATCGAGTAACTGACTTTTCTCGACAATCCCCACGCAGAAACCAGCCACATCATACTCGCCTGCTCCGTAAAATCCGGGCATTTCTGCGGTTTCTCCCCCTAAAAGACTACAACCACTCAGACGGCAGCCTTCAACAATACCAGAGACGACTTGAGCCAGTTGTTGCGGGTCTAACTGACCGGTTGCTAAATAATCCAAAAAAAAGAGCGGTTCGGCCCCAGCCGTCAAAATATCGTTAGCGCACATAGCCACCAAATCAATGCCAATGGTATCGTGTCGGTGGCAGGCTTGGGCAATTTTGAGCTTGGTTCCGACACCATCGGTACCCGATACTAATACGGGTTCTCGATAGCCAGATGGGATCTCAAAGTAACCGCCAAAGCCACCCAATCCACCTAAGACTTCGGGACGGAAGGTACTTTCAACACGAGAGCGAATCTGTTCGACAAACAATCGCCCCGCCTCAATATCGACCCCTGCTTCACGGTAATCCATAGACAAATACCTATCCTAGTCGGAGTTCAGACTGTAAAACTCAATTTTATCTGAGTTTACTTGAAGAATTCATATCAGAATTATAAATATAGCTTATCTCACGCATTTAACGCATATTTAATCTTGTTTGTCAATGCCTAATTGTAAATTTTAATTTAAAATCCCATTAACGATATAAATTTATAGCCTTTCGAGCGAAATTATGTTTAAAATATAACAATATTATTTACGTGTAAACACGCAATTGATCAGCATTCACGTTCCTTAAATTGAACTTCTCAAGCCTTCACCCCGTCAAGGATTTAGGTAGATCAGCGATCCCCATTTTTCCTTCCTATAATTTTCTTAAAGATAATAAAATTACTAGAAAATCACTCAAACTTATAAGTTTATCGTAATTTTAATACTCGTGTCAAGCAAAATTTAAAATTCCAATTGAAATGGCGGGAATGATTAGAAGAAAGGCAGTTCCCCCCAAAATTTTCGTGCTAGGGTGAAACAGTTAAAAAATTGTAAAGCCGTTTTGTGAGGAGTAAAAGTGGGTGACTTCGAGCGAAATTCGCAGAATTCGGTTGATTAACCAACTCACTTACATAAGTAGCAATGAACAATCAATTTTGGAGTGGATTGAAAACCGCAGGATTAACGACAACTTTTGGTTCCATTGTGTTCCTGTTCAGTTCTTTAACTGGCTCAGTTGCTTCTAACCCGAAAGACCAAGGTGTTAGCCTCAAGCAATTGAGCGATCCGAGCACGACTATTCAAGCAGATATACAGCCTTATCGGAGTGTCAAGCTAAATACAACGATTCTTCAGCTAGGGACACGCTCTCAAGAGAGCGTGATCGCTACCATCCATCCCCACCGATGGAAAGACAGACTAGCGGTCACCCTCAGAGTTCGCGACATTCCCGTTTTGACCTTTCTCGGCTCAGCTAGCGATCTGAGTGCCTCTGGACGTATTTCCGAGCAAAGCAATGCTATTGTGCGAGCGAAAGCAGTTGCTCATCGCCTCAACCAACTTAGCCAAGACAACACTTTCGATGCCCGAACCCTTAAAGTTAGCTGGGAACCCCAGCGTCAAGCTTACAGCATTACCTTCGGTCAGGAAGAACTCATTAAAGTTGATCGCCAAACCATCCTGCCCGACACGACCAACAATTTAGCGGCAGACGCACTCCAAGCAACAAATCGCTTGCGGCGGTTAATGGGCAATGCCTCTCCTCTTACTCAAATTGCTGGCAAATCTCCAGAAAGCTTAGCACAGGCTGCCCAAGCCATCACAGGGAAAGTTAAAAGCAACCGCAAAGGCATGGCCTCTTGGTACGGGCCTGGATTTCACGGTCGGCGTACTGCCAATGGAGAACGCTATAACCAACATGGAATGACCGCCGCTCACCGCAGCTTGCCCTTTGGCACCCGAATTCGCGTGATCAACCTCCGCAATGGGCGCTCGGTCGTGGTTCGCGTCAATGACCGAGGCCCTTACTCTGGCAGGCGCATCATTGATCTTTCAGCAGGCGCGGCTAGAGCGATTGGATTAGTCGGTAGCGGGATCGGCCCCGTCCAGCTCGAAATTCTCGGACGCTAGTATAATCAGTGAACAGTGAATAGTGAATATAGTAACTATCAACTATTAACTATTAACTGTCAAAGATGCGTCTATTTAAAACGGTAGCTGGACTGCAAACCTATCTAAAAAGCCAGCAAGCACTGAAAACCACCGGACTAGTTCCCACAATGGGGGCCTTGCACGCGGGTCACGCGAGTTTAATCCGGCAGGCAGTGGACGAAACAGATACAGTGGTGGTTAGCATTTTCGTCAACCCCCTGCAATTTGCTCCCAGTGAAGATCTTCAGCGATATCCGCGCCCTTTAGCCCAAGACTGCCAACTGTGCGAACAATTAGGGGTTGAGGTGGTCTTCGCGCCAACGGCTGAAGAAATGGGCATTTTACCAGAGTCGGATGCTGCGTCATGCTTAATGACTCAAGTCATCCCGCCTCCTTTGATGAGCGATCGCTTGTGTGGAGAATTCCGTCTGGGTCACTTTCGAGGGGTGGCTACTATTGTCAGCAAGTTATTCAATGTTGTCAAGCCACACCTTGCCTATTTTGGCGAAAAAGATGCCCAGCAACTTGCTATCATTCGTCGGGTTGTCGCTGACTTAAACCTGCCTGTCCAGATTAAAAGCTGTCCCACGCTGCGAGAAGCGTCAGGATTAGCTTACAGTTCGCGCAACCAGTACCTCAGTCCAACAGAACGCTCTCAAGCACTTGCCCTATGCCGCAGTCTCCGGCAAGCTCAACAAGCGTTTAAGCAAGGACAACGGAACGCGCAACAACTCCTTGACCTTGTGCGGCGAGAATTAGCCCAAACACCAGAAGTTAAGCTGCAATATGTCGAATTAGTCGATCCTGATACGCTTGTGGCCTTAGAAACGGTTGAGGAAGCCGGACTGTTAGCGATCGCGGCTTATGTTGGTTCCATCCGTTTGATTGATAATGTTATCCTGCGGCAACGACAGCCGATTATTGCTATTGACGGCCCGGCAGGTGCGGGTAAGTCTACGGTAACTCGTCGCGTGGCTAGTACCTTGAATCTACTATATGTGGACACAGGAGCGATGTATCGGGCGATCGCTTGGTTGGTCTGGCAGGCACAGATTCCGGTTACAGACGAGGCAGCTATAGCAGAATTGGTTTCTCAAGCGACTTTAGAGTATATCTTGACTCCTAACACTTTATTAGCACGTCTTAAAATTAATGGCAAAGATGTCACCGAGGCGATTCGCACTCCCGAAGTGACTGCCTTAGTTTCGGCAGTTTCCGCACAGGTAGTGGTGCGTCAAAAATTAGTTCAATACCAGCATCAATTGGGCAAAAAAGGCGCAATTGTGATAGAAGGGCGCGATATTGGCACTAATGTCTTTCCCGATGCAGAACTCAAGATTTTTCTCACAGCTTCGGTACAGGAGAGGGCTAAACGTCGCTGGCAGGAGTTTCAAGCGCAAGGCAATACCGATATTTTTCTAGAACAATTAGAAAAGGAAATTCAACAACGCGATGATTTTGACAGCAATCGTTCCCTCGCGCCGTTACGCAAAGCGGTTGATGCGATTACTATCAATACCGATGGATTGAGCATCGAAGAAGTGACTGACAAGATTGTTCAGCTTTATCAACAAACTGTGGACAGACAGCGATTCATGACAGATGATCAATAACTGAGTGACAAATAGGGTAATGTTATGCTTAACAGAAAAGATTTTGGAACTAGAATACTATGAAAACTCGTAGCTTTACAGTTATTCTTTATAAAGAAGATGATATGTACATAGCTGAGTGCCCAGAAGTTGGCACAGTCGATCAAGGAGAGACTATTGAACAAGCAATCGCAGGTTTGAAAGAGGCAACGCGGCTTTACTTAGAGGAATTTCCCTTACCTGAAACCTCTCCTAGATTAGTTACTAGCATCGAGGTCAGCTATGCCTAAGTTGCCACGAATTTCAAGCAGAGAGGCGATTCGGGCACTTGAGCGTTTAGGATTCGAGCAAGTTCGCCAAACAGGTAGTCATGTTGTGATGAAGAAGGAAACCGAAGAAGGCAAAATTGGCTGCGTTGTCCCTGTGCATCAAGAATTAAAAGTTGGTACGTTGAGCGGCATTCTCAAGCAAGCACAAGTCACAATTGAGAAATTCATGGAGAGTCTGTAAAGGAGCCAGCAAAGTCTACAAAATCACTATAGTAACAATATCTAGCCAGTTTTAAAATAATGAGTTAATCTGGATATAATCTAGGAAATTCTAACATATTATTGAGGAATATACGGAGTTTTTCTAGATGAAGTTACTAAAATGAGGATTATACGGAAAGTCAAAGATGTCAATATTATTAGAAGTTATCGGCGCAGGTTTTTTTCATAAACTAGTAGATATACTAACGCAATCACAGGAAAAAAATCAGAGAAGAACCCTAAATGAACCTGCTCAGAAAGAACTAGATGAATTAGATTTAGCTTTTATGAGAAGCTTAGCATCTTATTTTGAGGAAATGCCCGATAAAATCCGCCACTATCATCGAGATCATCATGCATCACAAGAAGAAGCGGAGGTAATAGCAAATTATTACCTAAAGACTGCTGATATAGTGAGGGGCATTAAAACTCAAAAAGATTTGAAAGAACTCCTCGAATTTTTGGAAGCTCTAAAGGAGAAGGTGAGTCGATACCAGCATGAAAACTACAAATATCGTTGGTCTACAGGTTTAGAAAAAGAAGTTTTGGAAAAATTAAAGAAGATATTACCCTGACCAGGCCAAGGCAATTGATAAATTGAAAATTAGTCGTGTTGATAAGCTGCACCTAAATACAATTCTCCCACTTTCGGATCGTTTAAAAGTTGTTCTCCCGTTCCCTCAAGGTGATCGCGCCCACTTTCTAAAACATAACCGCGATCGGCCATTAATAACGCTTTTTTAGCATTTTGTTCTACCAAGACGATCGCTTTGCCAATTTGATTGATGGCTTTAATTTGTTCAAACACGCTGCTGACTAAAATTGGAGACAGCGCGGCAGACGGTTCATCTAATAATAATAAATCGGGGTCTAACATCAACGCCCGTCCCATTGCTAACATTTGGCGTTCCCCCCCTGATAAAGTTCCGGCCCGTTGGCGGCGGCGTTCGGCCAGGCGAGGAAACATGGTATAAATTTTGTTTTTGGACGGTTTGAGAGAACCAGAAGTAATAAATGCCCCCATTTCTAAATTCTCATCAATGGTGAGAGAGGCGAAAACGTTGGCAATTTGCGGAACATAACACATTCCCCGCCGCACGATTTGGTCAGATTTGAGTCGGGTGATATCTTCGCCTTTAAAGGTAATTTTGCCCTGGTTGGGAGTCAGTAGTCCAAAAATGGTTTTGGCAAGGGTCGATTTTCCTGCCCCATTGGGGCCGATAATGGCGACTAATTCACCTGGTGCGATGCGAAAGTTAATGCCTTGCAGGATATTCAAATCTTGAAGGTATCCCGCATAGACGTTTTCTACCGCTAATAAATTTTCCATTTTATTGTCAACAGATCGCTCAACGAGCAAAATATTCTGGATTCATGACTCTATTTTGCGGCATGATGGCTTATTGTGGCGTTTTTTGTAAATCTGGCCGTTCTTCCGGCACGATCGCCCCTTCTACCGGACAGACTTGCAGGCAAATGCCACAATCAATGCAGGTGGCAAAGTCTATCCAATACCAATCAGTTCCTTTGGCATTTTTGCCCGGGCCAGGGTGAATACAGGCAACGGGACAGGCATCGACGCAGTCAGCAACGCCTTCACAGGTTTTGGTGACAATCGTGTGTGGCAAGGGGTTTCTCCTTTAGATGGGGATGGCAACTTCTGCAATATTGTGTTTTCTTGTATTTTTACAGACAATCGCCGTTGTTAGCGGATTTTTTCCTCTGTTACTAGCGTCAGACTCACCCATCCTCCTTTTTCATCATAGCTACGAATGAGACGCTGCCGCCGTTTGGAGTCGAGCAACCAACCCACCTCTAAGACAAAAGCGTGGCGGGGTTGAAGAGAGAGGGGACAGTTAGACGAACCGCCATCGGCTAGCATGAGAACCTGAACGGGAAATTCACTTTGCTCAAAAATTAGGCGCGACCCTTCAATTCTAGCCTGCGATTCAATAGTACGAGAGCGATCGCCACTACCGAAGGAAAGTTGTTGATGGATATGAGAGTCGTCGAGGCGGTCGATTTTGAGGACAGAGGAACACTTGTCGGGCGATCGCCAGTCAGGATAAATGATCGTCGCTTCTCCAATCCATTCGCCGAGCAGTTGGTCTACAGTTAAGGGAGGGCGTTCGGGAGAGTGACTTTGCGCCAATTTTTCGCGGATGAGGGTGATAAAGTCAAAATTTCCTTCCTTATTGAACATCTGGACGATTCGCAATCTGCGATCGCCTTCTATTAAGCCAAATTCTACCCCAAACTCGCTAAATGGACCCCATTGCATCGAACCTTGCGAAAAAGCCCCATTGTCAAAAAACAAGATGCTGCGACTGAGGGAACGGTATTCTAGTACCATTTCCTGGGGAGGTTGGTTGGGGGGGAGGCGGCGAACAACTTGATGAACAAGCTTATTATCCTCTAATCCTTCTAGAGAAACAATTGTCGGCGTATCTTCAACTAAATCTCCTTGCGGCGAAAAGCGAGTAAACGACCCTTGCCATTCCCCAAGATTTTCTAATAAACAGTCCCATTGCGATTTCATGATTAATTAATTATAACAGATGGTAATAGCGCAAGAGTAAATGCCCTGCTTCGTCTAAATCTTTGCCGAAAGCAATAATCCCTTCTTCATGTCCGTGCATTACTAAGATTTGAGCTTCTGGTAAATTGTCATCGTGACACAAACGAATAATTTCTCTCGCCATTTCTGGGGTTCCGTAGGCAATTCCTTCGGCAGTAGTAGGGACTTGATACATTAATTTTTGCCAGAGTTCTAAATGGTGAACGTGTATGACTGCATGAATTTCAGGGTTAGCCTGATAAATGGCTGCATGGGTTAACGATTCAGATGAGGCTTGAATGGGGCCAAAACACGTTAAATGATTGCGTTCCCAGTTATATTGAATGACCGTTGTATAATGCTGTTCGGTTAGCTTCTGTAAATTACCGGTTTGTGTACCGGAAATAATAAACTGTTGGGGAAGGTGATCGCGGATACTCAGATTACCAAACCCAATACCATTTTCGTATTGACCGATTAACCCTATCTGAAAAAATTTGTCTCTCCATTGCGTCAATTTTTGAATGGTTTGATACGGTAATGGTTCGTTAAAAATCCAGTTACAATGATATTTTGTATAGCCTTCATCAAACATACGTGTCTTTCTCAGAGATCTGGTTTTTCAGTGCGTCCAATTGAAATGGAAAAATGTAGGAGCGCATGGCGTGCGCCCAGTATTTGTCTTCTATTGTGTCGCAAAAAGCTGTAAATATAGCAATCCTCATGGGTTCTATAGAAGATCTAGATATGAAAAATATTAGTTACGGACGCACGAACACCCCTATCCCATTATGAACCCGTGCGGCGGTGACAGGCGATCGATCAATCAGTTGCCCTCCCAATACTAACGAAGTTGAACTGCCGCCATCAAGATTGAGTGCGTCTACTGCTCCAATCTGTTGCATTAGTTGCGCCATTTCGCCTAAAGTCGCGCCTCGTCCCCCAATACGGTTGTGAACGGCGACTAACAAGAGAGTTCTCCGTTCTGTCATGCCAATGGCACTGCGAGACGCTTGCTGCTGTTGAAATGCTTTACTGAATTGTTCTGCGGCAGCATTGAGAACAATGCGACGATTTTGCACTAATAAAGGCCCTGCTCCTAAAATATTAGCATATTGGTTAAATTCAGCCGGAATTGTGCTACTTTCGACGTTTATGGGGGTTCCGATAGGTAATAGGTTGGGAGAAACAGCATTTTTGCGACTGATCAGCAGATAACCATCGATAGGAATAGGAAATATCCCACTTCCAACTTTTCCAGCGACTTTTTGACCGATGACACGTTTATTTTGAACAGCAAAAATGATTTCATTATCAGTGAGTGTCGTGTACGTTTGTCCCCATTGGGGTGTGTAGCGAGACAGTCCAGACTGTACGTAACCGCTGTTAAGAGAGGCAAGGGGAAAGCGGTTGCCGGAAGCGGTGATTAGCGTTTCTTGCAGAATAAGACGACTCATTATAACCTGTCCTTGGGGATTCCAAGCGATCGCGCCTCGGTTGAGAATCGGACTGGATAACCAGCGATTGTCTTGACGAATTGCCCCTAATGGTAACTGATTGTCACGGTTGAAAAATCCGCCATTGATAGCGGCAGCAACCTGCCATGTTCTCGCAGTTGTCACTAAGGAAGCTGTTCCCTGTTGGCTATTGGGATTACTGGTAATCGGTTTCAAACTAATATTGGGAGATTTTGGGTCAATTTCCAACCATGTCACCGGAAAGACACTTTCTCTCAACCCTTGCCGCAAATTAATTGCCTGCTGCCGCCAGATAATCCCTTGTGTCCAGACAATCTCTCGCTGAGTCAAGACATCGGGACGCACATCGATAATAAGGCGGTTGGGATTGGCTAAACTAGACACGGATAGGCGGTGAGATGTCGGTAAAGCAACCTTAATTTTAGTAAAATTTCCTGTATTTTCTAGAGAAAAAAGCTGAGAATTGACGCTTTGATTACCACCACCCCCTAAATCGTCTTCGTCTATATTTCTAGAGAAACTGGAAGCAGTAACTTCTTTAAATCCTGCTAAGAGACTGGGAGAAGCTACCCCAGAAACCATTACCACGCCTTCGCTAGGAACTTGACTGACCTGCCAGAATGCGGGACGATTAAGGTCAACGACAATACGCTTGCCCCAGTTTTGATTGCCTGAACGAATATTGTCAATCTGTGCGGGAGGAACGCTAACTTCTAAGGTGTTGCCTCTCGTTCTAATTTGTCCTCCTGCCAGTTGTATTAACTCAGTAACGTCTAAATAGCGGTATTGGGCAATAAAACGCGCTAAAATTGGCAAAGATGGACGATTTTCGCTACTAAACCAACGAACAGGTTGTAAGTCCGGGCGATCGCTACTCAATAATTCTAATCCCAATAGTTGCATCGCTCCCGTGTCGCTGATGCCTGTACGCAAAGAGTCTCCCTGCTGCCACTGACTCCACGCTACCGAAAAACGCCGTCCATTGAGCAAAATATCCTGTCCTTGCTGGATTTCATCAGTCACTTGAGCAGACAAAGAGGGAGATGACGAATTTATCAATTTTGTCCCTGCTTCAGAGGAACGAGAAACTGACCAATACAGTAGTATGGTTAAGATGAGGGAGATAGAAAAAAAAGCGATCAGTTGCCACAGCGTTCTCATCATGGATGCATCTTTTTGTTTCACAAAGAAGTTAATCTCAATTATAAATTTTTCCCTTGATCATAGTCCGCATTCAATCATTAAAATCATAGTACCCATTATTTAGATTTAACTCAAGTGATGAATTTATTTATTGAAACTGTAATTGACAGCATTCAGGAGCTTATTGGTTATGCCATTAAATTAATACCCGCTCTCAGAAAATAAGCTATCAAAATTGTTAGAGTAAAGTAGGGTGGGCATCGCCCACCAATATCTGTAGGTAAAGATTTAGAAATTATATTTTTGATAATGATTAATCGCTAATAGACATCTCCAAGAATCTGTAACCCAGTCGCAGTAATGAAAGTAAGTCGATTAAAACCTAAGTCACAATTTAGCCTCAAGAACGAATTAATCAGGGTTTGGAACTACAAAATCCAATTTCGGACTAAAATTATGAC
>JBGTNM010000276.1:0-31866 GCA_041743025.1 Microcystaceae cyanobacterium
GCGATTAGCTTTTGATGGATGGGTTCGTCATTAACAATGACTCCATTAAAATCAAATAAAATCGCTTTTAACATGAAAAATTGATTGAGCGCTTAGTTAGAACTTGCAGAATCAGAGAAAGGTTCAACTGGAAGAGAAACGCTGCCTGTTTCCGCTTGAGAAGGTAAGGAAATAACATTAGGTTCACTATTTTCATTAGTAGCAGAAAACGGCTCAACAGGTAACGGTTGACTTTTTAGCGTTTCATTGCCTTCAGTCGCCGATACGGGTGTTTCTGACGGGGTATCTTCTGACATTGAAGCTGCATTTTCAGGTTCAGACTGAGGGTTAGGCACACCAGAAGCATCAGGAGATGGGTTACTGGGTTCTTCCTGCGGTTGAATAGAAGGGGGTTCGGTTGCCGCAGGTTGAGTGTCTTCTTGAGATAATGAAGGAATTTTAGGCAATTGCGGAAATTTTGGCTGTGTCGCTTGACACTCATTTGACTGCAATCCCATATAGCAACGGACTTCTTCGCGTGCCAAAGAAACTGCGATACCTGAAAGCGAAATCGCCAACGCTAAAACCGTCAGAACATCTCTCATAGCAACGGACTCCTCACCATTAATTGCTGCCAAGTTGCCTTTACTATTGTAGGCTCAGACTCAACAGATCGCTTAGATGAGCTACCGGAGAAAAAAGTTGCCGCCTACTTAATGGGAATTTTCCTCAATCAAGCATTCTTGCTCTCGCCTATTCTAAAATACAAAACAAGATACCGAAGGCAAAATAACTTCTTAGTATGCCACAAATTGAAACCAGAACCGAACCCATGATTCTCAACATGGGGCCGCATCATCCCTCAATGCACGGGGTACTACGTCTCATCATGACCCTAGACGGGGAAGATGTCATCGACTGTGAACCCGTTATTGGCTACCTTCATCGAGGGATGGAGAAAATCGCGGAAAATCGCACCAATATCATGTACGTTCCTTACGTCAGTCGTTGGGATTACGCGGCAGGAATGTTTAATGAGGCGATTACTGTCAATGCACCCGAACAACTCGCTGATATTGAAGTTCCCAAACGCGCCCAATACATTCGCGTTATCATGCTGGAACTCAACCGCATTGCCAACCACTTGCTATGGTTGGGTCCTTTTATGGCGGATGTTGGCGCACAAACACCCTTTTTCTATATTTTCCGCGAACGGGAAATGATTTATGACCTGTGGGAAGCTGCTACTGGCTATCGCCTGGTCAATAACAACTATTTCCGCATTGGGGGTGTAGCCGTCGATTTACCCTACAGTTGGGTAGACAAGTGTGAAGACTTCTGCGATTATTTTATCCCAAAAGTGGACGAATATGAAAAATTAATCACCAATAACCCCATTTTCCGCCGTCGGGTAGAAAAAGTGGGAGTTATCACCCGTTCTGAAGCGATTAACTGGGGACTTTCGGGGCCGATGTTGCGGGCATCTGGCGTGAAATGGGACTTGCGGAAAGTTGACCACTACGAGTGTTACGACGATTTTGATTGGGAAGTCCAATGGGAAACCGCCGGAGATTGCTTTGCCCGCTATTTGGTACGCATTCGGGAAATGCGCGAATCGGTTAAAATTCTCCGCCAAGCCATCAAAGGACTGCCTGGTGGGCCTTACGAGAACTTGGAAGCCAAACGTCTAGCGGAGGGCAAAAAATCTCAGTGGAATGCTTTTGAATATCAATATATTGCCAAAAAAGTTGCACCCACCTTCAAAATTCCTTCAGGACAGCACTACGTCCGCTTAGAAAGTGGCAAAGGCGAATTGGGTATTTTTATCATCGGTAATGATGATGTCTTCCCTTGGCGATGGAAAATTCGCGCCCCTGATTTTAATAATCTGCAAATTCTACCGGAATTATTGAAAGGAATGAAAGTAGCAGATATCATGCCCATTTTGGGAAGTGTTGACATCATTATGGGGTCAGTTGACCGTTAACAACAACCTCTGTCACCCAGACACCGTAGGGGCGCAATGCTTGCGCCCTTAATTGATTAATAATTTTGGCGTTGCAGGCGTTGCATCATTGCGGGATGGTTTATAACTCATAGAGTTATAAACCTTTATTTAACTCGATTGAACCACGCCGCGATAACAGTTGACAGGTTTCAAATGGTGAGAGAACCTAGCGTCGGGACAACCCCTTGCAGCAGGTACCGAGAACGCCAAAAATGATCAGGGCAGGCACAAGATTCGGTTCAGGAATACTGTTAATTTGAAGCTGCTCAATTGTTCCTGCTTCGGTACCGACAAAACCTCCATTAGCGATATAAATACTGTCGTCTGGGCCGATGAGCAATCCTGTTGGATAAATCAGTCCATTACTGGCTAGTGTTCTCCGCTTACCGCCGGGAGTAATTTGAATCAGCGCACCTGTCGGATCGCCTTCTTGAAAAGGAAGTTGGGCAGTTTCTAAAACGTAGAGATTGCCTTTGCTATCGAAATCGAGATCGACGACTTGAGTAAATCCCTCAGCAAAAACGGTGGGATTGGCATTAGGGGTGGCAAAGCGATAGATCCGAGCCGCACCTTGGGTGTAAGGTTCTCCTGTCAGTTCGCCGACATAATAAGCTCCATCCGGTCCCAAGGTGATGGCGGTAGGAACCGATTCCATTCCCCCTGGGCCTCTGGGAATTGGTCGCACTGCCTCCGGCGTAAGGCCATCTTCTTCTAGAAAGTAAACTGTGTTAGCACCAGCATCCGCTATGGCGATGCGATCGCCGTTAATTTCTAAGTCGTAGCCATTAGTGACCAGCACTTCCCCATCAGGATTGAAGGCACTTTCATAAGTTGCAAAGTCAAACAACTTTGTTTTTTGTCCTGTTGTGAGGTCGTAGCGAATCAAATACCCTAAATCATCATCGAATGTTCCATCACCGAATGATCCTAAGACGTTACTACGATAATCAGCATTGACACCAGCCCGATCAAACCGTAAAAATTACCTTGGTCATCAAAAGCAATATCGTGAACCCCAAAACCTCTTTGTCCGTTAGTCCCTGACGAGGCAAAAGAGGGTAAATTGTCAATGAGAACTTCCCTTACTCCGTTGCGAATCCGAGAAATGCTCCCTGTGAAACCACCATCAACCATTTGAATAAGTTCGGGCTCGTCAAGATTTTGAAAGATGGTTCCGCCGCTACCTGCTTCTGAGACGTACAGAAACCCATCAGGACCAAAAGTGAGGTGCCGAGGATTACTGAATCCGCTAGCGATGACCTGCCGAGTAACTGTAATACCGCTCGCTTGTCCGACTTCTCCAGTTGCTACTAACAGCAACATCGCTCCCAGGGCCGTTGTCAAAAATTGCCTGTTCATTGAATACTCCTTGCTCTAGCTGATTGAGGTGGCCAGTTAACACAGAATTAATTGCCTAGTTGAGAAAGGGAACAAATGAGGACACTTCTAGAGTCACTACCGACCATAAGCCAAGTGAAAAGTCGGCAAGAAAGGAAAATTACTGAATATTTCTAACTTCGGGCACTAATTTTAGATTAGATTGTGTTGAATGTCAATTACTTCAGCCGAGGCTTCAATTAGGCTGACTGACTATTATCAATCGCGATCGCTACAATACAAAATAAACCCCTAAACTATTCTCATGCTACCGCCTCGTCCTCAAACTTCTCGCTGGTTACGCCTGTTTAAAGTTATTTTTCGCCCTACTGACTATCTAGACGACTACAGCAAGCGTTATGGGGATATTTTCGCGGTTGGCAGCGAAGAAACGCCCTTTGTTTATGTCAGCCACCCTAAAGCCATTCAAGAAATTTTCAACGCCGACAAAACTCTCTTTACTTCGAACATTAGAGGAGGCTTTTTGGGGACACTGATGGGGGAAAATTCCCTATTATTTCTGCAAGGCGAACCCCACCAGCGACAGCGCAAATTGTTAACGCCTCCCTTTCATGGCGAACGACTGCAAACCTACAGCCAGCTAATTTGCAACATCACGCAACAGGTGACAGATGCTTGGCAGCTAGGAAAACCCTTCCTCGTTCGTCCAGCCATGCAGGAAATTACCCTAAAAGTGATTTTACAAGCGGTTTTCGGGCTGTATTCTGGGGCGCGTTACGAACAACTGCGCGACTTGTTGAATGAAATGCTCGAATCGCTGGGTTCTCCCGCATCCGCCTTAATTATCTTTTTTGCCAACCTACAGAAGGATTGGGGGGCTTGGAGTCCTTGGGGCCACTTTTTACGCTTAAAATCGCAAACAGACGAACTACTTTATGCCGAAATTCGAGAAAGGCGGGAAAAAGGAGACTTAAGCGGCGAGGATATTCTGACGCTGTTGCTGTCGGCGCGGGATGAACAAGGACAAGGCATGAGTGATGCAGAATTGCGCGATGAATTGATGACGTTGTTGGTAGCGGGGCACGAAACGACGGCATCAATGTTAACGTGGGCCTTGTATTGGATTCATTTTTTCCCAGAAATTGAGCAAAAATTGCGATTAGAGTTAGAAAATACGCCATCGTCGGCAGAAATTGCCCAACTTCCCTACCTCAATGCTCTCTGCTTAGAAACCCTGCGAATTTATCCTGTCGCCCTCGGTACTTTTCCTCGCATCCTCCAGCAGCCTTGGGATTTGATGGGCTACCATTTTGAACCAGGAACGGTATTGAGTCCTAGCATCTATCTGGTTCACCGACGCGAAGATCTTTACCCCCAACCCCAACAATTTCGCCCAGAACGCTTTTTAGAAAAGCAATTTTCCCCCTATGAATTCCTTCCTTTTGGGGGAGGCAGCCGTCGCTGTATTGGCATGGGATTGGCACTTTTAGAGATGAAATTAGTCTTAGCGACCATTTTATCGCGGTTTGACTTGCAATTACTCAACCAACGACCGCTTAAACCCGTGCGTCGAGGTTTAACCATTGCCCTGCCAGGGAATTTTAAGATGGTGATTTCTGCGCTGAGGTAGGTGTTGCAGTTTTGAAGCTAAAAATATTCTTAGAATTTTCCTGCTGCCCTACTTGCGTTCTTATGATAAATAAATTTGTTATCATAGCTTTACCAACTAAAAGAAAGTATTTATGAGTGAAAACACTTCATCCATCGAAAAAGGAACCATAATTTTGCAGCAACATGATGATTGGTTGGCCTCTCATTTAGACGAACTGATGAATAAATATCCAGGAAAAATTATTGCTGTCATGAATGAAGAAATTGTTGGAGTAGGTGATACTTATCAAGAAATATATCAACCTTTTCTAAAATTAGATTTAGAATGGATGCCTTTAGTGATGCGTGTCCCTCATCCAGATGATGTTCAAGAGCTTCTTGTTTAAATTTGATGATTTATGACAGTTGATGTTTTTGATTACTTTAAGATTTGCTTTAATCAAAAACAACGCTCAATTACTTTTGAAACAATAAACTAAGATAAATAACGAATTATGGGATAAGAATAAGTCAGAAGTAGAGAATGGATTAACTTCTGACTTCTGTTTTTTATTATCCTTGCTGGTTTTTGGCAACGAGAGACAGATTTTTAGTAAAAATCTTCACTTCTATATTCTCATCATTGCGGACTCCCAGCGATCGCCTGATTTGACCGAGGTAGAGGGGTTGAGAAATGCCCGGTTGGAGATGGAGAAAGGTTCGCGCCCGAATCGTAAGTTTATTATCGCCTCCCAAAGCAACCCGTCCGTAAGAAAAGTAGTCACTGGCAGCTTGCCGCAAAGTGGCTTCCAATTCAGATGGGGAAATCGGCGGTTGAACGGTAATGACAATACTGTTAGCCCCGTTGTCGTAAACGCGGGCAAAACGCATTGCCCCAGGAATTTTGACGTGGGAAGTCAGCGACAATCCTAACGCCAAGATACTCACTGTCACAACTCCCATAAAAGCCGTCACCCCGATTAGGCGGAAGCGAAAGCCCCAATTGAGGAAGAAAGCAACCACTGCTAACAACAGAAAAGCAACGGTGGCAATCGCTGACCATTGGATGTAAGGATAAAAGTTAAGGGTTTTGAGAGCTTCCATCGCAATCATGCAATAATTTGGCGTGTAAGGTATATTGGCTATCTTTTAGCATAAGCTCTTGCTTGCCCTAGAGCAATTTTCCCATGAATCGAATCCGTCAAATTGTGCCTGTCGTCTTAACATTAGTGCTGTTAGGACTCGCTGCTTGGGCGATTCGGCAGGAGTTGAAACACGCTAGCTTGCAGGAGATTGAACGCAGTTTAGCGGCGATTCCCCCCATCAATAAACTGGCCGCGATCGCTTTAACCAGTTTAGGCTATTTCATTATCACAGGCTACGACCTTCTGGCTTTCCGCTACATTCGCTTTCCCTTGGCTGTCCCCAAAATTATGCTGACTTCCTTTTTCAGCTACGCCATCGGCAATACGATTGGCTTTACTCTCTTTTCGGGAACGGCAATTCGCTACCGATTTTACTCACCTTGGGGCGTTTCTAAGATTCAAATAGCCAAAATCATAGTTTTTACCCATTTAAGCTTCTGGATTGGGATGTTTACCATTGGCGGCATCGTTTTCCTCGTTGATCCACTTACACTACCCGACTTATTGCATCTGCCGTTTGCTTCAATTCATGGGTTAGGCTTTTTATTTTTAGCGATCGCTTTATTGTATCTTGTGATCAGCTTGCGCTATCGCAAACCCTTCCGCATTCGTGGGGAAACAGTAGAGTTGCCTTCAATTGATTTATCATTGGGATTGATAGCTGTCTCGGCAATGGATTGGTCAATAGCGGCGGCAGTGTTGTATGTTTTATTGCCTTCTCACAGTGGACTTTCCTTTGCAGGTTTTTTTGGCATCTACGTCTTGGCATTAACGGCAGGAATTATGAGTACCGTTCCCGGTGGATTGGGGGTATTTGAAACCGTTATGCTGTGGTTCCGTCCCCCTTCACTGTCAGCTTCGGATATGTTAGGGGTATTACTGGCTTATCGAGGCATTTATTATTTTCTGCCCCTCATCGTTGCGGTAGGATTGTGGTTGACTTACGAGTGGCAGCGACGGCGCGTGAGTTGATATGATAGTGACTGACAGTTGTTTTCTTTATGTCTGCTAAAGATATTGTTCATGACATTGTTCGAGATGCGCTAGAAAAAGAGGGATGGATAATTACTCATGACCCTTTTTTTCTAAGAGTGAGTGAAAAAATCGGGATGTTTGTTGATTTAGCGGCAAATAAATTACTCCTGGCTGAGAAAGAAACCCTTAAAATAGCAATAGAAGTTAAAAGTTTTGTTGGATTATCAACTTTAACGGATTTTCATTTAGCGGTTGGTCAATTTCTTAATTATCGATTAGCTTTAGAGGAGTTTGAACCCAATAGAACTTTATATCTTGCGATTTCTGATGATATTTATTATAACTTTTTTCAAGATAGCTTTATTCAAAAAGTGATTGAAAATTACTGTATTAAATTAATCGTTTTTAATTCCCAAAAAGGAGAAATTATTCTATGGAAACCCTCACCTATCAACAATTAATTCAAAATATTATTAAAAATTATGCTGACAAACATCCTCAAGATAACAAAATAGAAACCCAGATTATTTGTGATACTCAAAACCATCATTATTTATTGTTGTATGTAGGATGGGAAGAAGAAAAGCAGATTTATGGTTGTCCTATTCATGTTGATATCAAGGATAATAAGTTTTGGCTTCAGCGAGATTTTACAGAAGAAGGAATCGCTAATCAGTTACTAGAATTAGGAGTGTCTAAGGAGGATATTGTCTTAGGATTTCGTTCTCCGTTTAATCGGCAATTTACAGATTTTGCAATCGCTTAGATTGAAAGTGAGTAACGTATATTGGCGATAATATAAATCATGAATTATCTGTGGATAAACCGCTACGGCTCGGAAATCTTATTGCGAATAGGAGAACACTTAATTTTAGTCTCTATCGCGATGGGAGTAGCGATCGCAGTTGGCATTCCTTTAGGCATTTTCATTAATCGCTATCCTAAATTAGCTCAACCTATTCTCGTCATTGCTAACGCCATTCAGACAATTCCTAGCCTTGCTATCTTTGGCTTTCTGCTCACTATTCCTTTTATTGGAGGTATTGGGCAAACTCCAGCCATTTTTGCTCTCATTCTCTATGCCTTACTCCCTATCATTCGCAATACCTATGCCGGAATGCAACAAGTCGATGCGGGAATCAAGGAAGCCGGTACGTCTTTAGGAATGAGCGAAGGACAGATATTGCTTTATATCGAACTTCCCCTCGCATTAGGCATTATATTAACCGGAATTCGCCTATCGACCGTGATTTGTGTCGGAATTGCTACTATTGCTGCTGCCATTGGTGGGGGTGGATTAGGAGTGTTTATTTTTCGGGGCATTTCAACGGTTAACAATCAATTAATCCTAGCTGGTGCCTTGCCTGCCGCTATCATTGCTCTCATTGCCGATGGGGGAATTGGCTGGTTAGAAAAACGCCTCACGCAACGCAAACATCAAAGCAAAAGATTGAAGCAACGTCTTTGGATTGGGTTAGCAGTTTTAGGATTATTGTTATTTAGTGTTCTAGGAATTGTTCACTCCTCATTTCTTCCCACTTCTCAAGCAAAAGGAGAAGTTATTATTGGCTCTAAGAACTTTACTGAACAGATTATATTAGGAGAAATGCTCGCTCAGCAAATAGAAGCAAAAACTAATTTATCGGTTGATCGACGCTTTAATTTAGGCGGAACGTTTATCTGTCATGAAGCCGTCAAAGCAGGACAAATTGATGGCTATGTTGAATATACAGGCACGGCTTTTACAGCGATTTTACAACAAAAACCCATCAAAGATGCCCAACAAGTTTATCAGCAAGTTAAACAAGCTTACGCTGAGAAATTTAAGCTAGAAGTTATGCCTTCATTAGGCTTTGAAAACACCTTTGCTATTGTCATTCGCAAAGAAGATGCCCAAAAGTTTAGTTTAAAAACTATTTCTGATGCTGCTCCCTATACTTCTCAGTGGAAAGCTGGATTTGGTTATGAATTTATCGCCAGAGAAGATGGTTATCCCGGACTAGCTAAAACCTATAATCTTCAGTTTTCTACTCAACCGCAAGCGATGGAAATTGGTTTAATGTATCAGGCATTGTCCAAAAAACAAGTTGATTTTGTGGCTGGAAATTCTACTGATGGACTCATTAAAGTGTTGAATTTAGTCATTTTAGAAGACAATAAACGCTATTTTCCTCCCTACGAAGCCATCCCCGTTTTTAATCAAAAAACGTTTGATCGATATCCCCAATTAAAAAAAGCGATCGCTCAACTCTCAGGCTCGATCTCTGCTCAAGCAATGCAACAATTAAACTATCAAATAGACAATCAAGCGCGGTCAGTTGAAGAAGTGGTAAGAGATTATTTACATGATAAAAAATTGTGATAAGTTGTAATAAGTTTTATCGGTTAATCTTTTTATTCATTTTCTCTCTACAGACTTTGCTTTGTGTCTTGGTGGTTAATATAAAATTTATCAAACCCTATTTAAAATATCTATCTATGATTGTGCTATAATTAGTGTATTCCGAATTTTACAATTTAGTTAATAATATGACAGAGAAAGACCAGTTAAACGAAATCCAATCCCTAATTGAACAAACCAAGCAACAAATCACACAAAACAATCAGCAACTTGAACAAACCAATCAGCAACTCGATCTTCTAGTCAAAGATGTTGAAATTTTAAAACAGGAAACAATACGAACAAATGACCGAGTAGAAATTTATCAAAAAGCCTCGCAGCAAGTCGTCAATCTTGCTTTCTGCTTAATTGCTGCCACTGCCGCCGCAATTGTCATTCCTACTGTTTTGGGTCGCTAAGTTATTAACTATAATGCAAAAAGTATTAGTTAATTATTCCCGTAAAAGTATCACTGCGCTTGTTTTATCTTTCATTGTATATAGCGCAGCTAACCCATCAGTGATCGCGCTCACACCTCCTCCCGAAATCACTCAATCTCCATCAAATCAAACGCTTAAAGGAACGCAATGGCAACTCAGTCAATGGAGTGAATCTCAACCCCTGACTGACACCCCAATTACGGCTGAGTTTACCGATAATTCCCTAGCAGGTTCGACAGGGTGCAACCGCTATACAACAACCTATCGCACCAACGGACAGACACTTACCCTCAGTCCCATCGCCACCACTCGCAAAGCTTGTCCTGAACCTATTATGCGCCAAGAGTTTTTATTTGTCACTGCCTTAGAAGGAGCGCAACGCTATTTCATTACCCCTCAAGGACAGCTACAGATTGTTTATCAAACCCAACAGGGGTTGGGAATAATGACATTTGAACCGTCTGGCAAAGCACAAGCAAATATCGAACTACTATAGGAGTTACGCATTGACAAGACAGCGACAGTGTGATGATTCTCAATAAACCTATTTCTGTCAATGCGTAAGTCCTATACTAAATTAACAGCATTAATCAGCTTCTATCGAGTACAAGACCTTAATATCCAGCCTAAAACAACGCCTAATCCGCCAAAACGGACAATTTGCCAGAATATCTCCCCTAACAATCCTTGTCGAATGCCTTGCCAAAACAACCGCTTTAAGTCGCTATCGGTGAGCAATTCGCTTTCGAGAGTAATAGCTAATTCCTGTAATTTTTCTTGAATTTCTCGTAAATCTCGCTCAAACCCTGGATTTTGTTCGGTTCCAGATTGTTTTTGAATTCGCTCTAAGTCTTGCTGGAGTTGAGTTTGCTGCTCTCTCGCTTGTAAGATTTGAGCGTAGCGTTGTTGGAGATCGCTCAATAACTGCTCGACTTGAGACAGGGAAATTTCAAACTCGCTAAATGGGTTTTCAGAGGGATTAGGTGTCATAATAGTTAATAGTTAATAGTTAATAGTTATCAGTGAACAGTTATTAAAAATAAAATTTAAAATGTATATGATCGCCATCCCTTCTAAATTAATCCCCATCTAAATTGCCTCTTGCCTCTTGCCTGCTGCCGTAGGCACTCGCTTTGCGAGATCTAAACTAGCAATCTAAATGTTTTACAGCTTATCAGTTATGTCTCAAACCTTACAATCGCCTCAGTTGTCCGATTTTAGCACTTTGGAACTCGCCCAAGCACTAGCCGAACGTCTGGCAATTGCTCCCAATGACTGGCATCGCCTCAAAACGAATCGCCAAGCGCAAGCAGGTCAACAACTGGCTTCAGCACTAGTCTTTTTACTCAAAAATCGGACTGAAGATGCTTTAATTCATTTAAATCAAGCATCTGGCTGGTTAGACCGCTCGATCTCTGCCCCTCCCTGTCCCACTCACGGCAATTCAGCTAAAAACCCCTAATACCATTTTTCAAACAATAAGCGCTACAAGGGTAAAAAGACGCACAATCAAACCTTTACCCCTTACCCTTTCCCCGTCCTAACGCCTAACCCCTTTCTTCTAACCTGCTTGCACAGTTTTAAGCGGCTGCCTTGACAATCCCAGTGAACTTGATCGAAAATTTCGTGTAGTAAACACAATCCACGTCCATTTTCTGCGTCTTCTGGCGGGAGGGATTCGGAGGAACGATTACGACAATCGCACTCAGAGGAGAATCCTGTTCCTTCATCGGAAATAATCCAAGAATATTTGTCTCCGGTTACCAAAAATTGAACGACAATACATTTACTGGGATCGAGTTTGTTTCCATGTTTGGCAGCGTTAACAAGAGCTTCTTGCAGTCCTAAACGAATTTGGGGTTCTAGATCTTCGGGAACGTTAGTTAATAGTAAATCGAGGACGGGACACAAATAGAGAGTGGAAGTGAAGCTCATAGTCGTCCAGCTTCTTTTGGTAGGAGGCAGTGAAATAGCAATCACGCGCTTTACCTCAGATTTGATATGGGGTGGACACAATTAGTGAGGAGCATAAAAGCAGACATTTAGTCAGTTCAGTACCAAGCATTAATTGAGACACTCAGCCTTCCGATGTTGACGATATTTAATTAGGGGAAAAGTTAGTCAGATAAATCCTTGAAGAAGCATTCTTCTCATTGTTAAGTCCTATGCGTACTCGTCTGTTAGTGCCTCAAACACGAGAATTTACCAATTACGGTTAGGGAAAGTTGGTTTTTACGGCAAGCTTATTGAGTCGCTCTACCGTCTCAATAAAAGAAGTAATTAGTAGCTTCATCGTGCATTTTTTAACGTGTTCATAACCTGCCCAAATTGTAAGCTTCAAATTACTAATATCTTATCACATTTACGAAGTCAACGGTACTCCGCCTTGAAAAGGCGAGGACGCGATGCGGGATTCGCAATCCCGCATTTCAGCGTCCGTCGGAGTACCGTTGACTCAATTTCGTCGAAGTAAAGCAGCACATTCGACGTGAGGCGTTTGAGGAAAGAAATCAGCATTTTGAAGCCAAATTAGGGAATAAAAGTCTTGCTCGGCGAGTAATTTGAGATCTCGTGCCAATGTAGCAGGCTGACAGCTTATATAAACGAGTTCGCGAGGACGTAAAAGACGTAATGCTTCGATGACAGCGCGATCGCAGCCTTTGCGAGGCGGGTCGAGCAAAACGAGGTCAGGTTGCACCGACAGTTGCGGCAGGATAGTTTCAACCGAACCCGCGTGGAACGTTGCATTGGTAATCTCATTGAGAGCGGCATTTTGTCGCGCTTGGTCAATGGCGGCGGGATTAACTTCAATGCCAATCGCTTGCCGTACCTGTCGAGCGAAAGGAAGGGTAAAGGTGCCAATGCCACAGTAGGCATCGAGCAGACATTCTTGCCCCGTTAGAGAAAGTTGCTCACCAATTGCCCTCAAAAGAGCTTCTGCGGCTTCGGTGTTGACTTGAAAAAAAGTATCCGCTCGTAGGTGAAAATCGAGTCCAGCAAAAACTTCACGCAGGTAGGGACGACCAGCAATTGTCACTGTTTGCGGGCCAAAGATGGCATTAGTACGCTCTGGGTTGAGGTTGAGTACAACACCGACAAGTTGCGGGTAACGCTCTAGCCAAATTTGGGCTTGTTGTTCTAAATTATCTAGTTTTTGGCTGGTACTGACGAGCGCGATGAGCATTTCTCCCGTTCGCCGTCCGATACGAAGCGAGAGATGTCGCAGTCGCCCTTGATGGCGAGTTTCGTCATAGATTGACCATCCTTGCTGGGCGATATCTTGTTTAATTTGGGCCAGTAAAGGATTGAGGCGGACATCTTGAATGGGACACTGATTGAGGTTGATCAGTTGGTGGCTGTGGCGGCGGTAGTAACCGGCTTGTACTTGACCTGTAGCTGAGCGAACGAGCGGATAGGTTGCTTTGTTGCGGTAGCCCAAAATCGTACTTGGAGTGAGCAGAGGGGCAACAGGAGGCTGGACAAAACCGCCGATGCGTTCTAATGCCTCGATAACCTGCGCTTGTTTGACGCTTTGTTGATAGGAATCTTCGACGTGCTGCCACTGACAGCCGCCGCACTTGTCAGCTACGATGCAGCGAGGGCGAAGGCGGTGAAGAGAAGGGGATAGCAGTTGGTGCAATTGACCGTTGGCGTATTGCCGTTTAACGCGCACGAGGCGAACCAAAGCGCGATCGCCGGTAACGGTGTCTGGGACAAAGACCACTTGACCGTCAATTCGCCCGACTCCATCGCCATTATTGCTCAGATCGGTAATTTCGATTTCAACCAGTTGGCCTTGTTGCAGCATAGACTATTTAAATTCCCATCTTTTATTTTATTGTCACTCAAATTTTCATGACTTCTGATTATCTTTACACTTACCCTCCTTTAATCCCAGGCATTTTACACAAACGCTATAAACGATTTTTCGCGGAAATTGAATTAGAATCAGGAGAA
The DNA here is from genome assembly GCA_041743025.1 of Microcystaceae cyanobacterium. Taxonomy (GTDB): domain Bacteria; phylum Cyanobacteriota; class Cyanobacteriia; order Cyanobacteriales; family Microcystaceae; genus JBGTNM01. Next base: position 13,813 of record JBGTNM010000276.1, read on the forward strand.
TTAATCATTGCTCATTGTCCTAATACGGGGCCGATGACAGGGGTTTGTGCTATTGGCAGTTCGGTCTATGTTTCTAAAAGCGACAATCCGAAACGAGCGTTAGCTTATACTTGGGAAATGATTCAAGTTAACAAAACCTGGGTGGGTATCAATACAGTCCTTCCTAATCGCGTGATTAAGTTGGCATTAATTCAACAGTCAATTCCCGATCTGCAAGGAAATTATGTCAAAATTCAATCAGAATTTCCCTACGGAAAAGACAAGAAAAGCCGCATTGATTTTCTGCTAATCAAAGTAGATGAACCTTTACCCATCTATTTAGAAATCAAAAACACAACCTTAGCAATGGGAAATCTAGCACTATTTCCTGATACAGTTACGCTTCGAGGTCAGAAGCATTTAAGGGAACTCATGGGATTATTCCCCTATGCAAAACCTATGATGTTATATTTCATCAATCGCGCAGATTGTCAAGATTTTTCCCCCGGCGATGCGTTCGATCCCACCTATGGAACCTTGTTTAGAGAAGCGATGGAAAAGGGAGTTAAAATGTTGCCGTTGAGGTTTGAGGTTTCTCCCCAAGGAATTCGTTATTTAGGATTGGCAGAGTTACTTTATTAATAAACCTTAAATAATTTCATTCGCTAACAACTCAGCAATCAAAGGTTTATCAATCGTTCTGGGGTAAATCTAACAGAACGACTGTTGATAATCTGTCAATATTCTCATAAGTCCTATTATAATAGTGCAGACTCCGATTCACTTATCAAGAGTTGCAAAGAAAATGCTCAAGAATTTTTAGGAATTGAATCGGGTTGAGAAATGGTAACTACAATCTTAAATGAAGAAATTAATGCGATCGCTCAACCCATAATAAGAGAAGTCTGCTGGGAAGCAAGCCTCAGTTACGGAGACGAACTTTGTTTGGAAGTTGGTGAAAAAATTCTTTCATTCCGAATTTGAAAGATAATTTTGATGTTTCTTACTGGGAGTTATTTACGCCTGATCGTATGTTGTTACAAGTAGATCCTGGTTTTAAATGGTCTTATTCAGCATCAACTCTACCTGTTACCTCCGCAAACTGATAAAAACGACAAAAATTGAGACAAATCTAAATTGACCTCTTTTGATAAAAGTGAAATAATTACCTGATTTACTGTGATGTTTGTTGAATAGCGTTAATGAGCGATCGCACTTCATCGGTGCCTTCTGACGATTCAAAGGTGAGCGGGAATTTGCCAGTGGCAATCATTCGCAGTCCCAAAGGCGCGAGGCTGAGCAACCCTCGCAAGTCGCGGAAGTAATTGCCTACCACGTACAGTCCAAACTTGCGTTCGTCAATCCAACCGCCTTCTTTAACCAACTCAATCAAGACCTTCCGGTGTCGAATTGAGCGGCTGTCTTGAGCATTTTTGCGGTCTAAAATTTCCTGTTTGATCTCGCCAATGCGATCCATTGGGGCAACTTCCATCGGACAGACAGCATTGCAGAAGTAGCAGCGCGTACAACCCCACACGCCTTGAGTTCCCTCATTATATTTTTCGAGACGGCTGTCGAGATCGGTGTCGCGGGAGTCGTCTACCATGCGCTGAGCTTTGGCAAGAGCGTGAGGACCGGCAAAATCGGCATTAACGGTAGCGGCGTTGCACTCAGAATAACAGGCACCACACATAATACAGTTGCCACTGCGCTCAAGCTGCGATCGCTCTTGGGGCGTTTGGAGAAATTCCCGTTCTGGGATGTTTCTAGCTTGGGTACTGACATAGGGATCGACCCATTCGAGTTTGTCCCAGAAACGCGACATATCGACGATTAAATCTTTGAGAACGGGCAAATTGCCGAAAGGAGTGATGGTAATGGTAGGGATTTCCTCATTAGCCGTCTGGCCGAAGCGTTCTAACTCTTCGCCGACATTTTGCTTGCAAGCGAGCGCGGAACGTCCGTTGATTTTCATGCCACAACTGCCACAGATAGTATTGCGGCAGTTTTTGCGAAAAGCGAGGGTTCCATCTTGTTCCCATTTAATCCGATTGAGACACTCTAAAATCGTGTTTTCTGGCTCGACATCTAACGTGTAGGTTTGCAGATGGGGAGCGCGATCGGGGGTTTGCCGTAAAACGTTAAATTGAACTTGCATAGAAGCGATCACAATAATTGATTTGAGGCTAGCAGCGTTCGCCTACCTCTTTTTAGTCTAATACCAAAACTTCCATGATACTTAAGAGTTTAAGGTTGGGAAAAAACTTCATTCTCTTTCACCATCAACGCCACCCCAGAGAAAAGGGTGTCGCAGCAATTCGAGCTTATTTACTCACGTCTTGAACCCTTGGCGGCAGAGGTGTTCGTCGTCCTCTCGATCCGTAACAGACGAGAGTCTCCAACGTGCTTTAGGCGATCACAAGCGCAGATTTACTTTACTTTATCAACAGTCTCTAAGGCGGAAAGACTGAGCAGAAACCCCTTTTCCCTTTCCCCAACTATTTATTTTTACCTAAAATTACCTCCCCATCATGGCTCCGGCTTCCTATGTACTGACTTTATGAACTTTCTTTTTTAACTTAGTGACTCTAATCGAGTGTGATCGTGCTGAGTAATTTGTCTTGTCGTCTTCTGTGATGATAGTCATTTCCTCCTCTTTAACCCCCGCCTCCCTCGTTAATATTTCTTGAAGAATTTTTTGTTCCTGATTAGGAATTTAACGCTATATTTTTGATAAGATCAATTTTGACAAGTAATCTAAGGTAACAACTACCAAGAAATTCAAGGAGATTGAATAAATTATGACTGAAGCTTTGACCGGAAAAGCCTTACTTCAAAAAGTTAAAGAGCTATCCCAACTGCCCCGGCGAGAAACGGCGAAACAATGTGGCTATTACTCAGTGACTAAAGATGGGCAGACTCGCGTCAATTTGACAGACTTTTATAATGCTGTTCTGTCAGCTAAGGGCGTTCCTTTAGACATGGGAGCCGCCAAAGATGGTCGTGGTCGCGAGCCAACCTACCGTGTCAGCGTCCATAAGAATGGTCAAATTGTGATTGGTTCGACCTATACTGAGCAGATGGGATTGAAGCCAGGGGATGAGTTTGAAATTAAATTAGGTTACAAGCACATCCACCTCAAACAAGTTGAAGCTGGCGAGGAGGATGCAGTAGAAGACGCTGCCTAGATGGCCTGCTTTGGTGATTGAAAATCGAGCTTTTAAACCCACCAAGTGACGTTAGAAAAGCAACTGTCATCTATTCCCCCCCCCCTTGAGGAGGAGGGTTGGAAATTGTATTTTTCTACCTGCCTCCTCCTACCAACCCAGAAGTAAATTTCCTGGCGGCCAATCAGCAATCTTAAGGGAAATCTGGCCGTGAAGGCGGCTATTGTACCATCATTTCTGCCTCGGCTGAAGTGGTTTGAGACTCCTCTAAATCGACAAAACTGTGGCAGATGTCCTTCGTTCCATTTATCCCTCTGTCTCGCTTTTTCATGACTTTTCCTGCCTGGGTAAAAATCGGTCTTTTTTTACTCAGTTGGGTAGTTTTGTGGTTGCCTGTTGTCGTTCCTTTAGCGAAAAAATTGCACTGGCAGCCTTTCCAACCGATAACGGCAGCACAAAAGTTGCCGTTACTAGCCTCTCTGTATGCGATCGCTCCTTTGGCGATCGGGTTAACAGTTGCGGCGGAGGGAGCAACCTTCAATACCTATGGCATCTCCTGGCAAAGTAGCTTAGGAATGTCTTCGCTCAAAGGGCTAGGATTAGCAATCGTGGGGTTGGGGATTTTATGGGGAATTGAAGGAGCATTGGGTGCAATTACGTGGCATGGCGAGCATATATCGCGCTTAGTGCGACTTTCATTGCCTTTATTAGTCTTAGCCTTGTGGATTAGCCTGACTGAGGAGTTAATTTTTCGGGGAATTTTCTTCAATCAATTGCAGCAAGATTACCCACTTTGGGTAGCAGCAACAGTTTCGAGTGCGATTTTTGCACTGCTGCATCTGGTATGGGAACGCCAAGAGACATTCGCGCAGTTACCTGGATTATGGTTGATGGGAATGGTTTTAGTGGAGGCAAAGCTGGTAGACGGTGGGAGTTTGGGGTTAGCCTGGGGTCTTCATGCAGGCTGGGTTTGGGGATTAGCTTCGGTTGAGGCAGCCGGGTTGATTTCCTATACGGAAAAGGGGAAAGATTGGATAATTGGGCTTAAAAAGCAACCTCTAGCAGGATTAGCAGGAATCTTGTGCTTGTTGGGAACCGGATGGGTGTTAATAGTTAATAGTTATCAATCACTATCCACTAGTCCCTCATAACCTTCCATCAACGGCAAACAAATTTCGACGGTGGTTCCCTGGCTTAATCCTGGACTCGATAGAGCGATACTTCCCTTCATCAGTTCGATCAAATTACGAGAAATCGCCAGTCCTAACCCCGTTCCGCCATACTTGCGCGTTGTCGAACCATCGACCATCACGAACGGGCGAAATAACTTTTCTTGCTGTTTGAGGTCGATGCCAATGCCCGTATCTTTGACCGTAATGCACACTTGTTGGGTCGCTTCTCGCCGTTGAATGGCGATCTCAATACTGCCGCGCTCGGTAAACTTAACCGCATTGCCCAGCACGTTCAACAGCACTTGTTTGAGCTTGAGTGGATCGGCCAAAACAAGCAGTTTTTGGGGAAAATTAGCGGTTTTTAGCGATAATCCTTTGCGTTGCAAAGCCAAGCTTTGTAAATAAACAACTTCTTGCACAATTGGTATTAAATCCGTCGATTCGAGCGTTACGGAGAGTTTTCCCGCTTCAATTTTGGCAATGTCCAAAATATCGTTGATAATATCCAACAGATGAATCGCCGCGTTTTCGGCCTGTTGGAGAAAATCAATTTCTTCAGCACGACTATCACAGTAATCTTCTTTGACAATGTGTAAACATCCAATAATCCCATTAAGGGGGGTTCGCAGTTCGTGAGAAGTTGTCGCCAGAAATTCGCTTTTCAAGCGGTTAGCATTTTGCGCTTCTTTCCACGAACAAACCAGTTCCTCTCCCCAAGTTTGGAGTCGTTGTACCATTTCTTGAATAGCGATCGCCAGCTGATTGAACTCCCGAATTTTAAAATTGAGGGGTATTGGCTCTTTAGAATGTAAATTTTCTCGATTTAGCGCGTAATCTCTCAACTGCTCGACTGGACGAGCTAGTTCCCAGGAAATGTAGAGAATAGCCAGCACGGTAGCAACGATTAAAGCCAGCACCATGTAACCTAAAACCTGCCTGATCTCGACCAAGGGAGAGAGAGCCGCCTTCAGGGGTGAAACTGCCAGAATAACCCATTTCTTCCCTTTTTCGGCAGTTACAGGGCTGGGAATAGAACCATAACCTGCCACCAGTTCGACCCCGTCTTTATCCAACGAAAACAGATGGAGAAAATCTTGCCGTCCGCCAATCGCGTTACGCATCAGACTGTTGAGGCGATCGGCATCGGCTTCCTGTTGGATCTGGCGCCCGACCCTTTTCGCTAAAGGATGGGCTAAAATCGTGCCTGACTGACTAATGACCACCGGATATCCAGAGAGTGAACCCGGCGCAACGGGTTCTTCCGAAAGCAGTGCTGCTTGCAGCCTCAGCGCTTGGCGCAGTTGGCCCTGACTGTCATAGACAGGGGATGTCATTATTAGAGTCAACTGGTTTTCTGCTGGCTCAGACAATTGAGTAGGTGGCAGCCATTGAACGTAAATCGTATCAGGATGGGTGAGTAATTGAGTTTGCTCATTCGACCACATCGCTAGCTTGAGAGGGCCAGCGATCGCAGTACCGCAGGTACTCGCCGTGAGTTGTCCGGTCGCCGTGTCGATTAATTGAACGCATTGAATTTGAGTCGGCAGTCGCTTGGCCAGTTGTTCGAGGAATGTCTGTTGTTCGTGCATCGAGCCTAACTTGAGCACCACGCTATCGCTAGCGGTTACCAGATTGGCTTGTAAAGCAGCAATCGATTGGTGGATGCTTTGCCCTTTTCTGACAGCACTTTCGGTCAAATTCTGCCTAGCCGTCTCTAGAAAGGCAGAACGCGCCTTGCGATAGGTAACATACACCCCCATCAGCAAGACAGGAACGCTCACCAACAACAAGCGCGACAACAGAATGCGGCGAAAAGACGATTGACCCAAGATCATAAATAGCGATACGGTACCCGTTATAAATCATCAGTCATCATTTAAGTTTGCGAAGCTGATAACTATTTACTGATAACTGATAAGACTTTTCCCGACCATGCTAACCCATCTGCCTGCCGAACATGATGCACTTGTCGGCCAATGTTGCAACTGACCAAGATCTTGTTTCTCCTGCCAAACCTCTGAATTTAACTCTCGCCATTTTTTATAAACTAAGGTATGATTAGAAATTGTGAGTTTTGCTCTTTGCAATGAACGCCCAAGAAATCATTCGCTCAATAGAATCTGAGTACCTCAACCCATCGTTGCCAACCATTCATGTTGGCGACACAGTGCGCGTCGGCGTGCGGATTCGAGAGGGAAACAAAGAACGGATTCAACCCTACGAGGGAACCGTCATTGCCATGCGTAATGGCGGCATTAATGAAACCATCACCGTCCGTCGCATTTTCCAAGGGGTAGGGGTCGAACGGGTTTTCCTGCTTCATTCTCCCCGGATTGCCAGCATCCAAATTATCCGTCGCGGGAAAGTACGCCGAGCTAAGCTCTACTATCTGAGGGATCGCGTCGGTAAAGCGACTCGAATTCGCCAGCGTTTCGACCGGCCGCTCGAATAACGCCAACCTGCTTCGCGCACACCAGAGAGCCAATTAGAGTCAAATTGCGCTATGATAAATAGGGTGAGAGCGTCAACCACCGGGTTACGCTTATGATGTGCGCTCTTAGTTCAGTTGGTAGAACGCAGGTCTCCAAAACCTGATGTCGGGGGTTCAAGTCCTCCAGGGCGCGTCTCTCGAATTGAGAATAACTGTGGCCTGATAACTGTTAATTCACAGGAGTAAAAACTGTGGCTAAGAAAGAGGGGGAAAACCCTGAGAAAATCGGGGAAAAAAAAGCAAATGACGGCTCGCAAGTCACCAATTTTGTCAGTGAAACTAGAGAAGAACTTACCAAAGTTGTCTGGCCATCGCGACAGCAATTGATCAGTGAATCAGTCGCCGTTATTCTCATGGTCAGTTTGGTGGCGACTGTCATTTATTTAATAGACAACCTCTTTACTTGGGCCTCCGGGAAGGTATTCTAATGAGTTTCGCTGACGAGCAATCGCTAGAACTAGAGCTAGACCTAGATCCCCAACTCGATCTAGAACAGCCCGAACAACGCCCGCCCTCGGCTCACTGGTATGCCGTTCAAGTCGCCTCTGGCTGCGAAAAGCGGGTCAAAACCAACCTAGAGCAGCGCATTTACACCCTAGATGTCGCTGATCGCATTTTGCAAGTCCAAATCCCCAAAACCCCAACGATCAAAGTCCGCAAAGACGGTTCTCGCCAGCATGGAGAAGAAAAAGTCTTTCCCGGTTACGTCCTCGTCAGAATGATCATGGACGATGACGCTTGGCAAGTCGTCAAAAATACCCCCAACGTCATCAATTTTGTGGGGGCAGAGCAACGGCGCAGCACCGGACGAGGGCGCGGACACGTCCGACCAGTTCCCCTGAGTCTGTCAGAAGTCGAGCGGATCTTCAAACAGGTACAAATCCAAGAACCCGTGGTCAAAATTGACATGGAAGTGGGCGATCAAATTGTGGTTCTCTCAGGCCCGTTTAAGGATTTTTTAGGAGAAGTGATTGAAGTTAGCCCTGAGCGGAGTAAACTCAAAGCCCTACTCTCGATTTTCGGGCGGGATACCCCGGTAGAACTGGAATTTAATCAAGTTGAGAAACAAACCTAGCGATGCCAAAAAAAGTTGTTGCCTTAATTAAACTCGCCCTTCCTGCTGGAAAGGCCAACCCCGCACCGCCCGTCGGCCCAGCCTTGGGTCAGCATGGCGTGAATATCATGGCGTTTTGTAAGGATTACAACGCTAAAACTGCCGATCAAGTCGGAATGATCATCCCCGCCGAAATTTCGGTTTTTGAAGACCGAAGCTTTACATTTGTTCTCAAAACCCCACCGGCATCGGTTCTGATCCGCAAGGCAGCCGGCATTGAGAGAGGATCGAACCAACCCAATAAAGTGAGCGTCGGCAGCATTAGTCGCGATCAGTTGCAGGAAATTGCTCAGACCAAAATGCCCGACCTTAATGCCAACGACATTGAAGCCGCCATGCGAATTGTTGAAGGCACTGCCCGTAATATGGGCGTGAAAATCCAAGACTGATGATTGTTTATTAAAAAGGGGAGAAGCTTAAGCTTCGCTATTGACCCAAAAGAAAGAAAATGACCCAAAAACTCTCCAAACGCTTTAAAGAAGCCCTAGCCAAAGTCGATCCCAAAACGGCCTACGAGCCGTTAGCAGCGATCGACCTGCTCAAAGAAACGGCAACCGCCAAATTTGATGAATCCGCCGAAGCCCACATCCGCCTAGGCATCGATCCTAAATACACTGACCAACAACTGCGGACGACCGTCACTCTCCCCAAAGGAACGGGTCAAACGGTTCGCGTGGCCGTGATTGCCAGAGGGGAAAAAGTGCAAGAAGCTACGAATGGGGGGGCCGATATTGTCGGCTCGGAAGAACTCATCGACGAAATCCAAGGCGGCATGATGGATTTTGATGTTTTAATTGCTACCCCCGACATGATGCCCAAAGTGGCGAGATTGGGTAAACTGCTTGGGCCGCGGGGTTTGATGCCCTCTCCCAAAGGGGGAACGGTGACAGCCGATCTCGCTAAAGCCATTTCCGAGTTTAAAGCCGGAAAACTAGAGTTTAGGGCAGATAGGACGGGTATTGTTCACGTTCGCTTTGGTAAAGCCTCATTTGCCGCCCAAGACTTATTAATCAATCTCAAAGCTCTCCAGGAAACCATCGATCGCAACCGTCCTGCCGGTGCGAAGGGTCGCTATTGGCGCACTGTCTATGTCGCTGCTTCGATGGGGCCGTCGATTGCTGTTGATATCAGCGCGTTAAGAGACCTCAAACTCGCCGATTAAAAATTGCTCGATGATCGATTAATGATTGATAATTGAAAGGTTGGCTTGTACCGAAGACAGCAGGAGTGGCTTACTTAAATAGCCTGCCGAGGTTGGAGCCTGAAGATAAGGAAAAATCGCTTTCCGATAAAGGTAGTCTTGGAAACTGCCTTGACTTCAGCCCCGGCATCTATGTTGGGGTCTATTTTTTTGTTTGAAGTTATTGAAAATTCCCACGCATCAAGGAGGTGAAAAATCAATGGGAAGAACGAGAGAAAACAAAGCAACAGTCGTCGCCGACCTCAAGGAGCGGCTCAAAGAGGCTCAGTTAATTTTTTTGGTTGACTACCAAGGGCTAACTGTTGCGGAAATTACCGACCTACGCAACCGCTTGCGTCCGGTGGGAGCGTCTTGCAAGGTGACGAAAAACACCTTCATGCGAATTGCTGTCGAAGAAGATGCCAACTGGAAACCGATGACGGAATTTCTGGCGGGATCTTCAGCTTTCGTCTTGGTCAAAGACGATATCGGCGGCGCGGTACGGGCTTATCAAGCCTTCAAAAAAGACACCAAAAAAACCGAATTTCGCGGTGGTGTCATGCAAGGTCAAGCCCTGAATGAGGAGCAGGTTAAAGCGATCGCCGATCTGCCTTCTAAAGAACAACTGATTGCCCAGGTTGCTGGCGCAATTCAATCTATCGCTACCAAACTGGCGGTAGGACTCAATCAAGTGCCGACCTCTGTAGCGCGAGGAATCAACGAGGTTCCTGTTTCGCTAGGTCGTGCGGTACAGGCGATCGCTGCTCAAGAAGAAGGCAGTGAGTCTTAACCCACTGCCACAAGCCATTGTGTTGAAAGAATGTTCAACTATCCACTTATTGTATTAGGAGTTAAACCATGACTGCTGCGGTAGAAGAAATTCTCGAAAAGTTAAAATCTCTGACGCTGCTCGAAGCGTCTCAATTGGTCAAGGAAATTGAAGAAACCTTCGGCGTTAGTGCGGCTGCTCCGGCAGGTGGCATGATGATGATGGCGCCTGGTGCGGCTGCGCCTGGTGCGGCTGCTCCGGCTGAGGAAGTCGAAGAACAAACCGAATTTGATGTTGTCCTCGAAGAATTTCCTGCTGATAAGAAGATTACCATCCTTAAGGTAGTTCGAGCAATCACTGGTTTGGGGCTGAAAGAAGCCAAAGATTTGGTAGAATCTATCCCCAAACCCGTCAAAGAAGCCACCAACAAAGACGATGCTGAAGATGTCAAGAAAAAACTCGAAGAAGCGGGTGCTAAAGTTAGCGTGAAGTAGAAACGCGCACTATCTGGTTTAGTAACCTTACTCATCATTAGTTCGGGCAGGCATTTGTGACCTGCCTGATTTATTATAAATAACAACGCCTGAGTAAAACTCTCTCAATTTAATGAGACAAAATGTTCTCCCAGGATACATTTTGGGCGCACGCGATGCGCCCCTACAATCGATGAAAACGCCTGTTGCTTTATTTATTTATAAACGTCCTCAGACCACGAAAAAAGTCTTGCAAATCATTCGTCAAGTCAAACCTATTAAACTATTTGTCATTGCTGATGGGCCGAGGAGCGACGAAGACATCGCAAAATGTAGAGCAGCCCGTGCTTTAATTGAAGAAATAGACTGGAATTGTGAAGTTATTAAACATTATTCTGATGAATTTTTAGGATGCGGACAACGAGTAGCAACGGGTATTAGTTGGGTATTTGAACAAGTTGAAGAAACTATTATCTTAGAAGATGACTGTGTTCCTCATCCCACATTCTTTGACTTTTGCGAAACGTTACTAGACGTTTACCGACATGATGAAAGAGTCATGGTTATTTCGGGCAATAATTTTCAATTTGGACGACAGCGAACAGATTATAGTTACTATTTTTCCTGTTATCCTCATACTTGGGGATGGGCGACTTGGCGTAGGGCTTGGCAATATTATGATTATCACATGAAACTATGGACTGAAATTCGTAATGATAACTGGCTCATAGGAATTTTACAAAATGTACAAGCTGTCAAATATTGGACTAAAATTTTTCAAGAAACTTACGCTGGAAATCCTAAAGTTTGGGATTATCAATGGACATTTACTTGTTGGTCGCAAGGAGGATTGACAGTAATTCCTAATGTTAACCTTGTGACTAATATTGGTTTTGGACAAGAAGGAACGAACACCACTAAAGCTCCCAGTAACCTTGCCAACATTCCGGTACAGGGAATGAAATTTCCTATGTCATATCCTCCTTATATGATTCAACATAAAGAAGCCGATCACTTTACACAAGCTCAAATTTTTCAACCTTCTTTAACAACACGTATTGTAAGAAAAATAGTATTTTATAAATATTTACCGAGTAGTTATTCTAACATAAAACACAATGGTTGAAAAAAACAAAGAAAGTCAAAAAATTAAAAGTTTTGTATTTCATAAAGTTACTATTAGTATTAAATGGCTTGTCGCAGAGCGTGTTTTAACAATGGCACTCTCTTTTTTTGTAGGTATTTATTTAATTAGGTATTTAGGAGTAGTTAACTTTGGGAAATTGAGTTATTGTCTTAGTTTTGTTAGTTTATTCGCAGTATTAGGTAAACTGGGTCTAGATGAAATTGTCATTCGCAATCTCGTTCAAGATGCCGATAATTATGAAGAAATCCTAGGAACAGCTTTTATTTTAAAGCTCGTTGGCAGTATTATTACAATTATTTTGACGATTGTATTAGCATTATCCTTGCAGCACGATTGGCAAATTTTGCTAATGATTATTTTAATAGTATCGGGACAATTATTTAGTGCTTTTGAGGTAATAGACTTTTGGTTTCAGTCACAAATTCTTGCCGGGGCAATGGCACTCACAAGAAGCTTACAGTTAATCCTCAGTTCTCTAGGAAAAGTAGGGTTAATTGTATTGCGTTCCTCAGTTTTAGCTTTTGCTGGTTTAATCGTTATTGAATCTTTAATCAAAATGACAGGAATGATTGTCATGTACGCTCGTTACGGACTTTCAATTAAATCCTGGAAATTTAACAGAGTACTAGCAAAGAATTTAATCAAAACCTCATGGCCTTTAATTTGGTCAGGACTAATGAGTATAACTTATTTAAAAATCGATCAAATTATGTTAGGTAGTTTATCAGGAAGTGAAGCAGTCGGTCAATATGCAGCAGCCGTTAGATTTTCAGAAATTTGGTACTTTATACCAGCCACTATTTGTTCTTCAGTTTTTCCTGTCATTATTCAAGCAAGAGACAAAAGTCAAAAAGAGTACCATCGTCGATTACAACAATTATACGATTTATTAGGAGGAATGTCATTTCTTTTAGCCATTAGTGTAACCTTTTGGGCAGAACCTGTTGTTGTTGGTTTGTTAGGACAAGAATATCTCCCTGCTAGCCATATTTTGATCATTCATATTTGGTCGGGAATTTTTGCATTTTTAGGATTGGCAAGCTTCCAATGGCTAACTATCGAAAATTTAACTTTATTTAGTTCGATAGCAACGACAATTGGAGCTTTTTCTAATGTTGCTCTAAATTATTTTTTAATTCCTTCTTATGAAGGAATTGGAGCAGCTTGGGCGACTTTTCTATCCTATGGAATTTCTAACTATTTTTGCTTGTTTTTTTATGCTGCAACTAGACACAATGGTTGGATGTTGACTAAAGCACTATTAATTCCCTTTAGAATTCGTCAAAACTGGATCTATTTAAAAGCTTTTAAAAATCTCTTTTAAAGATTATTTAGTTGCAATTAATATTGCCCACTCTCCTAAATTTGAATTGCCGCTAGTCAGCAAAAATTCATAAAGTGCTAAAAGCCAGCCTCGTTCCAACCAAGAAGTTTTACCTAACAAAGAATTTTGTTTTTTAATTTGAATAGAAGCATTGAGAATAGGAGAACTCCCTCTAATACCTCTGGTTGATGAAAAGGTTTGATATTGAGTAAAACCTGCAATAAGCGCTAAACTTGCTAAGTTTTGAGGGGAAAAAAGAAAAAGATGACGAGGCGGTTCCCAACCGCGCCAGTATTGCTTAAATATTTTAGCACCCCAACTTTTGCTATTAGGAGTAATGAGAATTAGTTTGCCATTTGGTTTTAAAATTCGCAGGCATTCTGCTAAAGTCTCTGCCGGATTTGGTAAGTGTTCAATGACGTTATTTAAGATAATTGCCTCAAAGGTTCCTGACGCATAATTTATCTCGAATATGTTACTTGTATGAACTGTGATATGATAATGATTAGTAGCATAAGCAGCCGCTTTGCGATCAAATTCTACACCTTCAACTTGCCAACCCTGAGATTGCATTAATTGAAGAAAATCTCCTCTACCGCAACCTAAGTCGAGCAATTTTCCTGGCTTTAATCCTTCTAAATAAAGATTGTCTGACAACCAGCGATCGCGATTAATGCCTGGGAGAGAAACTAATCTATTTTTCAGGAACTTTTTGCCTTTGTGATAAAGTTGTTTTGCAACAGTTAAAGCCTGAAATTTTTTAGCAATGGAAATACTATGATGAGTATAATAATTACAGTAAGCTTGCTCTAAGTCTTCGGTAATAGGCATCGGATCTAGCCAAATTAATCCGCACTCGATGTCAGTACATTGTTTAAGATTCCAAGAACCTTCTATTTTAAATACATGGTCTTTTAATTCTTTATATAGCCACCTGCCTTCACGTTGGCATAAAAAGCAGCGTGGACAGGAATCAGTACGAATCATATTTGTTTCTTTTATTATAAGCCTAAACTATTCTAGTATGATAAACAGTTATTAGCAATTTAAAGGTTTTCTAGCTTATGCGTACTCCTGTTGTACTAGTTATTTTTAATAGACTCGAAACAACTCAAAAGATTTTTGAAGCGATTCGTCAAGCGAAACCTTCTACATTACTGGTAATTGCTGATGCGCCTCGTCTCCATCGATTAGAGGAAGCTGATAAGTGTAAAGCTGTCCGTTCTATCATTGATCGCGTTGATTGGAATTGCGAGATTTTAACCAATTTTTCCGAAGCAAATTTAGGAGCAAGATTACGCCTATCAAGTGGATTAGAATGGGTATTTTCCCAGGTAGAAGAAGCAATTATTTTTGAGCATGATTGTTTGCCTCACCCGACTTTTTTTCAATTTTGTGAAGAACTCTTGAGTAACTATCGACATGATGAACGAATCATGCATATTTCGGGGAATAATTTTCAGTTCGGACGCAATCAAACAAAATACAGTTATTATTTTTCTCGTTATACTCATATTTGGGGCTGGGCGACTTGGCGGCGAGCTTGGCAATATTATGATGTTAATATGAAAATGTGGCCAATGGTGCGCGATCGCCGTTTGTTAAATTTAATTTTAGACAATCCCCGCTCCGTTCGCTATTGGCATAATATTTTTCAAAAAGTTTACGACAAAAAAATTGACACTTGGGACTATCAATGGACGTTTGCTTGTTGGTTACAAAATGGCTTAACGATTTTACCTAATACTAATTTAGTGTCTAATATTGGTTTTGGAACTGAAGGATATTATACTAAAAATCCAAAAAGTCCTTTAGCGAATATTCCAGTAACAGCAGTAGAGTTTCCGTTGCAGCATCCTCCTCATACAATTCGTTATTCTCAAGCTGACAGGTTTACTCAAAATACCGTCTTCGATCCCGTTCTTTCTTGGCGGATAGCCAATAAATTAAACCAAGTTATCACCAAGGGTTGAATTCTTTATGCAAAGGACTTGTAAATTGTTAAATCTTGGCTGTGGTTCGGTCTACCATCCTGCTTGGATTAATTTAGATATTGTTTCTCATTCTCCTCATATACAAGCTTGTGATCTTCGTCAAGGTTTACCGTTTGCTGACAATTCTTTTGCAGCTTGTTATAGTTCGCACCTTGTTGAACATTTGACTCTGCAACAAGCACACCAACTTATAAAAGAATGTTACCGAATCCTTCAATCTCAAGGAATTATTAGACTCGCTGTCCCCGATTTAGAAAAAATTGCCAAAACCTATCTAGAAGTTCTGGACAAAGCAGCAGCTAGTTTACCGCAATCTGAAGCAAATTATGATTGGATGATGCTAGAATTGTGCGATCAGATGGTTCGACATATCCCAGGAGGAGAAATGGGTAAATTTCTCGCTGATTCTCACCTGACAAATCAAGATTTTATTCTCTCTCGGATTGGTCAAGAAGCAGAACAATTTTGGTCAGCAAAAACCTCACCCCCAAAATCGTTTTATTCTAAATTAGTTTCCCAATCGCCTCGTTGGTGGTTAGCAAAAATTAGACTTAAATTCGCGCAATTTCTAGTTAGAATAATAGCAGGTAAAGAAACTTATGCTGCTTTATTAGAAGGACTATTTCGCAATAGTGGGGAAGTTCATCGTTGGATGTATGATCGCTACTCTTTACACCGTTTGTTGACAGAAGCGGGATTTGTGAGTGTCCGTATTTGTCAGGCGGATATAAGCAAAATTCCCGACTTTAATGCCTATCAATTAGATACAATAGCAGGCAAAATTCGCAAACCGGACTCTTTATTTATGGAAGGCAGAAAACCGTGAAAGTGCTGTTAGCAAGCTACAGCGATTGCCGAGGCGGTGCAGCGCGTGCTACCTATCGACTCTATCAAGGTTTGCAGCAAGTTGGAGTGGATGTTACTTTAAAAGTACAAACCAAACACAGTGGCGATCCTAGCATTGTTGGGCCTTCGACTAAACTAGAGAAAGGTCTTTCTGTACTTAGACCAACTTTGGATAGTCTCCCCTTGAGTTGGTATCCTCAACGTAATAGCTCGATTTATTCGCTAAATTGGTTTCCTGAGAGGTTTAAAAATAAATTAGCGCAAATAAAGCCGGATATTATCAATTTACATTGGATAAATGCTGGATACCTCCAAATTGAAACCCTAGCCAAGTTAAACTATCCTATTGTCTGGACGCTGCATGATATGTGGCCGTTTACGGGAGGATGTCACTATACTCAAGGTTGTGAGGGTTATCGGCAATCGTGCGGCGCGTGTCCTCAGTTAGCAAGTAAACGCCAGTGGGACTTATCTCGCTGGGTTTGGTGGCGTAAAACCAAAGCTTGGCGCAATCTCAATCTTACGCTGGTTACGCCGAGTCGCTGGTTAGCTAAATGCGCCGCAGAAAGTTCGTTATTTCAAAATCGACCGATACAAGTAATTCCTAATGGCTTAGATTTAGAGCAATATCGCCCTATTTCTCGACAATTAGCCAAAAATTTGTTAGGGTTGTCTCCAGATAAATTTACCTTATTATTTGCTGCTTTGAGTACTACGAGCGATCCGCGAAAAGGCTATCATTTATTATTAGAATCGCTAAGTAAACTTAAATTATTACTCGCTGATGAAGCGATTGAATTAGTCATTATGGGGGCTTCTTCTGTTGACAATTTTGCTGATTTAGGCTACAAAATTCACGCTTTTGGGCAATTACATGACGAGATCTCTTTAGTATTAACTTATAGTGCGGCTGACTTATTAGTTGCGCCTTCGATTGAGGACAATTTACCGAATACGGTGATAGAAGCTTTAGCTTGTGGTACGCCTTGTGTTGCCTTTGACATTGGAGGAATGCCAGATATAATTGAACATCAACAGAATGGTTTTTTAGTGCAACCGTTTGATAAAGATGAGTTGGCTTATGGAATAGCTTGGGTATTACAAGAAAAAGAACGGTATGAATCATTACGCGATCGCGCACGACAAAAAACAGAAGAAATGTTCGATCTTAAAATTCAAACTAATGCTTATTTGTCTTTATTTAAACGTATTTTAAAAGACAATTAAAAATCCTAATGAATGTTCCTGCTAGATTGATTAATAAACCTGCCTTACCCACTCCTTCTTTCACTTTTTACTTATTAATCTTTTACGCGATCACTGCTTTATATCTCATTCCTTATGGAACTTTTGCCTATGCCGATTCTTTTATTCCTATTCTTTCAATTATTCTTTTGTTTGAATTAGTTTTTGATAGAATTAAGCTAAACCGTATTGATTTAATATTAATCTTGTTTTTGTTATTAATTACTTTTTCTGTCAATTTTTCTTTAGGTAGGCTTGCCGATGCTTTTAATATGATTGCTCTTTCCTTGGTATGCCGCAACAACTACTACCTCAATCGCAATTTTGTCTTCACGATATATTGGCTTAGCCTTGGCTCAATTATTTATCAACTAGCTTTTTACAGGCATCCTGCCTTTAACATTCCCGTTTTAAGTATTCTCGATCCTAACTTTTCGGGATTTTTAATGTTATTATTTTTCTTTTTTTGCTTTAGAAATAACTTCAAAATTGGACTGTTTATATCGATTGCTTGTGCATTTATTTTTTTTAGTCGTGCTTATCTTCTATCATTATTTATTTTCATTTGTATTTTCATATATGAAAAGTGTTTTACTTTTATTGTCAAAAGGCAAACTGTTGGTTTATTTATCAATAAACTCTCGTTTTTATTAATGATTTTACTGGCTAACTCGTTGCTATTAGTTATGGGTACTTATTTTATTAATAATGCAGAAACTACCAGTAAGCAACTCGGTAGAACAGATCTTCAAAGAGTCACTCAAATTGCAGATGAAAGCAATTTATATCGCTTCCAGAGTAATGAAAGAATTGTAAGGTATTTAATCAAAACTCCTGAAAATGCTTTGCTAGGATTGCCGCCTAACTATGATGAAGAAAAGCTAAGACTGAATTTGCCAGCAGTGACACCTCACAATGGACTCTTGCACCTAATTTTTTACAGAGGAATTATATTTTGTAGCTTTTACTTTTTACTCTTAGGAAGAATCATTAAAAGATTATATCAACCTCAAAAACTTAAGTATTTATTGGCTTTGATTGTTTTTTCTTTATTCTTGCACGTTGCTTATTTCGGCCCGTCATTAATCTTTTTTGTGACAACTTTAGCGACTGAGCCAAGAGTTAGAGGTTAGGGAAATAAGCTATCTTTTTA
>JBGTNM010000277.1:0-2695 GCA_041743025.1 Microcystaceae cyanobacterium
CGCTTGACGTTGCTTCTTGGCTTCGGGTGTTTCATCCTTTGGCGGCTTGGCTTTGTGTTCTCGGTTCCACAGCTTTTGCCACAGTAGCCCGATTGTCTGCCCCTGCTCGGGTTCTATCGCTAAGGCACTATGTAGAATCAGTCCGTTGCCACCATTCCCGATTGGGCCATAACCTTCCCTTTTGACCTTAATACTGCCATAATCTAGGAACGTCGTATCCCCTACAGACAAGATCACCTTGTATTCTTCTCCTGCTGCAGTTGTCATTTCACAATGCGGCTCGATTATCTTGTCAAATTCGGCTTTGCCGTTGGCAAAAATTCCTAAGCTCTTTTCAAGGCGTTGGCTCCCTTAAAGCTTTCTGACAAAGCTTTTCCAAATCCTTGACTCAGGGTTTGCCCGATTGAGTAAGCTCGATTGTTTAATCGCTCGTCTCCCAATTGACAACTCGCAAAATTCTTTTCCCACCAATCCAACATTTCTTGACCTGCACTCACTCTATTTTCCTAATTTTACCCCCAACGCTACCCTGATAGCTAGAATCCTATCCTCAACTGCTTTTCAGACTTGACGTGAAAAGTCAGTAAGAAGTACAGCCTCTACGTGATGGATTATGGCGCTCCCATTGGCTATCGGATTGCGGCTAAATATCCAGAGCGAGTGGAAGCACTGATTGTGCAAAACGGGAATGCTTACGAGGAAGGTCTGCGCGAGTTTTGGGAGCCGATCGAGGCGTACTGGCAAGACCGTTCTCCTGAGAATGCGGACAAGCTCAAATACCTTGTCACCCTAGAAGCAACGAAGTGGCAATATACCAACGGCGTTCGCAATCCTGAAGCGATCAGCCCGGATACCTGGAACATGGATCAACTCTTCCTCGATCGCCCCGGAAATGCTGAGATTCAACTGGCACTGTTGTATAGCTATGGCACGAATCCACCGTTATACCCACAATGGCAGGAGTATTTCCGTAAATATCAGCCACCCACCCTGATTGTTTGGGGGAAGAACGACGATATCTTTCCTGCTGAAGGGGCTTATCCCTAACAGCGCGACCTACAAACGCTTGAGTTTCATTTACTCGATACCGGGCACTTTGCCCTGGAGGAGGAAGGAGAGGCGATCGCCGAGCAGATCCGTCGCTTTATGGCAACTCACGTTGCGTAATCCAGGAGGACATCATGCCAGCCTACTTTTATCTCGATAGTAGGTGATTGTCATTCCGCGATCGTGGCACAATAACCAACACTGTTAAGCCAGTTAGCTTGATAGTGCCACTTCAATAGATTAGAACTATGCGCAAAAGTTCGGTTTTATAACCCTCTGTTACCTGTTCCCGAATAAAAGCAAGAAGTCTATTGTTTACCATCATCAACTAAAGGAGAACTTATGATTAGTCAAGCAAACTCGCAAGCGGTGAAAGTTTGGGAAGTCGCAGACGATCCGCGTCTTTCCAGAGAAGTAAAGGCATTTTTGAAATTATTGAATTCAGGAGATGATGCGCCTTTAGAGACATTAACTCCAGTCGAAGCGCGTCAAGTGCTAGTAGATGCACAGGCTGCTGTTAAAGTGGATGTTTCAGGCATTGACGAGTCTGAAAAGGCGATTACCGCTGACGGTTATCCGATTACGCTAAACATCGTGCGACCTGAAGGTGTCAAAGGCACACTGCCTGTTTTCATATTTATTCATGGCGGCGGTTGGGTGCTGGGCGATTACCCAACGCACAAGCGCATGGTTCGCGATCTCGTCGTGCTTTCAGGTTTTGCGGCTGTCTTTGTCAACTACACTCGAACGCCAGACGCTCAGTATCCACAAGCTATCAATGAGATCTATGCCGCTACTAAATGGGTTGCCGAGCATGGCGAGGAGATTGGTGTTGATGGCAAAAATCTGGCAGTTGTCGGCAACAGTGTCGGCGGGAACATGACGGCTGTCACCACGTTGATGGCGAAAGCGAAAGGGGGGCCGCAGATTAAGTTGCAAATCCTAATGTGGCCGATCGTAGACGCTAATTTTGAAACGGATTCTTATCAACAATTTGGCGAGAAACGTTTCCTGACCACATCTTTGATGAAGTGGATGTACGATCTCTATACGACTGACCCGGAAAAACGCCAAGAAATCTATGCTTCTCCCCTACAGGCTACAATTGAGCAACTCAAAGGATTGCCTCCAGCGTTAATTCAGGTCGCAGAAAGCGATATCCTGCGTGATGAAGGCGAAGCTTATGGACGTAAGCTAGATGAAACCGGAGTAAAAGTGACAACCGTGCGTTACAACGGCATGATTCATGACTTCGGACTGCTGAATGGTTTAGCCGAGGTTCCGGCAGTTCGTTCTCTTTTTGTCCAAGCAGCCGCTGAACTGAAGAAATATCTGCAATAGGACTGCTTCTAACGGATGAAAGTTGATCGCTAGAAACAGCTTAACGACTAGGTTTGCTCAGCTAAAACCTCTGCTATTTTTCCAATTTACGTTCTCTGATGCCGATAAATTCCTTCATCAGCGATCGCAGATAATGGTCAAACCCTTTAATTATGCCTTTTTCAAGAGACCTCTTGCAAAAGTTTTTTATGGTATAATAGCAAATTTTAAAAGCTTGCCCTAAACTAATTTAACCCTACCTAAAATTTGCCTTTTCTCCTGAATTAATATTCAGGATAAGTTCTCTTGTAAAATTAAAAAAGAGAAT
>JBGTNM010000278.1:0-9165 GCA_041743025.1 Microcystaceae cyanobacterium
TTTTTGTCCGACCCGATAGCACTACCGACCCTTTTAATACGGGGATTTTCTCTGGGTATGCCTTAAACGTGCAACAAGGCGGCGCGATCGCTCAACCTTCCCCAGAAACTGTTGACTACGCAAACACCTCTTGGGGATTTGGTTTTTACCCAGGACAATATGGGATGGCCGTTTATTCAAAATATCCCATTTTGGAGGAGCAAGCGCGAACCTTTCAGAATTTTTTATGGAACGATATGCCGGGGAATTTGCTCCCTACCGATTGGTATAGTCCAGAAGTCGCGGCCCAATTTCCCCTCTCTTCAAAAAGTCATTGGGATTTACCCATCGATGTTAATGGTGAAATTGTCCATGTTCTAGCTAGTCATCCTACTCCCCCTGTGTTTGATGGACAAGAAGACCGCAACGGCAGACGCAACTATGACGAAATCCGTTTGTGGAACGACTACATCACTCCCGGAGAAGGAGACTACATCTGCGATGATCAAGGAGACTGCGGTGGTTTGACTCCCGGTTCTCGCTTTGTAATTATGGGGGATCAAAATGCCGATCCCAATGATGGAGACAGCGTTCCAGGTGCGATCGATCAACTCCTAGATAATCCTCTCGTTAATACTAGCAAGACACCCTTTAGTTTGGGGGGAGTAGAAGCAGCTATTAATCAAGGCGGAGTGAATAATAATCACACTGGAGATCCTGCCTATGATACGGCTGATTTTCTTAATGATCTGTCCCCTTCTGCTTCGGGAAATCTAAGAGTAGATTATGTCCTTCCTTCTACCAATTTAGCCATTTCGGATGCTCGCGTTTTTTGGCCAACCGATGCTAACCCTCTCTCTTCCTTGAATTCTGCCTCTGACCATCATGCCGTTTTCTTGGATGTGACTCCTGTTCCTGAACCAGCTACCACTGTAGGTTTGCTCATTTTTGGCTTCGCGGGATTAATGAACCGTAAACGCCGCCATTAAGGGGATTTTTGGTAATCTTTGCACATCTTCCGCCTAGGCATTGGGGAAGAAGCATAAATTCATTCTTTTTGTCGGTTAGATTGAGTAACTTTTTTTATTGTAAGGAGTGTAAATCATGTTTCGTTTTTCCACTGTCGCTAATTTAACTGCCTTGATTGGTTTGGGCATTTTTTCACCAGCCAGCTATGCAGCTTTGGTCGGACAATATACCTTTGAAGGTGATAGTCTAGCCCCTACTAGTGTCAACTCTAATCTTACTTTCAGCAATTTCGGATCGACTGGTATTACCGGAACTGGTTTTGTTGGCGGCAATCCCGGACGAGCGTTTACTGGTAGTAATTGGAGTTTAAATCCTACCTATGACCCTAATAAGTATTATGATTTTACCGTTGCGCCAAACAGTGGCACTACATTAAGTTTGACTAACTTAATCTTTGACGCTCAACGGTCTGGTACGGGTCCAAGTCAGTTAGAAGTTCGTTCTAGTCAAGATAATTACGCTGGGGTGATCGCTAGTTTAACTCGTCCTAATGATGGTACTTTTAATCCCTCTCCTCTAACTGCCTCTTTATCGGGTTTTACCAATATTTCTGATCCTCTCAATTTCAGGATTTATGGGTATAACGCGACTGGTACTGGCGGAACATTACGCTTAGATAATGTTCAACTCAATGGGGATGTAAATGGTGGCGTTCCCCCTGTGCCTCCGTCTTTTGTCTCAATCTACAATATTCAAGGGACTGGCAGCAGCAGTCCCCTTGTAGGTCAGAACGTTAAAACCCAAGGTGTAGTTGTCGGGAATTTCCTGGGGGCTGAGAAACTCAATGGCTTCTTTATTCAGGACAATACTAACGCCAATGACCCCACCACAACCGGTGCTTCTAATGGGATCTTCGTTTCGGCTCCTTCTCTGAGCAGTCTTAATGCGGGTGTTTTGGTGGAAGTCGTCGGACAAGTTTCTGAATCCTTTAATAAAACCCAAATTACCCTCAGCGATACCCTTTCTGTTTTAGGAACAGGTTTGACTATCGCGCCGACAGCCGTTAATCTGCCAGTTGCCAGTTCTGATTATTTAGAACGGTATGAGGGAATGCTGGTCAACTTACCCCAAAACCTGACGGTGACGGATAACTTTGGCTTAGGACGTTTTGGAGAAGTGGGTTTATCTTCCGACGGACGCTTGTATCAGCCGACTCAAATTGTAGCTCCAGGGGCGGCAGCTAATGCGCTTCAGGCTCAAAATAACCTCAACCTGATCACCCTAGACGACGGCAGCAATATCCAAAATCCCGACCCGATTCCCTATCCTTCCCCTGTTCCTCCTGGATTAACGGCGAATAATACTCTCAGATTAGGCGAGACAACGACGGGGGTGACAGGGGTTTTGGATTATGACTTTAATAAATATCGCATCCAACCCACTACTGAACCCAGCTTCGATACTGCCACTAATCCTCGTCCTCAACAGCCGCAAACTGTGGGAGGAAACGTTACGGTTGGGGACTTTAACCTAGAAAACTACTTCACCACTTTAGGATCGAGAGGCGCACAAACTGCCGAAGAATTCCAACGCCAGCAAAATAAACTCGTCAGCGCCCTTTTGGGACTGAATGCGGATGTTTTGGGAATAGAGGAAGTACAAAATAATGGTTACGGGGCTGATAGTGCGATCGCCAGTTTAGCCAATGCTCTCAATGCCGTAGCCGGGGCAGGAACTTATACCTATATCAATCCTGGTGTACCTCAATTAGGAACTGATCAAATTGCGGTTGGGCTGCTTTATAAACCCGATAAAGTTAGTCCTGTAGGCAATACCGCCATTCTCGACACAGGCATCTTCAATCCCGCCATCAACCGTCCTTCCATCGCCCAAACCTTTGTCGGTTTACCCAACACAGAGCAATTTACCGTCAATGTGAACCACTTTAAATCGAAGGGTGGCACTGGAACGGCATCGGGAACTTGTAGCGCAAGCGATAATTCAGATCAAGGAGATGGACAGGCTGCGTTTAATTGTACCCGTACTCTACAGGCATCGGAATTAACCCAATGGTTAGCCACCAATCCCACCAATAGCCGTACCAACTACCAGTTAATTCTGGGAGATTTGAACGCCTACGCCAAGGAAGATCCCATTACGAAGATCGAGTTTAATGGTTACGTCAATTTAGACCAACGATTCGGCGGAACCGATGTCTATTCCTATCTTTTCCAAGGTCAGTCAGGCACATTAGATTATGCTTTTGCTAGTTCTAGCCTCAATCCTTTTGTAACAGGTGCGGCAACTTGGCATATCAACGCTGACGAACCAGATGTATTAGGCTACAGCACGGAATTTAAGTCCCCCAGTCAATTGATAAGTCTCTATGCACCCGATGCTTATGCTTCTTCCGATCATGACCCCGTGTTAATCGGACTTGGGCTGCAAAGCGTTCCCGAACCTGGCCCGATGCAAAGCGTTCCTGAACCTGGTTCAGTCCTTGGGTTCTTTGCATTTGGAGTGTTGGGATTGGGATCAAAGCTAAAACAAAAAGTTTCCTCAAGGCAAAGGGGGAAGTGAGATAGATAAATCAGGCTTGGGATCTAACTTTTTCGTTGAATCAGTGTACGCCATTAGGAAAAACAAACCCATTATTTTCGAGGAATTATCGATGAATCTTCTTAGCCGTTCTTTTGCTGCCGCAACCTTCGCGGTTGGTTGTTGGACTTCTCAAGTAAACGCCGCGCCCTACGACCAACCCTATCCTTATCCTAACCCCCCCGCTCCTTCTAGTTACTCGGTACCGCAGACGCATTCTCACAATGACTACGAACATACCTATCCACTCTTTGATGCTCTTAGCTACGGGTTTATTAGCGTTGAGGCGGATATTTGGCTTTATCCCAATGATAACGAGAATTTGCGAGTGGCACACGATCCAGTAGCTGTTCCTAGCACCTTACCAACTTTGCAAGAGCTTTACCTAACGCCACTGCAAAATTTAGCGATTCAGGAGAATAATGGCGGGGTTTATGCTGATGGTACCCCGATCATTCTCTTGGTTGATATCAAGAGTGAAGGCGTTTCCACCTATACGCGACTCGATCAAATTCTGGCTGAGTACACAGCAGTCACCCCCGGATTATTCACGACTTACACGAAAAACGGCAATAACGACTATAGTGTATCTCCAGGGGCAGTCAGCGTCATTATTTCCGGCAATCGTCCTTTGGATCTGATGCTTTCGCAGCCTTTGCGCTATGCGGGATACGATGGACGTAGTAGTGATATTGGCACAGAAATCTCCTCTGGGTTTATGCCTCTTATCAGTGATAATTGGAACAATGTTTTCTTCGGGGATTCAGCTTGGAATGGCATTGGCGCAATTCCATCGGCTACACAAGCGAAGCTGGAAAGCATTGTTGCTCAAGTGCATGAAGAGGGAAAAATCCTGCGTTTTTGGAATTTACCCCAAGATACTCCCAATGTTTGGAGTCCTCTTTATGAGGCTGATGTTGATTTAATCAATACTGATAATCTGGCAGGATTGTCCGAATTTATTCAGTCCCAGCAAAGCGTTCCTGAACCTGGCTCAGTGCTTGGATTCTTTGCACTTGGAGTGTTGGGATTGGGTTTAAGACTAAAACAAAAAGATTTCTTAAGACGAAGCGGAAAACGAGATCACTAACTCAAAAATCTACTAAGAAAGGGGCAAGCTGAGAAATTTGTTTTCAGTCGCCCCTGCTTAAGAAAAACCAATGCACAAACTTAACATTTTTGGGAAATATGAAGCCAATAAAACTGTTTTTCTCTCTGCTAGTTAGTTCTTTAACCTTATCTGTTTTGAGTACTAATGCTGCTCAGGCTGGCTCTTTAGCTGGTTTACCCATCGTTATTGCGGGTGATGCAACTGATTTAAGTGGTCAACCCAATGGAGCGAATGGAAATCGCCTTGGTGGTTTCTTCTCCGATCTTTACTATGATCGTTCTAACAACGTTTACTATGGTTTGAGCGATCGCGGCCCGGGTGGCGGGACAATTGCTTACGACACCAGGGTACAGAAATTCACCCTAGATGTTAATCCCAATACAGGGGCAATTAGCAATTTTAATCTCATCCAAACGATTCTTTTTACCAATCCTAATCAAACCAGTCCGCCTCCCATTGGTAGCAATAATTATAATGGCTACAATCCTTTGAATCTAAATGGTAGTAAAAGTGTCTTGGGATTAAGTTTCGATCCAGAAGGATTTATAGTTGCTCCCAATGGCAATTTTTATGTCTCTGATGAATATGGGCCATCTCTGTATGAATTTAGTCCACAAGGAAGCTTAGTCAGAGCCTTCAATACTCCCAATCTTGCTGCTAATACTAACCCAATTAACCTAATTCCCAAAGAAAGTAATGGGACACTCAATTACGTTGATGGCAGACCTACCATTACTAACGGTCGTCAAGATAATCGGGGTTTTGAAGGATTAGCCATTACCCCTGATGGCTCAAAACTTTTTGCTATGTTACAAGATCCTTTGGTTAATGAAGGACAAAACCCAGGTAATGGCAATAATGATGGTCGCTACAGTCGCAATCTCAGAATTGTTGAATTTGATACCGCTACTGGCAATAGTACCGCTCAATATATCTACCAATTGGAAGATTTAGCTTCTATTAATGCCAGAGTTCCAAACAATCAATTTAATGCCAATCAACAAGGGCGTAGTCTCGGAATTAGCGCGATTACTGCTATTAATGACCATGAATTTTTAGTCATCGAAAGGGATAATCGTGGCATTGGAGTCGATCCTCCTGCTTCTCCTACAGAAGCTGGCGTGTTGCTAAATCCCGTTGCCAGCAAACGGATTTACAAAATTGATCTTAACGGGGCAACGGATGTCAGTAATATTTCTCTGACTGGAACTAATAATTTGCCTGGGGGAGTCACGCCAGTACAAAAAGATCCTCTGCCATTTATTGACATCCAAGATGAGTTAGTAACTGCGGGACAATTAATTCCAGAAAAAATTGAAGGGTTGGCAATTGGCCCCCAATTAGATGATGGCAGTTACGCGATCTTGGCTGGAACGGACAATGATTATAGTGTGACTCAAGACAATGAGAACGATACTCAATCTAATGTTTGTACTAACTTAATCGATAACTCTGACCGCCAGATTAACCTTGACGATAACTGTCCTCAAGGACTCGCTTTAATTCCTACCTATCTCTATTCTTTTAAAGCGGTAGTTCCAAATTTTGTTCCATCAGAAAAAGTACCAGAACCGAGTGCAATTATCGGTTTGATTAGTGTTGGCTTAGGAGGATTAAGTTTAAAGCGTCGCCGCTAATTCTTTCAATTAGTTCGCTCCTGATTTACAAAAATTTAACAGCTTGAGCCACTTTGCAGAGATTACCAAATTTTAGAAACATTCTGAGTCATCTTTTACACAAGTTAATGGAGACAATCGAATATGTTACAAATAGAAAGAAGATGGGTTACGACGGATTGATAATTTTTAGTTGAGTTTGAATACTTACTGCCGTCTAAACCCATCCTACATTAATCTATAAGATTTTATTATCACCACAGGTACGGGAGAGCCATCTTTCTAACCCTCTAACCCCCTATCCTGCAAAGGAAGAGGTTTTTAGGGTGAGTTGAAGTAACAATCTCCCTACTGGTAACGAGATTTCTAGAAAGTAAGTGGTAAACTGGGCATTGTCCCCCAAACGTTTGTGGCAGAGATTGAGGTAGTGCATTCATGAAAGCCATGATTTTGGCAGCAGGAAAAGGAACTCGCGTTCGTCCTATCACCCAGACCATCCCAAAACCGCTCATTCCGATTTTGCAAAAACCCGTCATGGAGTTTCTCTTAGAACTTCTGCGACAGCATGGTTTTGACCAAATTATGGTAAATGTCAGTCACCTCGCCGAAGAAATTGAAAGCTACTTTCGCGACGGACAGCGATTCGGCGTGCAAATAGCCTATTCCTTTGAAGGACGCATTGTTGATGGCGATCTCGTCGGCGAAGCGTTGGGATCGGCAGGCGGATTGCGGCGTATTCAAGACTTTAATCCTTTTTTTGATGATACCTTTGTGGTTCTTTGTGGGGATGCCTTGATTGATCTTGATTTAACGGCGGCGGTTAAGTGGCATCGAGAAAAAGGCGCGATCGCTACTATTATTACCAAATCAGTGCCTAAAGAGACGGTTTCGAGTTATGGCGTTGTTGTCACCGATGAAAGCGGGCGCATTCAGTCTTTCCAAGAAAAGCCCTCGGTTGCAGAAGCCCTCAGCACTCATATCAACACGGGGATTTACATTTTTGAACCGGAAGTTATTGACTACATTCCCCCCAACCAACAATACGACATCGGTAGCGAACTGTTTCCCAAACTGGTCGAAAAAGGGGCCCCGTTTTTTGCCGTCAATATGGATTTTGAATGGGTAGACATTGGCAAAGTTCCCGACTACTGGCACGCTATTCGCGGTGTTTTGCTCAGAGAAATTAAAAATGTGGCAATTCCAGGCGTTGAAGTCAAACCAGGCATTTTTACAGGCATTAATGTGGCAGTGAACTGGGATAAAGTCAACATTCAAGGGCCAGTTTACATTGGCGGCATGACCCGCATCGAAGATGGGGCAACCATTATCGGCCCCACCATGATCGGCCCGAGTTGCTGGATTTGTAGCGGCGCAACCGTTGAAAACAGTGTCATTTTTGAATATTCTCGCTTAGGACCTGGGGTGCGTTTGGTCGATAAATTGGTATTTGGTCGCCATTGTATCGATAAAACAGGCGCGGCCATTGACGTACAGGCAGCCGCCCTCGATTGGCTGATTACCGATTCTCGCCAATCCCCTCCCTATGAAAGCCATTACCAGCAACGGGCGATCGCTGATCTCCTCAACAGTGGTGGCTAATCAGGACAGGGCTTACGCAAAAATCCGGTTTCTTGGGAGTAACACTATTGTACGTCAGGTAGAAAATGGAAAGAATACAGTAGGGACACGGCATTAGTAACCTTACTATTAAAACCATACTATTAAAACCATAAGCTTATTATCGCCGTGCCCCTACAGATTAATGGTGTACCTCATCAAGTTGCAAACTGCTGTAAATAACACTACCGACAAGCTAAACGCTACAATTATCGTTATAAGTGCTTACTTACTTAATCATGTTGACTGCCAAAAAACTGTACGAAACTGACTTTAATCTTTGGTTAGAGGAAACAGCAAACTTGCTTAAAGAAGGCAAATTAGAGAGATTAGATATTGAAAACTTACTCGAAGAAATAGAGGGGATGAGTCGCAGAGAAAAAGAGGCACTAGAGAGTAATTTAATCCGAGTACTACAACATTTACTGAAATGGCATTATCAGCCTAATAAACGGACTCCTAGCTGGGCTTATACTATCAATGAACATTCTCGAAGACTCAATAAATCACTTAAAAATAGTCCTAGT
This sequence comes from Microcystaceae cyanobacterium, assembly GCA_041743025.1. Classification (GTDB taxonomy): domain Bacteria; phylum Cyanobacteriota; class Cyanobacteriia; order Cyanobacteriales; family Microcystaceae; genus JBGTNM01. The sequence goes on from JBGTNM010000278.1 coordinate 8,418, forward strand.
TTAAAGCCATACTTCGATGCCGTATTCGATGAATGTTATCAAGAAGCCTGTAAAGCTGCCGCCCTAGAAACCCAATTACCCTTAAAAACCTTCCCTGAATCCTGCCCTTTCACTCAGTCTGATGTACTAGAAATTAACCCTGATCACTATTTGTTAGAAGAGCCTTAAATTACACAAACTGGTGAAATCTATCCTGCCCAATGGGTTCTTTGAAAATGACAACAATTGAGCCTTCTAACGAGCATGAAAAATAAATAAAATGCGGTGAAGATATCATCCTTTAACAGCCCCAGCCGTTAACCCTGCTACAATTCGGCGCTGAAACAATAAAACTAATAATATCAAAGGCAGCGTTCCCAAAACCGTTGCTGCTGCAATGGGGCCGTAAGGAATCTCAAAGGTAGAAGATCCGCCTAACTGAGCAGTTGCAACAGGAACCGTTTTCATCGTTTCGCGAGTGATGAAAGTCAGTGCAAAAATGTACTCATTCCAAGCAAAAATAAACGTTAAAATCCCGGTGGTTACTAATGCTGGGAGTGTTAGCGGCAATAAAATATACCATAGCATTGGCAGGATTTTATAACCATCAACTTTTGCTGCATCTTCCAAATCTTTAGGCAATTGCTGAAAAAAACTTCGCATGACAAGAATAGTGAGCGGTAAGTTAATAGCAGTATAGGGAATAATTAAAGATAAATAATTATTACCCAATCCTAAAATTTTAACAATCTCTAAAAGTCCTAAAAAA
>JBGTNM010000279.1:0-5844 GCA_041743025.1 Microcystaceae cyanobacterium
AAGCGTTCCCAATAATTGCCACCCCATTCAGCATTTAGAGGCAGATCAAATCGGGATAAAAATGTTATCTGAACGGGTTCAGGAAGGTCGGATTTTTTAAACTGAATGACACCATAACCTAACCGAGATTCTGAAGGAATCTCAATGTTTGGAGCTAACCGATAAGGAATACTTTTATTAGCGAGATAAGCCGTAAAGGCTTCAATTTTAGCAGAAGGGATAGTTAAGCGCCAAGTTGGTTCAAGCTGTCCATCGTTCAAATTCCATTGATAATTTTCTTGGCTCAGTAAATTAGGGAGTTGCCGCAATTGCTCAGAATTTCCTGCCTCAAACGTAGCTTGAATGGCTGGATCTTTTGCCAATTGCCGACGTTCTAGGGGAGGGCGTTGCGGAATCGCTTTAAGAGCTTGATGATAAGCACTCTTCCGCGAGTTTTCCCAATTAGCTTGTAAAGGAAATTGATAATGATTAACTAATAATTGCAGATTCCGCTCGCTAAGGTCACAAACTGGCACTTCAACGGAAACCATCGAGCGCTGGCGTTCCCAAAAGCGTGGTTGAGATTGAGCGTTGTCAGTAACATTCTGGCATTGGACATAAGGAATGTTCTGTTTATCGAGAAATCGTGTAATTTTTTGCCTATTTCTGGCATCAAAGCTGAGTCCCAATGTTTTTAATTCCTTAATGTCTCCGTTGGGATGCTGCCAAGCGCGAGAAGTGACATAAAATAGCGTCGGTTGATATTGCAGGCGATTGAGATAATAATCGGCTTTTTGAGCATCAATAAGGGAATCTTGAGAAGATTCTTTAACCGGAACCTCTTGAAGAAATTCCCACTGGCCGAGTTCAGGATAACGAAGGGTTTCGGGTAAAATATCCAGCCGCAGGCGAGTCACGTTAGAAGTGAGCTTAGCTTGAAATGCCTTGCCATCTTGCAACAGTTTAGCCGCCAGTAACGCTTGGCGGGAATCGGCATCCGTAAAAATGCCTAACGTTTGAGGCTGTCCATTAACTGTTACTTCTAATGCCCACTGCGACTTACTTTTTTGCAGATTTCGATAATTGAGAAGAACCGACTCGTTGGTAAAACTTCGAGTTTTCAAAGGTTTAGCCGCATGAGAAAAAACTTGCGGCAAATCAATGACTTGCCCATTGGGGAGCGTAACCAGATGCTTCAATCCCTGACCGACACCAGAACTATTTAAAGTAACGGGAAAAGGACGCAGAAGATCTACCCCCGAATCTCTCAACACTTTAAAGTTTTCGGCATCGAGCAGTCCCAATTGTTGGTCGCCCAAAAATAGATAATGTTCAGTTGTTACCGAATAATGGCGTAGGGTTAAATCCAAAACTTCGCCTTGAAAAATTCGTCCCTTAGCCGCTTTAAAATCCTGCAATTTACCAATTTTAAGGATTTTATTCCCTAATAATGCTTTAATTTGAGGCGTAAGAATTTCTAGATTGGCAGTGGTTGAGGGATCGCTTGAGATTTGCCCTTGAAGTTGCGTACCTAAAGGCAGCCGAAAATCTCTTGCCCAAACAGCACCGAGCGGAAGGGATGCCTCTAGATTTTGCGGATCTTTGACGTGCCAAATTGGAGTCTGTGTCCCTTTTTCAGGATGTATGCCTTTTTTTAAAACCAAGTCTAAGGGTTGGTCGGCGTTGAAAAGGCTTAAAGGAGCTTGACCGTAAGTCGCCAGTTCGCTGATATATTGGGTAGTAAACTGAAATTCCGAGCATTGCTGCTTAATTTCTTCAGGAAATGCTTCAAAAACAAAGTTATTAACCTTATAATCGCCATCGGCAGCAGAAGATTCCCGCGTAGTGCAGACTTCCCAAGCAGCGCAAGCATAATCAAAGCGCTGCTCTTGGGGAATTTGCGCTACCCAATCGCTGACAAACTCTCTGGCTCGCTCAAATAATTGTTCAGCATCTCTTTTCGTCGGAACTAAGGCAAAAGAGGCGCTGACAACGGTGCTGGTATTGGGCGATAAGTTATAAGTTTCAACAAAAGACTGATGAATCAAGCCGATAGTCACTTCACGGTCGGGTGAAGGAACCACAGCTTTAAGGGGATAAGCGTGACAAAGGGGGCTTTCGGGGGAAGTTTCCCCCAGCGTAAGCGACAATTGAACCGTTCCCCCAGGTTTAAGCCCTAATGCCGCTAGCTGGCTCAGGTGGCGGTGAGCAAAAGAAAGATCGAATTCTGTTCCTTTAGGCGAGATGATTTTCAGTGCCAAACCCTTTTTTTCCCGCTCGCTGCGATCGCTTACTGAAGAAGCAGCGTTGTAGAGCCTGTCGTATTCTTGCTTGGCTGCTAAAGCTTGATTGACCAGAGTGCGGCTAGAAGACGGGGGAAATAACCCCTTAACCGTCTCAATCGGCACGACCTCAAAGTTTTCTTGAATCTGGTGGTATGCCTGATTTGTTTGGTGAATCAAGATCTCAGGATTGCTATAGCCGTTGACAGTGATGAGTTTGCCATCGGTATAAACGCCAGTTTCTTTTTTAGCGGTAATGGAAGTAGGAACGCGCACCAAAACCCCTTCATCTTGAACTTTTTGAGATTGATCGGGTGCTAGAGCGCTTTTAAAGAGATCCACCGTCCTTTGATTGTTAACCGTCGAGTGAATCTGACATTTTTCTAAAATGAGGGAATATTGCTCGAAAATATGAGAAACACCGGATACTGAGCGGTCTTTTTGCGGATAATCAGCGAGATTAACCACCATCTTCCGATAATCTGGGTGAATCGGAATGGGATTTTTGGAATCTGCTTCACGAGCCTTAGCACTTTGACAAGCCGCAATAATCTGTTGAGCGTAGTCGCGTTGAACCTCAAATTGTAACGAAGCGGTGACACGTAGTTCTTGCTTGAGCATTAACACAGCTTGGTTAAAGTTGTTAAAGAGTCCCACTGGTGGGTCGGCCATAGCGTAGGCCATCAGTTCGCGGCTCATGCTAGCCGGATAGTCAACTTTGGCTTCTTTAACGAGAGGAACGGGTGCAGTAGCTAGATTGTGTTGGTAGCTAATTTCCCGCCAAGTAGCCGGTAATTCTTTTAAAGGTGTAACCGAAAGGGCATCCCCGTCGAAGTCAATTTGTTGCCCTTCGGTTTGCGTTTGTAGGGGAAGTAAATCAACTTTGAGCTTAAAATCTAGATTGAATTGAGCGATCGCTGGGTTGAGGCTTTGAATAAATATCAGGCGCTCGTAGCCGCCTGACGAAGCGATGGTTTCTGCTGAAGGAAGTGCGTTGAGAAACTGTCCAACTGATGGGTTGGCGACATGAGGTTGTAATTGTTGAGTCAGGCGATTGAGGTAATCCGACCACCCCCAAGTGCAGATGACCGTCACGCCACGCAAAGTAGAACCATCTGGGGCATAGGCTTTGGAGTCATTAAGGGTATTGCGGCAGTCATAAAGAGCCGATTCAAGCAGCATCGGAGAGCGATAATTGCCCAGACGTTCACCTTCACCATAGGAAGTGTTGGTAATTTGACCAGGTTCTAGACATTTAGAACCAATGGCAAACGTCCGCCGCCAACGAATAAACCCGCCCGTGGCCGCTTCCTTAAACTGCCTTGAGAGGAATTTTTCTTCGAGTTGAAGAAATTTTTTGGTTGAGAACAGTTGGCGGTGGGGGTCGGCTTTAATTAAGTCATAGAGCAAGTCTGGGCGACGTAGGGGTGGGTCTTGCCCTTCTGCGAGATAAGATTGGCGCAGATCTTCGTAGCGTTCGTCGGCGGATTTGAGATATTCCTGCTCTAGGAGGCGAGGATCGCTCACAATTTGCTGCAAATTAGTTAATTCTTCTTGCTGGAGAGTTAAAATATCCTGAGCGTAACCACGATTAATCAACCCCACTTCCGTCGAGCGAGTGGTGGAGTTTTCAGGAGAGCGATCGCGTTCTCCCATCCACAAGCGAATCGTTTGTAACCCAGGGTTGATGCCTGTTTTCCCAGATCCTTTAAAACACGACAAAGGCAGAATTAAATCAACTCGCTCCAGTCCTTGCTCGTATTTAAGAACCTCAAAATTAACATTGTCAAATCGATGCTCTTGATTGTCGGTATGGCGAGGAATCAAGGTTCCTTTGCCGTAGTGCAGTTGGTCGAGTAGTGTGGTACGAAACTGAATTTGATGATGAATCGTGCCAAAAAGAGACTGACAAAGTTCAGGAGCGATAATTCCCTGCCCGTCATCGGTGAGGTAGCGAAACTGCTCAGTATCGAGATACCCGCCGTTATCTCCGGTCTGTTCATCCCCAAACAACACCGTTGCCTCCAGGATGTGTCCCGATTGACAGGGAGATAGAAGCGGCCCGAAGTTATTGCCGAAGCGATAGATAAGACTCCCTGGTTTATGTTCGGTCAATCGTCGGATGAGTTCATTTAAAGGTAAGCCATTAAATTCCTGCGTTGGGTCGGCATAGAGGAAGTGGTCTTTCGATGCTGCGACGAGGCGAGTTCCAGGAGGAGCCGCTTCAGTGAGGAGATCGACAATCACTTGGCGGTCTTCTGCTTCTAAATTAAAAAGACGAGAAGGCAGGCGGCCAAAAGTAAAAGTAGCACCATCGCAGTAAGCGCCTAAGATGGTGTTATCTCGCACCTCTTGCCAAGGTTCGTTGACGTTAATGGGGTCGTTGAGATAGCGAGCGGCTAGAAGGTCGTAGTGATTGAAAGTGATGCGGTTGTTGGCATTTAACATTGTCTATAATTGAGAAATGTTTGTTTTAGATGCTGAAGATATGGCAAATTATCAAGCAGAATTTGAAGAATGCTGGGCAATCTGCGGGCATTACAGTAGTTGCTATGATGAACAGGGAAATGTTCTGCCTGAGTGGGAATATCCCCACAAAACTTGGACAATGGCTCAACGGTTTAGCCTTCATCCCAACGGAGAAGTACGAAATCCTGTTCCTGGCGACCTCAATCAGATTGGCCTAGAGATTCAAAAACAACAAGAAATCGTTGATTGGCGCAAGCGAGACGAACAATGGCTCAAAGACTACGGTTATACCTATACCGATCGCCATTATCGACAAGCCAAAACGCCTTCCAGGGAAGAAATTCGCTGTCGAACTGAGGAAGCCATCCAAATGGGGGAAGATTTATCAGAATTGCCGTATATCGACGAAGATGTCGTCGAGGAACTGCTGTAGTGGGGGGATAACCTCAATTTGTGGGGGGAATAACGAGGTAGCCAAATTATACCAGAATCCCCTTAGAAAAAAAAAGACTGCCTGCTGGCAGCCTGAATTAAGGTTAAATTAATAAAAATAGTAATAAACAAGCAGCTATGCCCCAAATACTCTTGGTCATTCTCCTAAATGATTACCCACTTTTGCCCAAGGCAAAAAAAATCTCCCAAGTTTCAAAGAAAAAACCAGCCTTTAGAGGCTGGCAAAAACTTTAACAGGGCAATTCATCAAGGCTGATCTCAGCAGCCGGCTCACTGCCATTATGGAAATTGAGAACGGAAACTTCCATAGCAGGAGCAGAAAACCCAGAGGCTTCAACACTCAACACATGGCTGATTTTTAAAATCAGTCGATGGTTAAAATTCTGAGCGTCGGGAGGCAGAATATCAATACTTCCTTTAACAACAACTACAGCAGAACCATTGCCTTGCTGTACAGCTTCTTGTAAGCGAAGTGCTGCTTGACCGAAAGCTTGATAGGAAGCCGAAGCACCTTGATACTCACCACTGTTATAGAACTTGAACTGGCAAGTTCCACTAGCAGAGATTTTCCCTTCAGGCTCTTTGACTAGGTTGACAGAGGCGATCCGAAGGCGTTGAACTGTGCTATTCATCGATTAAGTCTCCAAGCTTAGAATTTTCA
>JBGTNM010000280.1:0-5763 GCA_041743025.1 Microcystaceae cyanobacterium
CAATAAAGCTAAGTATTTGAGGTATTGTTCCTTGGGCTAGTTCAGCAGGCGCAAACCCCCATCCAACGTTTCTAAGCTGCACTTCTTCACCTTCTTGGGGACGGAATGCAGTAAATGCACCTGTTTGACCCGTAAAAACCCATGTCGCCAAAGGAATAGCATTTTGGGAAGATATTCCAATTTCGTAGCAAGTTGTTTGGTAAACTATGCAAATTTGCTCGCTCTTATCAGGCTGAGCGTCGAGTTGAAGTTTTAAACTGCGAGGTGAAATCTCGCGCTTTGAATTATCGTAGAATTCTGTAGTGCCTTGCAAGACAACACCACCCCAACTTTGGACGACTCCACGCGAGAAGACATTCATTCCTCTGGTTGTGATTGGACTGAAGCGGGCCGCGATCGCTACTACGCCCAAATTAACAGTTAGAATAAGGCTTAATACCAGCGAGGTTTTTGCTTGTTTCATTGGATCTGTCTATCCTTAATGTTTAGCTTTTGACATTTCTTAAAAAGAGGTTAAGGAACAGAAAACTTTTGAAATATGGAGACTAAGCCCGATATTTTTCTAATTCATGGTAATCTAACTAAAGTTAGGTAATTATCAGGACTAAAGTTAGAATTACATCAGAAATTGTCAGGAATAGTTGATATGGTGGCAATAGACAAACAGTTTACCCAAGCCGCAAAAGAGTGGGATCTCAACACACTCTACGGGGACTTAGCCTCTGTCAAGGGTAAATCGCTAACCCCGATAGAGAAACTGCACTTACGAGGGTTGCTGTGTGGCTATAGTCCGTTAGAAATCGCAGAAAAACTTGACAAAATTCCTAAAGGAGTAGAAACGGATCTTTGTGCAACTGTGTATCGATATGTCAAGGGATTATTGGAAAAATCCAATGAACGTATAGAAAACTGGCGCAAGATTGCTGAATGGCTGGAAGAAGCCGGGTACAAGTGCGAGTTACCTGCTCAAGTTCCTGTTAATGAGTTGCTACCAGGAAACAGTGTGATTTATATCACTAACATTACAGTTGACAATGAAAAAATTGTTTTTCAATTTAACCTACGCATTCCCACCTCACAAGCAACGGATTTCCCTGAACAAAATCTAGACTTAAACAATAATAAACCTTTGGCATAAATCATCTGTATAGATACCCTCTAAAAGGCAGAGGACAGAGCTAATATCCAAGTAATCATCCCCTGCCAACAACTATGTTAGAACAACCTGCGATCGCTCAAGATCATCTTATCCGCGATGTTTTCGTTGGCTTTGAGGTAGAAGTTCCGCATAGTTATTGTATCATTAAGAAAAACTATTGATCTATAAAGTTGTTAATATGGATTCTCTCTCATTGCCTGAAGTAACCTGCAACCTTGATAATCTAATCAATCAAATCACAGAAACCCATCAACCCGTCATGATTAAAGGGACACAGAATGATGTCATTATGATCTCAAAAGAAGACTGGTCAGCTATGCAAGAAACAATTTATCTAAACTCAATTCCGGGATATATTGACTCAATTAATGAGGCTATTGATAGTCCTAGAAAAGAATGGATTAATGCAAAAGAGTTAGGTTTATAATTGTGTGGGAAGTAATTTTAAGTAAAAAAGCTCAACAAGACTTAGATAAAATACAAAAAATTGGGCTTTTTGATAAAGTTAAAGAACTGATTGCTGTACTTCGAGAAAATCCTTTCCTATCTCCTCCTTACTATGAAAAATTGGTAGGAAATTTAGAAGGATGTTATTCTCGCCGTATTAATATCCAACATCGATTAGTTTATCGTGTTATTAAAGAAGCCAAAACCGTTGAAATTTTAAGAATGTGGTCACATTATGAATAGTGCGTTCTGCTTGGCAGTGCCTTCAGCATCACCAATCTTGAGTTTATTAATCATTGTTGGCATTGCGGGCAAAAATGCGCTGATCGCCCTCCCAACTTTAAGCGTTCAATGCGTGTCTCACAGACGCGACAAGGTTGATTGGTGCGTCCGTAAACCCAAGCAATGCCCCCATAATTGCCATTAATACCCGTCACGCTGCGAAAATCTCGCAGTGTTGTCCCGCCTTCTTCAATGCCTTTTTGCAATACTTCGATAATGGCAGAACGCAAGCGATCAATTTGTACTGGGGTTAATTTCTTTGCGATCGCTGTCGGATGAATGCCGCTTTTAAACAACGCTTCATCGGCGTAAATATTGCCAATGCCTGCCACAATTTCTTGATTGAGTAATAGACTTTTAATCTGTCCTTGGCGTGTTTTCAATTTTTCCGTTAAATAATTGTTAGAAAAGTCTTTTCCCAAGGGTTCAATCCCTAAATTCTTCAATCCAGTAATAATCGTTTCGACTGCCTGCGTCGGGGGAACCCACCACACCTTACCAAAAGTACGAATATCTACAAAACGTAACTCCTGTGCCTCTCCACAAAAAAGGCGGATGCGCGTGTGAGGTTGCAAGGGTTCATCTCGGTTCAACCACAGCAGTTGTCCTGTCATTCGCAGGTGAACTCCCAACCATCCCGCCGCTTTGCCTTGAGCGTTCGATAGTTCGGCCAGCAAATATTTTCCCCGTCGCTGCCATCGTTCAAGCCTGACATGGCCAAGATTATCTAAAAAGTCCGAGACAGAAAGGGGGTAGGCAAGGCTACGAGCGAGTAGCACTTCCCCACCTCTGATAATTTGTCCAGAGGTCAACTGATTGAGACCTCGACGGACGGTTTCGACTTCAGGAAGTTCTGGCACCGTTTTGCCTCGTCAAAAGATTTGGGGGGGCAAACAGCCGTTTTGATGCCGTTTTCCCCCATACCTCTATTTAGTCTTTTCTGGTGCTGCTTTGACCAATTCCAGTTCGCTTTCGGCGAAGTTATTGGTATTGACCCCAGTCGCACTGCCACTGAAGCCAGTGTTGTTGACTGTGTTAAAACGGACGATAACCGGATAGATGATGCCGCTTTTTTCAACGCTGGCAATGGTGCCAACATCGCCGCACCAGAAGGATTCTTTGCGCTTGATTCTAACGGTGTCTCCGCGTTTTAATGCCATAGCTACTGTCCTTAAACACTAATAAATGAGTATGCTCTTAAAGCGTACTATTCGAGCGGGACTCCTTGCTAACTCAAAATTTTAAGTTTTATTGCAAATCCCGCCACTCGACGCGCACGAAATAGGCACTGCGACCCCAAAAATCCTTAGTTTTGGCGATCTCGGCCACTTCTAGGTTAAAAGGAATGGCAGTGGTGACATATTTTTGGGCCGATATGCCAACATCGGGGGCAATTTGAGAGGCAGTTACAGCCGCGAATGCCAGTCCCAAAACCTGCTCAACGGGGCCTCTCGGTAGCAGAATGTGCGCTCCCAAGGCTAGTCCTGCCGTTAGCAGCATGGCAACCGACAAATTTGTCCCACAGCGCGGATGGACAGCTAAATCCCATTCCCCTGCTTGGAAGCGTTGCAAGGCTTGGCGCACGGCTCTTTGCAAGTCGAGGTGGTTGACCTGACCGTAAAGGTAAAAGCCGTGCTCTGTAGACAGTCCGCCGAGTGTTTCATTATCCTGGTAGTTATCTTTGCTCTGGGACGGTTGCATTTCGCTTAACACCCAGACGGTAGCGTGTTCTAGCGCATGAACTTGACGCAGCATGAGCAGTTCTTTCAATCCTGGAATAAAGCCAAATTGTTGCAGTAAAGCACTATCCTGGGTCGTTTGTGGCTTAAAGAAGTCGTTATCCCAGAGGTTTCCTGTTGCAGCATGAGCAGAGGTCGTCATATCAGTTATCAGTTATCAGTTATACTCGTTGAGGTAATGAAATGGTGCGATCGCTATTCTAGCTAAATAGAAACCTTACGGTTAGAGATATACGCTTACAATCGCCGTGCTTAAGTCCCTTAAAATAAACTAAATTTTAGATCTCAGCTTAATTTCAGTCAGCCTCCTGGGAATACTAAGGCTAGAATACCGTTGACTGATAGGAAAGGAGAATGCTAGCAAGGGTTTGGAGTGCCTCACTGGTAGGAATTGAAGCCGTCAAAGTCGGCGTAGAAGTCGATGTGTCGGGGGGACTGCCGGGAATTATCATTGTCGGACTGCCAGATACGGCGGTGCAAGAATCGCGAGAAAGGGTTAGAGCAGCCTTAAAAAATGCGGGATTTGCCTTTCCTGTCCGAAAAATCGTGATTAATCTGACTCCTGCCGACTTGCGGAAAGAAGGCCCTTGTTTCGATTTGCCTATAAGCGTGGGAATTTTAGCCGCGTCCGAACAAATAGACGCTCAATTGCTAGGAGACTATCTTTTTTACGGCGAGGTTTCCTTAGACGGCGGATTGCGCTCGGTAGCGGGAGTGCTACCCATTGCGGCAGCAGCAAAGCGGATGGGGATTGCGGGATTGGTGGTTCCGGCGGATAACGCCCAAGAAGCAGCCGTGGTCAAAGAATTAGCCGTCTATGGTTTTAAGCACCTATCGGAGGTAGCGGACTTTCTCTGCCAACCTGAAGCCTATTTTCCTGTAACACTACGAATAGAGGAAGTATTGAAGCGATCGCCCTTACCTGTGGCAAACTTAAAAGATGTTAAAGGACAAACCCATGCCCGTCGCGCCTTAGAGATTGCTGCCGCCGGTGGTCACAACCTGATTTTTGTCGGGCCGCCAGGAAGTGGTAAAACCATGCTTGCTCGACGTTTACCGGGCATTCTACCGCCTTTAACCTTTGTAGAGTCATTAGAAGTTTCTCAGATTCACTCTGTCGCTGGCTTGCTTAAAGATAAAGGTTCACTGATTACCGAACGCCCGTTTCGCAGTCCCCACCATTCTGCATCGGGGCCGAGTTTGGTGGGTGGTGGTAGTTTTCCGCGTCCGGGAGAAATTTCCCTGGCTCATCGAGGCATCTTATTTTTGGATGAATTAACGGAATTTAAGCGCAATGTCCTTGAATTTCTGCGACAACCGCTTGAAGACGGTCAAGTTTTGATTTCGCGTACTCGCCAATCTGTTACCTTTCCTGCTCAATTTACCCTCATCGCCAGCACCAATCCCTGTCCCTGCGGTTATTTTGGCGACCCGATTCAAGCGTGTACCTGTTCTCCTCGCCTGCGAGAACAATATTGGGCTAAATTATCTGGCCCCTTGATGGATAGGATAGACCTACAAGTTGCGGTGAACCGACTCAAACCGGAGGAGATGACGCAGCAGATAACAGGAGAAGACTCAAAGCCAGTCAGAGAAAGGGTTGCAGCCGCCCGTGATCGCGCTGGACATCGCTTTCAAGACGATAGTACCGTTTCTTGTAATGCTCAGATGCAAACTTCACACCTGCGCCAATTCTGTTCTCTAGATGAGCAAAGCCGTAAATTGTTAGAAGGTGCAATTCGCAAGCTAGGTTTATCTGCAAGGGCAATGGATAGAATTCTCAAGGTTTCTCGCACCATTGCCGATTTAGCGGCTGAAGAATCGGTCAAAAGTCATCACGTTGCAGAAGCCATTCAGTACCGAACTTTAGATCGCATGCAGTGATACAGTGATTCAACCAAATCGCCAAGCGTCTCCAATGGTGACAGCACCACCATAGAGGATATCTTGGTCTTCTGCCTGTGCCAGGGCCCTTAATTCTGCCGCTAATTGCGTAAATCCACGAGAAAGATCATCATTTTTGGCTTCAACCACTACCAGGATATTTTCACGACGCAAGAGATAATCTAGTCCAAAATCTCATCTGCTTCATAAGGCATTTCAAAATAGGAACGGAAGGTATAAGATTGTCCTTCT
>JBGTNM010000281.1:0-2418 GCA_041743025.1 Microcystaceae cyanobacterium
AGCGCTGCTGGAGACGCTGATCTTGCAACTTCACTGTGCCATTCTTGACGGTTTGTTCACTTTGGCAGTGGGGGCATCTCATAGGCTAAAATCCATGCGTTATGCCTATTCTAGCAATCACCCTTTAGCAAACCAGTGCCCTTTCTCCTCAGAACAACAGCAGGATTTTTTTGAGTTTTTTCGTCAGATTAAGACCAAATCTATTTCCCAAAAAGCAGCTATTTACCCTGGAGTGACGACCTACTCCTCTTCTTTTCATGTAGGGCATGATGCAGAGGAAATTGACGTTTGGCTCAAGCCATCATCGCCAGGATATCTAGAATTTATGAACTCAATTCTAGAAAGTCGCCTGCCTAACGATATTTTTAAGCAGCTTAGTAAAGAAAAAAATTTGCTAGATCTTATCTGTTTTGCATCATTTGGCATACCTAGAGCCTTACTGAATATGGTAGCAATGCTGTATAAATTTGATGAAGCAAATAACGATGAGCCGGAAAAATTTGACTTTAATAGTCAAAATGTTATTAGAGCAATTAAAAAGAACTATGATAGCACCTATCATATATATGATTCACTTCGAGTTAAACTTCCTATGTACAGGGACTTTATAGATGTTGGATCAACTTTTTTTGAAAAAAGTTTAACAATAATCAAAGATTTTAATAAAGGAGGGAACTTTGACAAGCAAAGTTCAATTATCGCAATTAAGAGACCTTTAAACTCTGAGCTATCCAAGGTCATCGGTTTTTTTCAGTATGCAGACCTAATGTTGCCTCAGGGATTGAGCAGTAGGGGTGTAAAGGGCGTTTACGAGCTTTATGAACTACATTATGCGGCTCTAATTGATAGAAATGTCTTCTTTAGCAAAAGAGCTATAAGTTCATCTGACTACGTTGCTGCTTTCAATAGTAGACCCAATCATTATTATCCTAGACCCTCGATTTCGAGCCTTTTAGGGACAGAAGATGTATCATCACTTTTTGTCCTATCACTTCCTCCTTGTGAGGTGTGTAAAACACCTAGAATCTCTGATGAAGCGAAGTTTTGTGCTAACTGTGGGTCTAAATTAAAAGATATTTCTGTATTTGATAGTATCTTGAATCAAGATATTGAAAATCTTCCAATTACAACTAAGAGAGCACGTACCATACATGAGAATTCACGTATAAAAATAATAAAAGATATTCTGATGGACACTGACAATAGCGAGTTGAGAAAAGTTCCAATGATCGGTTCCTTTTGGGCTAGTCGTATACGGTCATATGCTGAGGAGTATATTGCATAATGGTTGACTGGAGAAGTAGTGTCAATCAAGTTGTTGGCTCAGAAAGAATAAGAGATATTTCAAAGTATATTAAATATGAAAATAGCGATAAAAAATCATGTGTTGACACCTTTTACAAAGAGACAAAATCTATAATGTCAACAGCTACTCCGCACCTTATTAGCACAACAGAAGGATTGGGTGCTTTTCTAGCAGTTGCCATAGTCTCTTGTACTGAAAATTACTTCAGGAATGTGTTTTATAGAGTATTGAGATTATGTCCTCAGGCTCAAAGCCTAGCGTCTTCTAATTCAATTAATTTGGGTTCTGTAATATGGCATCCAACTGATTTAGTTGAACGTGGCGCATTTGAGCATATCTCTTTGGCTAGTTCAGACAGTATTATCCAGACAGTAAAGAAATATGTAGGTCTGATTATAAAACAAAACAGTAGTGTGAGTTCTGTTCTAGAAGAATTTGATAAAGTTTGTGAGCTTCGTCACGGAATTGTACATTCAGGACGAGTTTTGGCAGGAAAAAATGCCATAAGATTACAGATACCATCTTCAAAACAAATACCTAAGATCTACATTAACTACGCAAATTTGCAAGAAATTTCATCAGTATGCACAACTTTAGTTGTTGCGTTCAAAACTTTGCTTTTTACAGAAATGTGTGAGCGATGGGCTACATCTTGGAGGCGATCAGCCTTTTGGGATCCAGCTAAAGGAACAGTTATTTTCAGAAATATTTGGGACATATTCTACTCATTGGTAGATGCAGAAAATGGCCTCATCTCTGCTAATTTAACTTATTTACAATGTAAAAATAGAATAAAAAAAGAGTACAATCTGTAAGGATAATAGCTATCACTTGAGCCTTCTCTATTGAGCTTCGTATATAGAAAATAGTTAGATCAAACAACTTCAGAAATAAAGAGCGCTTTGTATGTCTGAAGCTTTGTGGGGAAAATGTTGTATGTAAGTGGAACCGCACTCCAAAGCGAGTGTGTCATACCAATCAAATGTGAAGCTGCATCAAAATAGAGGAGTCCTCTTTGAACCCATTAGCCATGAAAGGACGACCCTTTCGAGTCACCGTGACAGAGAGTTTAGAACAGTTGGAGAAATCCTTGCAAAAGGCTCGTACGGTCA
>JBGTNM010000282.1:0-13872 GCA_041743025.1 Microcystaceae cyanobacterium
CTTTAAAATTCCGTTTCATTGGGCGCTTTGAGGGACGATCGCAGTCGAATCGCCTCGGCACTGGTTGAGAATCCTTCTGCTTGGGCCAACAATTGCAGGGTACTGGAGAGCTTTTTCAAGGCTCCTGGGGAATACTGAATGAGGCTAGATGGCTTGAGAAACGTTTCCACACCCAAGGCAGACGCATAGCGAACCATCGCCGCCGATGAGAGAATCGTCCCAGAACCGCCCAGATAATCGCCAACGGCTTTAGGAGTCGCATAACCGAGAAACACTGTTCCGGCATGGCGAATTTGCTCAAACAGCGACCAAGGATCGGCGACAGCTAGCATGAGGTACTGCGGGGCAAACTGATTGGACAGTTCAGCCGCCTCAGTCAGAGAATCGACAACGACAATTAAACCATAATGAGCCAGGGCTTTTTCGGTCAAAATGCCTTGGGAATGCTGCTGGAGACGGTCAGCCACCTTTTGTTGGACGGCTTGGGCAAACGACAGGTCGAGAGCAAACAACAAGACGGCGGCGGTAGGATCTTGTTCAGCTTGAGCCAACAGATCGGCGGCAACCTGAGTCGGACTGGCTTTGCGATCGGCGATAATGACTAAATCGGAGGACTCAAGTGGCGTGTCGGTAGCTACTGTTCCCTGAACCATTTTTTTAGCTAGCGTGACTTCCAATTCTCCGGTTCCGGCAATTACATCCACCTTGGGAATGGTTTGCGTACCGTAAGCGAAAGCGGCGATCGCGCCTGCTCCTCCCAAGCGATAAATCTCATGAACGCCTGCTTCTTGGGCAGCAACGAGAATATCGGGCGCGATTTTCCCGTCGTTGTCGCCAGGAGTCGTCAGAATAATCTGCGGCACTCGTGCCACCTTAGCGGGAATGGACTGCATCAAAACGCGACTGAGGCGGCCTGAGCGATCACCAGCTACGTAGAGAGCGGCTCGTCCAACAGGCGTATATCGCTTGCCGACCACCACCTCATCGTCGGCAAACTGTACCCAAGACTTGGGAAGCCGTTGTTGGTGAAAAGCTTCTAATTTTTGACAGGCCAGGCGAATCGCTTCGAGTAAATCTCTAGAAATTTGTTGATAAGCCGCGTCCATTTCCGAACCGCTCAAGCGCCACTGGGGCAGTGTCACGGACTGCTTGAGCGTTTGAGCCTGTTCTAAGAGAGCGTTATTGCCTCGGTGTTTAACGGACTCCAGCAAATCGCGCACGGCGACTTCCTGAGAACGAATCTCACCATCGTAAGTGCGATCGCGGATTCGTTGCAATTCCGTTTGTCCCTCAGCTAACTGAGTGATGATTCGCAGCATGGAGTCAGCATACCCTTCTTGCCTAAACCGATTGTGAGCTACCAGACTCACTTTTCTAGCTTAGCTTGGATTTCTTCGAGGTCGCGCTTTTGTGCTGCAACTCTTTCCTGAAAAAAGACGCTTGGCCAAGCACTCAGCTATCAGCCAATCCTTGCCAAAAATCAAGAGAGACGCGCTCATGAGCGCGTCTCTCTACAGATTCGTTGCTAAATTAAACGCTTAGTCAATCTCCAACCAAGATTGACTAACCTTCGGCTTGAATTCGTGCGTAAAAAGTACCCCGAACTTTGACTTCTACGGGTTCTTTCGCGCCTAAATCGGTGTCAGAAGGCTGCTCGCTTTCAAAAACGCCAGCAACTTCCCCCGTCGAGCCATCAACTTTGGTGATTTGCAAGGACATACTTCCCGTGCCTAGCGGTGTTTGTTTGACATTGGTTTTGGCATATTCGTCAGCCGCCGATGGCAAAGCAACTGCGCTATCATACCCAGTCGCTAACCCCCGACCTTTGGGATCGAGGAAACCTGAACCGCGATAGGAAGGAACCTTAAACTGTCCTTCAAAGTCGGCCGAGCTATTAATGGAGTTGAACCCCGACTCGGTTTGACCGACAAAGCTTTTGATGGTGAAAAAGAAGGGAACTTGTTCGCCACCAGGAAGCTGAACGGTGATCGGTTGGAAGTCCATCCCTTCTAATTCCTTAAAAGTCAGTACCCCATCATCGTTGACAGCAATTTCGCCGCTAATCTGCTCTAAACTGGTTGTATCGCGGGTTAACAGCTTTCCGGGAATGAATTCCGGTTTCTGGCGTTTGCTAGCAGGTTCTTCTTTGACAAAAAACTCTAGCGGTTCCAAACACAGGTCTTCAAGCTGGTAGGTTTTACCGCGCTCGACCGGAATGGTTCCTCGCGTAAATTCAGACACTTGGGGGCATTTGTTGGCTAGTCCTGTATTGAGAATTTGGTCATAGGTCAATTGCTCGCGATCGACGGCAACTGCCGGACCGTCGCTACAGGCGGCGGTTGCTATTCCCAAACACAATACTAAAAAGGCCACGATTAATCCACGAAACCTCATAAATCAACCTCGCTTTGTCAATCTTGCATCTAAACTCTTGTCCCTATAGGCATCACTCGTTTATGAGTTAATATATAGCGTCTCGGACAAGTTGAGCTAATTTCATCGGGATCTACTCTACCAAAATTTCGTAACCCTCCTGACCTCAACCTGAGAATTCTTCATCTAAACCTTGCTTTCAGGTTGAATGTGCTAAAATGTAAAAGGTCGTCAATCAATTGTCGTAAATGACTGAACGTGCCTACAAATATCGGTTTCAACCGAATCCCGAACAAGAGGAACTCTTGCGGCGGACAATGGGTTGTGTTCGGTTGGTTTACAACAAAGCTTTGGCGGCTAGAACCCAAGGATGGTATTCTAGACAGGCAAGAATTGGATACAATCAAACTTCCTCGATGCTGACTGCCTGGAAAAAGGAAGAAGAATTTGCTTTTCTCAATGAGGTTAGCTCTGTCCCTTTGCAGCAAACTCTCAGGCACCTTCAGGTGGCCTTTACTAACGACAAATCAACGCCGCGCCGCATTACCGATTTGTATAGCGATCGCGTAAGGAGATGGTGGGTTAGCGACTGATTCAGTCGCACTGTGTTTTCAAATGCGAGTGCTAGATAAAACTCGGTTGATTCGGAGGTTGGGACAACTCAGTACTGAAATGATCGCTCAGTTAGAAGTAGTAGTGTTGCTAACACTTGGGTACGAGTTATAAAGGGAACAGTTAAGCCGCAAACAGTGCTGGATTGTTGTTATTCTCCTAACCATCTAATGAGATCGTTAAGATCAGAAAAGCTCAAAAGAGCAAAAGCCAATTCATCCATTTGTTTGAGGTTTAATTGTTTAATCGATGCTGCAGCCATTAAAGGAAGGTCACCTAATTTTCGCGTCAGTAATTGTAAAATAAATTCTTGTTTGCCCTCTTTTTTCCCTTCTTGTCTTTCTTGGACGATTCTTTCTTCTGCTTGGATGATTCTTTCTTCTGGCGTTAAATAGCGTTGACCTTGCTCGTCATACCAATACAGCCATTCCCGTGTAATTCCTTGATAGGTTCTCCGCTCTTTGCCAATGCCCAATTCTAACGCGATTAACCAGATAGGTTCACCTTGAGTTAAGCGATATTGTCCATTGTCCAACTCATACACTTCTAAGGAGGGTTTGCGTTTGCGGAGCGGATTATAAACGACATAATACAGAACTCCCATCGTTGCATAAAACTGTTTCTTTTGAGTATATTCTCCTCGTCTTTGCCTAGAGACAACTTCTAACACTAAAATAGGAACTTTTTTTTCTTCCCACAATACGTAGCTAAGACGCAAATCTTCATCAATAATGCGAGGAACTCCGACACTTAAAAACCCATCAGGTACGATCGCAGGTTCATCGGGATGATAATAAATTGCCATATCTACCCCAAAAAACCAATCCATCCGTTCTGACCAGATTAAGGCAAGACTTGCTTTGAGTAAACCCGGAATCAAATCTTGCAGTTCGTTATCCACAGGGGTATCGTCAGAATCGGGTAAGTCTTCGGCAGAAGGCAAGCAGAGTCGGCAATCATCATTAAGTAGCATAGGGCAATTCAAGCAACTAAAAATTCAACCAACCCGCGATCGCTCCTGGCACGGGTAGTAAAATAGCAATCAGCAACGCTAGCGATATCAGTCCCAAAATATCTCGCCTGTTGTCTAATTCTGTCACGTCATTAAGAGCCGGTTGATCGGCGATGGGCATCAGGAATAAAATAATCGCCCATAGCAAGAAATCCGGTCGAATGAGAGCAAGTAGCAGCATACACAGACGAGTTATCTGACCGACGACAATCGCTGTGCGCTGACCGAACATGGCATGGACGGCATGACCGCCATCCAACTGGCCGACAGGCATTAAATTCAAAGCCGTGACAATTAAACCCACATACCCAGCAACGGCTAGAGGATGGAGGTGAACGGCTTGTCCGGTGGTGAAATTATTGCCCAAAACCAATTTAGCGAAAACGGCAAATAAGCAAGAAAACCTGGGATCGAGGGCTTGAAAGCTCAAAAGTGTGGATTTTTCTGGTAAAGCAACGATTTCCGACAGTGACAGTCCCCATAGTAGGAGCGGAACCGTAACGATGAAACCGCCGATGGGGCCAGCAATTGCCACGTCAAACAAGGCCCTGCGATGAGGAACGGGAGATTTCATCTGGATAAACGCCCCAAATGTCCCCAAGAAAAAGGGAATAGGAATGAAATAAGGCAGAGTGGTACGAATTTTGTAGCGAACGGCAGCTAGGTAGTGTGAGAGTTCGTGAACGCCTAAAATAGCAATAATCCCTAAACTGTAAGGGAGTCCTTGCAGTAATAGCGTCCAGTCGGCTTGTAGCTTTTCAACTGTAATGCCTGCCAATTCTGCCCCGATAAACGTCGTCGTCAAGAAGGTAATCAGAAGCAGCATTGAGGCAAAAACTGGGCGGGTGATGGGTTCATTATCCGGTTTAGTCGGTTGAGATTTTGCCCAAGCATTGGGAATGAGAGCAAAAAAGGGCTGACCTTGAAAACTCTCTTGAAACAAGACCAAAAAGCGATCGCTAAACACTTTCTCGACATTTTCTTTAATCGTCTGATAGGCGACTTCTGGCGAACTTCGCAGCTTGCCTCGGCAGAGAATCGCTTGAGGACGGTAGTCGAGATTTTGTAAGTAGTATACAGCCCAAGGAAAGCAATCTCTGAGTGATTTTTCTTCACTGTCACTGATGGGGCGCACTTTCGTGGGTTCATCGGCAGGGATTGCCGGTTGTTGGCTCTGGGGTTGTGACAATTCGTCAGCCGCTTGCTTCGCTTCAACGGGTTTGCGGCCAACTTGAATAAGCCACCAGTACAAGCCAAAGCAGAGGAATAAGGGGAGAATCACGACGATTAGCGGAACGGGTTCATCCTCACCCACCATTAGATACCACGCCGTCCAGACAAAGGCAGGAGCCATCATCACCAGCCAAACCATCCAGATAGGCGTGCGCGTAATGGGCGCAATACTGCGCTTAATGAGAAAATAAGTAATAATGCCAAGAACGATCAAAAGTAACCACATAGTAAACTGTCACAAGTTTGTCAAGGAGTGTTATCAACTGAAGGCGTAAAAGAGGCAGGCTGCCAATGGCAAAATTATAAAGTCCTCAACCATTGAAATTTGCTCCATTCGTTAACGCTAGGATCTTTACCATGCCTGCTCATTCATCAGACTCACACACAAGTGTTTCTCCTCATCACTCAATCTCGTCTCAAGAAGCGGCTCGATCTGTCAAACTTCCCCGCTCGATATTGCCAGGGGTGTTTGCTTTTTCTCCCCATCGAGAAACGTTAGGGGGAACCGCCTACTTTATTGTAGAAAAAGCTGGGAATATCTTGATAGATACGCCAGCATTCGACGAGGAAAATCAGCAGTTTCTTACTCAACACGGCGGTGTTCGCTGGCTTTTTCTTTCCCATCGCGGCGGTATCGGCAAAGCGGTGAAGAAAATTCAAGAAATACTGACTTGCGATCTGCTAATTCAGGAACAGGAGGCTTATTTACTACCAGAAGTCGCTCTCACGCCTTTTGGGACAAATTTGCGGCTGAGTGACACTGTAGAACTAATTTGGACACCAGGACATTCGCCGGGGTCTTCTTGCCTCTATTGGAACCAGTACGGCGGCGTTCTCTTCAGTGGCAGGCACTTGTTATGCGATCGCCAAGGACAGTTAGTGCCTCTGCGTACTGCTAAGACGTTTCATTGGGGGCGACAGTTGAAAAGTGTCCAAGTGTTACGCGATCGCTTCAGTGTCCAAACGCTTCATTTTTTGTGTCCTGGCGCAAATACGGGGTTTCTTCGCGGAAAAGGAGCAATTGAAAATGCCTACGAGCAGTTAACGACCTTGGACTTAGAGGCACTACGCCAAACGCAACCTTTACTATAAGGTCTGGATTTGTTAATTAAATCTAACGTGTCTTATCAAGTTTACTTATTTTTGATTATAATTTATTAATTGAACTTAACGCAACGCAACAATTCATTCATAAATCGTAGGAGTATTCAGTCCCATGGCCAGATTTTTTGGGCTGTTTGGCAGCAAAACCAAAGATGTTGACGACACCAGCACAGACGCTTCTTCCGACAATCAAGCAGCTTATTTTCTCAATTCTGATGATGCACACACCCTTGGCAAACGTTCTTCAAAGGAAAAAAGCAAGATGAAAGATGCAACACCAATACCACCTGCTAAGAGTCAACCTGAAACCCCCAAGCGACGCAGTGCTGACAGTAACATGGATTTGTTTCGTAAAATGGCCAAGGATTTGAAGAAATAGATGGTAGTGCGGGCATCTTGCCTGCTAAGAATCGGCAATTGTAGGGTGGGCAATGCCCACCCTCACCACTTCATGTTATTTAAGAGAGGGCGTACGCAATACGCCCCTACGATAGCAATTTTCTCATGATTTTTCCGTTCTCACTCGTTACAATAATACGGCGATCGCGATCAAATAGTACCGAACCGATTTGCACTTCAGTTTCGCTCTGTTTGCGGATGTATTCTTGAGTGCGTTGATCAATCGTTTCTGCAAGAGAATAATAAACTTTTTCGCTCCATTGACTTCCTGTTTCTAAATCTATATCCCGCAATAAATTTAACGCTGCTTCTGTGGTAGAACTAGCAAAGATTGTTTGTAAATCTAGCGTCGGCAAACCAACCTTAGCACAATGAGCCGTAAAAATTTCTAATCTTCCATCCGCTAAATAATGGTGTGTATGGAAAATACCGCCTGCAAGTTTAATTAATTTCCCATGATAGCCAAATAATAAAATAAATCGAACTTTTTGCAATCCTGCCGCGACTAATAACGGGCCTAACCAATTAGCCGTTTTAATTAATTTTTCTGGGTTAATTCCTTGCTGTCTTGCCAAATCTAAACCGTTTTCTCCAACACAAAAAACTAAACAATCAAACTTTGTGGCTTTTTCGCTTAATTCTGCCTGAAAATTTTCTAACTGACTCGGCGCACTTAACGGTTGAGAAATACCTGTTGTGCCTAATAAAGAAAGTCCTTCTACTACGCCAAATGCTGCATTAGAAGTTCGTTGGGCTAATCTACGTCCTTCTGGTAAAATAATGGTGACTTTTATTCTGTCAGAAGGCTTGAGATATTGCCTGAGATTTTCTTGTAATAATTTTTGAGCATAACGATAAATTGCAGCTTTCCCTTCATTATCAATTTGTTTACCTATTCCTTGTCCCCCTTCAATCACAATTTGCTCGCCGCCATCGAAAATTAATTCAACAACTGCCCAAATAGGCGTATTTCGGGTTAAATCTAAATTGTCTCCTGGATCGCTTCTGGTAATCGCTAATGCTGCATTTTGACTAATTTTTGCCACTTGTTCAATCGGAATATTGGCTATATGAGACGGTTCAATTAAATCAATAGCAACCGTTTCTTTAATCTCATTTCCTTGTAAGCATTGCCAAGCAGCGATCGCAGAAGCACAAGCAAAAACAGGTAAGGTATAACCAGGACGAGATTGACCATCTTTCATAAAAATCACTATTTTACCTATTGCCTATTTCTTAGGTTATACCAAATCCGGTACAGCAACCAACTTTATGCAAGCTATTTAATATCGGTAGAGACGTTGCATGCAACGTCTCTACATCAGGGGGTTATTAAACCAGACTTGGCATTATTTAATGATGGTGATGTTCGTCGTGATGGTGATGGGAATGATGATTTAAATGCAATTGTGGAACGGCTGGCGTAGAATTGACAGCTAATGCTTCTGCTGAGAGTAAATCATTAATCTGAGCATCTGCCCATCGTGCCACCATTTGGCAGAATTGAGGGTGGTCGTTGACGCAAGGCATTTGTACATAAGAAACATCGGGATATTTGCGCTGCAAACGATGGATGATGTGTTCTACATCCAAGAGAGTTTCGTGATTTTCTGTGGCAAAACCGATGGGCATGAAAATGACTGCTTTAGCACCCAATCCAATCAGGTTTTTAGCTGCTAGTTCTGCGTTGGGTTGCGTCCATTTAATCAGAGGGGTTTGGTGGTTCAACCAACCGACTGAAATGAGCGGATAGCGGTAGATGAGGCGTTCCCTGACGAGTTCATATAACGCTTGACTTTCATCAATTCCTGATGTAAATCCCTTGGCTTCATGAGGACAACCGTGATTGAGTAAAATAATGCCAATTTGAGAAGGAAGATAGACATTAGAGAGATCTTGACTAATTTTTTCTTCGACTAACTGAGCCATTAAATTAAGGTAATCAGGTTGATTGTAAAACGAAGGAATGTAGCGCAATCCTTTGACCCAATGGTGCGTTTCCTCAGTTAGGTTAGCCAAAGCTTTATTGACTTGTTCGACGGCGATGCCACTGGTAAAAATGGAATCTACAACCAGCAGAGGATAAATAAGTAATTTATCAAATCCTCCTGCTTGAATTTCTGCCAGAACTTGGTGAGGAAGGAAAGGTTGACAGAAGTTAAAGGCTTTAAAAACTTGGACGCGATCGCCCCATTTTTCCTGTAAATTTTTTTCAATCGCCGCTCGTTGGTGTTCAAAAATATGATTGTGGGGAGACACAAAATGATCGTGTTGGTGCTGCCATTCATGCAAATCGAAAATGGCTAATAATTTGGCTAATGAAGGATAAATCCAAGTGGGTACGGGGGCAAACTTAGCCGTGAGTAAGTTTAATGCCTGTTCGTTATAATTGGCAAAATCTTCGTAACTTTCCACTTCTCCATAACCCATTAATAACACCGCCACGCGACTGTTCATTGTTGCGGAGGAGAGTTGGGATTGTCGTTCGGGAGTTGCTACCACAATATGCGCCTCAACAGTTGATTGAATGTCAAACACCTCCTATTGTAGAATATTATCCCCCCCTGGGGGATTAATCTCAGCCGACTCTGTTTCACCAGTGCTAGACTGTATTATGAGATTATCTCGTTACAAAACTTTATAAAATTCTCTTCAAAACTCCTTGACAAAATTGCCATGACTCCCTCCCAAATCCCTACTCTCAAAACCGATCGCTGGACTTGGCGTAACCACCGCATTGCCTACACAGTTGCAGGAGAAGGCAAACCAATCGTGTTAATTCACGGTTTTGGTGCTTCAATCGGACACTGGCGCAAAAATATGCCTGTTTTGGCAGAAAATGGCCATCGGGTTTTTGCCTTGGATTTATTAGGTTTTGGCGGTTCTGACAAACCCCCTCTCGACTACACCGTTGAACTGTGGCAAGAACAACTGAGAGACTTTTGGACAACTCATATCAACGAACCGACGGTTTTTGTCGGCAATTCCATCGGTGGATTGCTAACATTGATGGTCATGGCAAACTATCCCGATATGGCAGCAGGCGGTATCATTATCAATTGTGCTGGGGGACTCAACCACCGCCCCGACGAACTCAACTTGCCGCTACGATTGATCATGGGACTGTTTACTCAAATCGTCAGTTCGCCGCTAACTGGAAAATTTATCTTCGATGCCATCCGCCAAAAACCCCGCATTCGCCGCACTTTGTATCAAGTCTATCGAGATAGAGAAGCTGTTACTGATGAATTGGTGGAAATGCTTTATCAACCTTCATGTGAGGTTGGAGCGCGACAGGTGTTTGCTTCAGTGTTGACTGCGCCACCCGGGCCAAAACCGGCGGATTTATTATCTCAGATTCAGCAACCGTTACTGGTTCTCTGGGGAACTGACGATCCTTGGACACCGATTACTGGAGCTAGTATTTACCAAGAACGGGTTAAAAATGACCCCAAAACGCAATTTTTTCCTATCCCTCAAGCGGGACACTGCCCCCACGACGAGAACCCTATCATGGTCAATCAATTGATTTTAAATTGGCTTAATAGTTAATAGTTGATAGTATGGGTAGGGGCATAATATATTATGCCCCTACGATGCACTGTAATTGTAAGTGACCTAACGCTTCACGGCACCGAAACGTACTAACTTTTGGGAACTTTTGCTAGTCTAAAACGTTCAATGTACTGATTTAATGCATCAGACGACTCTGCGCTAATTAAATAAGATTTAAATTCTCTATCCTGACTGAGATAAGCCGTATAAGAAGCATCAAGGTAGGGAAGAAATTCCATGTTTTGAGTAATATATACCTCAAAGAATGCCAGAGAAATAGCATGGTAGTAGCTACTAATTAATTGGGGACTAGGAAGTGTTATCTTGCCAACGGATTCAATCAAATCGCTAATGCCAGCATCGAGTTGAGAAAAATCAACATGAGCTTGGCCTTCAATTAAAAGCAAATATTTTTGAGGCACTGTTAACCAAGGAAACGATCGTGCTTGTTCAAAAACTATCGGCGTTGCTGGATCGTAACTTCCTGCACCAATTAGAACAGGAATTTGAATTTGACTCAATCCTTTCTGTCCAAAAACGCTACTATTAACGGGATTGCCGGCAATGACTGCCTTAACTCGTTTATCTCGAAATTGATACGTTTTTTGCGATAAATCTAACGCCCGACACTGCAATAATAAGGAAGTATTGAGATAGCTAAAAGGGCGATCGCACTCAGCTTTTAAGTTGTCGAAATTGAGGGTAGCTCCTGCCAATGCCAACGCAGTATAACCGCCAAAAGAATGCCCTGCTACTCCCACATTTTCTAAATCCAAGCGTCCTTGAAATTCAACTCGATTGCGACGTTCGAGTTCGTCAATTAAAAAGGTAATATCAAGAGGGCGATCGATAAATTCCCGTAAAATAAAAATTTCTCTAGTATATCCTTGTATAAGTTCTTGAATCTGTTTTAAATCGCTCCCAGGATGTTGAGGTAGCACGACAACATAACCATAAGACGCTAAATGCTCTGCATCTCTCCTATAATCTTCGGGACGAGAGGCCAAACCATGAGAAATAATCACGACAGGCGTTTTGTTTGTTCGCCAGCGTTGAGGTTTGTAGACATCAACATAAAAAGACCGATTGCGGCGTTCATCGGTTAATGTCCAAATCTGTTTTTGTTGTACGCCATAAGGCCCTAGTTGGCGAATATCAGGCAGTTTAGAATAATCAATAGAAGGACTTTGTTGAGCTTCTTGTGCTGATAGTTTAGCGATTTCTTGAGAAAATTCTCTCGTCGCTTCCACTACCGTTTCTACTGCTTGCGAAAGTGCCAGAGATTTTTCAATATCAATTTGCATATTCGTGGGCAGTTTTTTTAAGAAATTGAGTAACGTCAATCCTTGGGGTTCAAAAGCAGCTTGAATTAAAGCTCCTCGCAGTGCGTACTTACCATTAGTGCCGCCTTGAATCATCAAAAATTGCCCAAATCGAGAGAGAATATCTTCTCCAATTCCTGTATTAAAAAAACGCGATAATTGTACGGGATTGATTTCTGTACGTTGAGTGAGTGCTGAGCGAAATCGTTCTTTTTCCTGTTCATCAACACCAGTTAGATTCATATAGAATTTAAGATTCTCGTCAACGATACCTTCATGAGCAAAGGTTTCTAGTGACTTGACTTTGAGGGATAAATTAAGTGGCCCGTAAATGAAATAAATTTTTTCGGCAGCTTCAACCGGCAAAGCTGTAATAATAGTTGAGAGAATTCCGATAGCAAGAGAGCGTAAACAAAATTGATTTTTGACAGTGAGAAAAAACATATAAGTTAGAAACACGATAAAATAAAATTATGGCGATTATTCAATGGTATCCCGGCCACATTGCCAAAGCCGAACGCGAACTCAAAAACCAACTCAAGCGAGTGGATGTGATCCTTGAGGTATTAGATGCGCGAATTCCGCTAGCTTCTCACCATCCTCAAATTCCGCAATGGATAGGCGACAAACCCCGCTTACTGATTATCAACCGTGCTGACATGATTCCAGAAGCCATCCGCCAAGAATGGCTAAATTGGTTCAAAAAACAAGGAGAAAACCCTTATTTTACCGATGCTCAACAAGGAGAAGGGGTAAAAGCCGTCAAAAAAGCGGCTCAAACAGCAGGAGAAGCCATGAATCAACGGCGGCGCGATCGCACAATGCTACCTCGTCCCGTGCGAGCAGTGGTTATCGGCTTACCCAACGTGGGGAAATCGGCTCTTATTAACCGTCTACTGGGACGCAAAATAGTCGCCAGTGAGAGACGCGCAGGGGTGACGCGCCAACTACAATGGGTTCGTATCTCGGAAGAAATCGAGCTACTCGACGCGCCAGGGGTAATTCCGTCTAAGTTAGAAAACCAGCAAGATGCTCTAAAATTGGCTATTTGTGAGGATATTGGTGAAGCAGCTTATGACAATCAACAAGTGGCTGGGGCGTTGGTAGATTTGCTGGTAGTCTTGGAATTTGAGGAAGTGCTGCGATCGCGCTACCGACTCGATGCCAAACCCGTATCAGGTGAGGAATACGTCTACAATTTAGGCAACAAACGCTATCAAGGTAATAGAGAAAGAGCCGCCTTACAATTACTCAACGATTTCCGCAAAGGATTGATGGGGGCGATTCCCTTAGAATTTCCGCCAGAGTAAACATTGATAGTTGATATTGATATGTGTGGACGATTTACCTTATTTCATTCAACCGATGCGATCGCGCAAGCGTTCAACCTTACGAAGTCAACGCAGGCTACGCCTTTTCAAGGCGGAGTACCGTTGACCGATATTCCCGCAGTGACTCCCCATTATAATATAGCCCCTTCTCAGGAAGTCGCTACTATCAGACAAGAAGGGGAAACCAGGCAACTGCAACCGATGCGCTGGGGATTAATCCCTGCTTGGTCAAAAGAGGCTAAAATCGGCAACAGACTGATTAATGCTAGAGCAGAAACCCTCAGCGAAAAGCCTTCCTTTCGCAATGCCTTCAAACACCGTCGCTGTTTAATTGTGGCAGATGGCTTCTACGAGTGGCAAAAAGAAGGCACTCCAAAGCAACCTTACTATATTCGTTTAAAAGATGAAAAATTGTTTGCTTTTGCTGGATTATGGGAAGTTTGGCGCTCTCCTGCTGGCGAGGAAATCAAATCTTGTACAATTATCACTACAGTTGCCAATGATTCGATAAAATTTATACACGCCAGAATGCCAGTCATCTTGGCATCTGAAATCTATCAGGTCTGGTTAGCCCTTGAGTCTTCACCACCAGCAACAGTTTTTTCTCAATCTGAAAGTCTCACTTTTTTTCCTGTGGATAAAATGGTAAATAGCTCAAGCAATGATAATCCTAACTGCCTCAAGCCTATTAGTTTAGATGGTTAAAAAGTACCGACTTGGAATAAAAACTTCTATAGCTCTTTTAACTAAGATTGGAATATCAGGGCATGTTCTCCTTTTCCCTGCTGACAAAAGCGCTCAAGTAGTTAGAAAACTTCTCTGTTGGAAGAGAGATCATTGGTTGAAATCTGAACACGCTTTAGCGTAACCATAACTTTCCAGATAACACTGAATGAATCCTTCATTAGAAAGAAGGAAGAACTGATCTGGC
>JBGTNM010000283.1:0-4849 GCA_041743025.1 Microcystaceae cyanobacterium
GCAACGAGCAGAAGCTTCGCGCGCTGTTCTAGCTGATAGCAGATCTGTGGCTGGATTCCGTCCTTCCATCAAGGAAATGGTCTATCCCATTATTGGCAGTCGAGCAAAAGGAGCCAAATTTTGGGATATGGATGGTAACGAGTATCTTGACATCACAATGGGTTTTGGGGTGCTACTTTTTGGTCATGGGGCATCATTGATTACGGAAGCCTTAGAAAAACAAATCCACCAAGGAATACAAATCGGTCCTCAGTCACCTCTAGCACTGGAGGTAGCTGAGTTGATCGCTGAACTGACCAATACAGAGCGAGTCACCTTTTGCAATTCGGGTACAGAAGCCGTCATGACTGCTTTACGGCTAGCACGTATAGCAACAAATCGTCAGAAAATTGCCCTATTTGCTGGTTCTTATCACGGTCATTTTGATGGGATTTTAGCGAGAGCAGCCACTGATGAAGCTAACGCTGTACCCATCGCGCTCGGTATATCTCCCACCGCCGTTGTCGATGTGCTGGTATTGGATTATGACAATCCCCAATCCTTGGCTATTTTGCAGGAAAATGCTGGCGAATTAGCTGCCGTATTGGTCGAACCCGTGCAAAGTCGTCGCCCTAATTTACAGCCCCAAGCCTTTTTACAAGCGTTGCGACAATTGACACAAGCCGAGGGAATCGCCCTCATTTTTGATGAAGTTATCACAGGTTTCCGTATTCACTTGGGTGGCTCACAGGCGTATTTTGGCATTGAAGCGGATATCGCTATCTATGGCAAGATTGTGGGTGGAGGGCTGCCCATCGGCATCATAGCTGGTAAAGCGACCTACATGAATGGTATCGACGGCGGTTTGTGGAACTACGGCGATGACTCCTATCCTCAAACGGAAAAGACCTTTTTTGCGGGAACTTTTAATAAAAACCATCTGGGATTGACCGCAGCCTGGGCAGTATTACAACACCTTAAGCAGGAAGGTATTGCTCTTCAGCAGGGGTTGAACCAGCGCACCTTTCAATTAGCAACCACCCTCAATGCTTACTTTTCTGCGGAGAATGTCCCCATACAGTTAGTCCATTTTGGCTCCTTATTTCGGTTTGCCTCGACAGAAAATATAGACTTGCTTTTCTATCATTTGTTAGAAAAGGGTATTTATATTTGGGAGGGACGTAACTGCTTTTTGTCTACGGCTCATACAGATGGCGATCTAGATTACCTCATTCAGGCAGTTAAGGACAGTGTAAAGGAACTGCGCCAAGGAGGTTTTTTGCTAAATTCTTCTAGCAAACTGCTAGATTCTGAGACAGTTTTCCCTTTAAGCTCAGCCTCGTCTGTCACATCAGGAGAAAAAAGAGCAACGCCTAATCAAGCCGGGGAAGCAGCAAGCTACTTGCCGACTGCTGGAGAAATTAGCAATAGCCTCACCCCCCAAATCAATCAATTAATTCTCAAGCAAGACTTGGAAGCTTATGGCGCAGGATTAACTCAACTGGAAACGTTAAGTACGGTCTATATTCTGCAAGCTTTTGAGGAAATGGGCTGGAAATTTAACCTGCACTCTTGCTTTTCAGAGGCATTAATCGCCGAACAGTTGAACGTGCTTACGCAAAACCGACCCCTACTCAGTCGAATACTGACGATCTTGTCAAAAGAGAGAGTACTACGTCAAGTCAATGGTCAATGGGAAGTCATTCAAGTACCCGATATTAGCGATCCACAACAGCTAGGTGCAGCCATTTTGGCTCAATACCCAAATCTAGAAGCCCAACTGACTTTACTACAGCGTTGCGGACAAGAACTGGCACAGGTGTTACAGGGAAAACGTCACCCCCTACATTTGTTATTTCCCAATGGAGATATCACAACATTAACCAACATCTATCAAGACTCGCCCATTGCCAGGATGATGAACAATCTGGTACAAAAAACAATCTCAGTAGCACTGGAGTATTTGCCCGAAGGACGTAGGGTACGAATTCTAGAAATTGGCTCCGGGACTGGGGGAACAACTGCTCATATCTTACCTCACTTACCTGCTCGGCTGGCAGAATATACATTTACCGATTTGTCCCCCTTATTTATTGCCAAAGCTCAACAGAAGTTTCAGGATGAGCAATGCCTGCAATATCAGGTTTTAAACATCGAAGAAGATCCTGATCCTCAAGGTTTTGCTTCTCATCACTACGACATCATTGTGGCGGCTAATGTACTCCACGCTACTAGAGATTTACGTCAGACATTAAAGCATATATTACAGTTATTGGCTCCCAGAGGATTGCTAGTGCTGATGGAAACAACAGATCACCAGTATTGGTTAGATTTGACATTTGGATTAACCGAAGGTTGGTGGCGGTTTGCTAACGATCCTTTGCGTCCCTCTTATCCCTTGCTTTCTGCGTCTCAATGGCAAAAACTCTTACAGGAGAGCGGATTTAGAGAAGTGGTGACGATTCCCCCACCCTCAGAAACGGTAGGCGTTTTAGCTCAACAGGCGGTGATTGTCGCTGAAGCGGCAGATAAAGTACCCTTGACTGAAGCTCAAAAACAGCTTTGGGTTTTGGCGCAGATGGGAGAGGAGGGTTCAATTGCCTACAACGAATCTGTTAGTCTGCAATTACAGGGTTTTCTTGACTTAGAGGCAATGTATCGAGCAGTCCAAAAAGTTGTGAATCGCCATGAGGCTTTACGAACTATTATTAGCGGCCAAGGGGATTTTCAGCAAATCTTACCCTCTCTGAAAATAGACGTTTCTTTAATTGACTTCTCAAGCGCAGCAAGGGAAGCAGTACAAGCTTGGATAGTCAAAGAAATACATCAACCTTTCAACCTCAACCTTGGACCTCTGTTGCGCTTTCATATTCTCAAACTAGAGGAAAAACTGCATCTATTGGTACTGACGGCTCATCACATTATTATTGATGGTTGGTCAATTGACGTAATTTTTAAGGAGTTAGGGAGCCTATATTTGGCAGAATGTCAGGGTGTTTCCTACCAACTTGAGGAATTTAGGCAATTTAGGGAATATATCAACTGCCTGGAACAGCCAAGCCAGGAGCCTAAAATGGCAGAAAATGAATCTTATTGGCTAGGGCAATTTGCTGATTCAATTCCCGTTTTAGAGTTGCCTACAGATTATCCCCGACCTCCTGTACAAACCTACGTTGGCGTTGTAAAATCTATGACTATCGACCCATCTTGTTATCATGAGCTAAAAAACCTGAGTAATCAGCATGGATGTACTTTGTTTATGACCTTACTTGCTGGATTTAGTCTATTGTTACATCAGTTGTCCGGTCAAAAAGACCTAGTTATTGGTGTTCCTGTTGCTGGACAATCTTATCTAGGAGAGGAAAACCTTGTTGGTTATTGTGCCAATATATTACCATTGAAATTTTCAGTCAAAAATCAAAAGTTTAGTGATTATCTTGCTTCTGTTAGAGAAGTGCTTTTAAATGGTTACGAGCATCAAAATTATCTTTTTAGTCGGTTGCTTAAGAAGCTAAATATTAAGCGAGATCCTAGCCGAACACCCTTAATTACAGTATTATTAGGTATGGATAAATTTGGTGGGGAGTTCAAGTTTTTGGGACTGGAAGCTAAAGGATTTACAAATGATACTGGCATTGCTCGGCGGGAACTCACTTGGAATATGGCTGAAATCGACGATCAACTCTCATTGAAATGTAATTACAACTCAGATATCTATAGTTCCTCCACTATGGGAACCTGGATGGATAATTTTGAAACAATTTTACACACTATTATTAAACAACCACATATCACTCTGGATATGATCGCGGAAAGAGTTATCCAATCAAGCAAACAAAAACAACTTGCAGAAGAAAAAATATTAGAAGTTATTAGCATCCAAAAGTTAAAAAACTTTCAGAGAAAAACCCTTAAAAATCAAAAATAGTTATGGCACAAGATATAATAAGGATAAAGCATTTATGAATTTCATTAGTTCCAACAAAAATGAGCAAATCCAGCTAGAAAACTTTAAAGTTTTACCAAAATTTGTGGGTACTTGGGAAGGTCAGTGGACGCGTCTAGATCAAGAGGGCAATGTAGTCGAAAGATTTACCTCAATTTTAAACCAAAAGATTATTGACAATCATTGGGTACAAACCAATCAGCATCAATATCCTAATGGCAAAATTGTCAAACTAAATTTTTTCGGCACCATTATCAAGAATGGTACGGTACTTTTTGAAAGTCCTGATCATCCTTATTCTAACTTTCTAATGCTCGTCGAGGAGCATGATGATAATCTGATCATTATTAGCGTATCAGAAAAAATAAACGGTTCTCCATTAGCAACAGAAACTATCAACTTGATTAGTGAAAATCAGAGGATTAGAACATTACAACAATTTCAAGCACCAGAGGGAAAACTCAGTGGATTCATGATTGTTATTGAACATAAAGTTCCTGGGCTAACGGGCTGACGACCCAGGGTAAACGGGCGTGGTTCAATCGAGGGTAACACTCCATAAGGAATTTTTCTTCTCGATAGGAGCATTTTTTCTGAGCAGTTAGATGAAGAGAGAGAAATAGGAGATAATAGAGAATTACCCAAAATTTCCGCTAAATGTGGGTTCTGTTACAAAAACTTTTTAGAAACCGAAAAGCTCTAACTTTTCCACTTTTTAGACAGCCATTTCAAAGAGAGATGCAATAAATTTCGTCTGACCAATAATATCCCCTTTTTTGATACTACAGCAAATTGAGATCTATTAAGCTACATGCATTGTAAAATAGAAAAGCAACAAAAAATGATTAAGTATGCCAACAGTATATTCTCTTGATTTAAGAAAAAAAGTATTCAGTGCGTGGCAAGCTAAAGAAGGTTCACAAC
>JBGTNM010000284.1:0-2428 GCA_041743025.1 Microcystaceae cyanobacterium
TATATCGCGGAGATTTTAGCGTTAGCCAGACGAGGTCTTTCTCCACCACCTTTTCCTGTTAGCAGTTAATTAATGGGACTATCGCGCTCGCGGTAGTCCGATATTTCCCTTGCTTTTTTGAAGGGGGAATGAACGGTTACCTCCTGAATTCTAGAAGGAAATTTATTAGTATTTACGAATACAATACTCTGAGATTAGAATTAAGAGAAATTGCCCCTAATCGTTT
This sequence comes from Microcystaceae cyanobacterium, assembly GCA_041743025.1. Taxonomy (GTDB): domain Bacteria; phylum Cyanobacteriota; class Cyanobacteriia; order Cyanobacteriales; family Microcystaceae; genus JBGTNM01. The sequence continues at coordinate 227 of JBGTNM010000284.1, forward strand.
TTCAATTCAACTGATAGTTTTAGTTGAGTTGTTGTGATTTTATACTGAGAATAAAAAATGTGACTATTGAGCGTGAAAATTATATCGAAGGACGGATCAAAATTCTGTGTCAACCAGCTTTTTTCAACGAAAGATCGTGGGTTTGAGCCTAGCCTAACTCTATTTTTTGATCACTCCCCATCGCCAATATCTAGATGAAATTCTTAGTTTATTCTGTCTGCTTTGTATAAAAAACTTCCAAAGAATTCTAAGTTTTCAAAAAACACTTCTTCCAATAAGTCTTGTAAAATAGATGAATTTTCTGGCTGACCATTTATCAGGTTTAGAGTCTTTGCACGTAATGCGAATATCATTTGTCGAAGTTCATTTGTTTCATCTTTATTAAATCTATTCTGTACTAACAGACTAATTCGTTTTTCTAATTCTTTTTCATACTCATTTTCCGATAATGGCAACGAAACTTCGATTCCTATTTCATCAAACTCCAACAGTAAAGTTGACTCATGATTGGAAGGTATAACTAAAAACTCCTTATCTGGTAGATAGTCCTCGATTAATATAAGAAATTCATCTGGCATATTTTCTTTACGAGGAACGTATTTGGGTTTTTCACCAAAAAAATAAACAAACCCTCTCCCCAGGAGTTTATATCCGCTTAAAGCGATTAAGCCAGCATTAAATAATAATTTTGATTTATTTAAAGGCTTCAGTGATTTCTCAACTCCCAAAAGAGATTTAAATAGATTTACCTTTTCGTTAGAATATTCGAGGTAAATTAAAGGACTTCCTTTTTTCTCACGGTAATCTACGGCAATATCTAGCAAACCAGGTAAAGCTTGGAATTCAGGACGATTGATTGTATTTTCCTGCCAAATATCTCTCCAACCTTTAACTTTCTCTAAGCTGAATATTGATGAGACCAACTTGGAAATACTTTTTGTTAGCCCACTATTCAAGTGATGGGAAAGACAAAATTTGTCATAAACATCGATTAATGCTTGTATTGGAGATCGCCATTCAGATTGGTTACTTAAGCTACAAAATAAGTTACAAACTATTTTGATCGTTATTTGGCGATCTAATTCTTTAATAGAAGATAAGCTTTCAAATGCTAAATTTAGTACTTTAAATCTATCTTTCCAATTTCTCAATGCTAATAACGCTACAGCACTATAAATTAATTTGTCATGGTTTTTATTTCCTGTTTTCGTAACCTTTTCAAAACAAGTTAATGCTTCAGAGTAATATTCTAATTCACACAATACAACTCCTTTAGCCAGCCAAGCATCAGAATTAATACTATTAAGTTCTATCGACTTATTAAAAGATAATAATGCTTCTTGATAATTAGAAGTGGCTCTTAAAGCTAATCCTTTTGCTAACCAGCTTAGAGAGTTGCTTGAATTTAGTTTCAAAGCTAAATTATAATTAGTTAGTGCTTCTTTATTACGTTTAAGGCTTGATAATACAAGACCTTTATTCAACAAAGTATTTTCGTGATTTGGTTCAATTAGTAACGCCTGTTCAAAAGAGAATAAAGCATCATGATATCTGCTAAGAGTTTTTAACACTAATCCTCTATGTAACCAAACCATGGCAAAATCTGGCTTGATTTGGATTATTTGATCAATAATATCTAAAGATTCTTCATGCCTTCCAATATTAGTAAGAACTGTGGCTATATTGATATGTGTTTCAAAACTACCAGGCTCTAATTTCGATGCACAGCTTAGACAACCTAAAGCTTCATCATACTTTGCAAGTATACTTAATAATCCACCTAATTTAGTCCAAGCGACAGAGTTTCTATCGTCATTATTTACTATTGCTGAATAAGATTTTATTGCCTCTGGAAAATAACCAAGCAAAGATTCGCACTTTGCCTGAGCCATCCAGTCTTTTGTATGACCACGAGTTTCTACTAGCTTTCTTGCAATTGGCAAAGCGCTTTTATAATCTTTTTTCTTAGCAAGCTTTTCGTAAATTTCTGTCAAAGTCAAAATATTGGACACTTTGTCTTCACTCATTTCTATGTATCCTTGATTTACTATATTTCTATATCTAATACCAATTTAAATTAAATACATGACAGATAAACTAGACTAAAGAAAGCAGTTTAGCTCTTTTTAAGCGATGGTAGGTGTAACTTCGGTACAAGTAAAAGAAAGTTGGGAAGAACTGAGAAAAAGATTACGTCAAGCC
>JBGTNM010000285.1:0-2854 GCA_041743025.1 Microcystaceae cyanobacterium
TAAAAAATGGTGTAATTTGTGATATGTGACTTCTACCGCATCTCTAGCCATCTGAGACACATTTTTTCTCTCACTTTCTCCCAATAATCCTCCTACATAGTTTCTAAACTCCCTTTTTTGGGCTTTAGTTCTAAATAAATCATCAAACTTTTTACACCATCTATCGAAGCAGGGAGGCATAGCTGCGGAAGTAGTTTCTTTCATGATGGCGATCGCCTAAAATAAGAACGTGAAACTTAACTATCAAAAGCAGTATATCTTATTTTGCTTTTACTAATTGTTTAAGTACCGTTAACTTACCCGCACAAAAAACCCTAGAATCGAGCAACTACTACCTTTATAGTGGAAATCGGTATATTCAGTAATAAAAAATCGTGAATATCCAAAGGTTCGACTTTGGTTAACTCTTTACTAGATTTAGTTTTAACTAGCGATCGCAATTCCATTAACAATTGACCCAATTGATTGCATCCATGCAAAATGCCTTCTTTGTCTTCTACCGCACCCCAAAAGCGATCTTTACGGGATTTTTCCACAATTGGGCGATCGCCTGTAGCTAGAAGTATTTCACTTATGGCATTGTAATGATGAGCAAGTTTAACTCTTAGTACCCATCTCATTAAATCTAGGCGAATATCTTGCCAATCACTACGAGAATAATCTTTACGTCGGTTATCTTTCTTAGCTTTCATTTTGGCAGCCATAGGGCTACGCTGGCTGATAATTTCTTTTTGCCAAGTTGGTTCGTGAGGGAAACGACAAGCTTGATATAGAGCTTCAGAAGAATAAATAGTTTCCCCATTAATTTTTAGAGAATAACCACCACTCATATTAGATAAACCGCCAAATTCTTCTTTTACTTTATAGAAAACAGCACAGTTTTCATAAATTTTGCTATCTTCAGAATACCAAATTTTTGTAAGCATAATTTTTGAAGAGTGTATTCGATTTAGTTGTTATTTAATCGAGTTGTTTTCTTCGTCTTATGCAATTAATTTGAATTATTAAATATGAAAAACACGATTGCTTTTTATTAGCAACAATTCAGTCTAAATATTAAAAAGGGTAGATCGTAAATAGTACAACCTACCTGTTAATTAGTAACTTTAGTTAAGCAACATACAGTTTTTGATGCTTACTAATGTCGTATTTGATTAAATCGAGATACAGATAACAACTTACAAAACCATTTAAGCGACGACTGGGATAACGAGCAACTAAGGTTGTATCGATATCTCTTTGTTTGACTTTTTCCAGTGCGGGAAAGTAATCTCCATCACCTGTTACCAAGACAATTTTATCTTGAGAAGTAATTTCTTTGGTAGAAACCATTTCTACTAGATCGCTGGTCAGCTTAACATCATCTCCTACTACTTTTTGAGTTCCATCATTTCTCCGATCTATGGGTAGAGTAAAAACTTGGTAGTTTAAATTTTCAAGCTCCTGAATTAAAGTTTTTTGCTGTTTACTGGGTCGATCGTAAACGCCAAGATAAATCCTCATTTCAAACTTTCCCTCTTCTGGCATTAATTGCAACATCAACGCTCTATAGTCAGGCTCAATACCCAATTTTTGGCAAGCATGATAGAAATTAGCTTGATCGATTAAGATAAAAGTTTTTGGGGGACGAAGAGAAGGAAGATTAGTAACTTTTTGGACTAGCTGAGGTTTGTCAATTGTAGATTTAGTTGGCTTTTTTTTTGCGGAACAATCGCAAATTTCAGCTCCTTTTTGCTGTATAGCTGCATCTATTTTGGCGACTCGATGATTTAATTTATCTCCCATAGACTGCATTTTTAGCTGTATTTGCTGCCGATCGCGATCGCTGTCTACTTTGAATTGGTCTAGTTCTGTTCTCAATGCTTTAAATTTTCGATTACATAGCAAACTTAAAGCTCGTATATCGAGTTTATTTTCAGCATTTTCTGCTTGTAGAGCAGACAATTGTTGGGCTAGATTATCAATTTGTTGTTGATATGAAATTTCGAGTTTTTCAATATTTTTTTGTGCTACCTGCTTGAAGTCATTGAATTGCTCGTAAAGATATTCTTGTCCTTTAATAGCTGTTGAATATTTTTTATCTAGTTTGGCTTGTTGTTCTTTATCACTTTTAATAATTGTTGCGACAGTTCCTATAAATCCAGCTTTTGCAGCTCCTGATAAATATTTTTCCTCGACAAAATCACTTCCTACTATAAGGCTACTAGTTAATCCAAGAAAAGTACAAATACCAGCATTTAATAAGCGATTGGACATTATTATTTCCTCTTGAAATGTATCTGTTATTTAATCGAGCTTGTTTCTTCAGTTATGCAAAAAGCCAAACTTTTTTTGTGAATTTATTTAAAATATTTGAAATACTATCTTCACAATGGTTCGGACAAAATTAAGCAGCAATAGCTCCGTAATTACAAAGGTTTGGGTAATTAGGATGGGATTTAATTAAAGTAGGCTCTAAATCTAACTTGTCAATAAATCGTTCTAGCAGGTGGTAATTAAGCCCGCGCCTTTTATAACTTGCCATCGAAAAGACAAAATCAGAATCAGAATCATGCTGTCCAACAGCATCTAATTTGGCAAGGTTTAGAGCAGTGAGTGCGCTATTAAAATGAAAGTCAAGTTTGGTTAAATCGCGAGCTTGACAGTCAGCTAGTCCAGTAAATTGTTTGCTGTCACGAAAAACAAACTCAATTTGAAAGCGAGCTTTGTAGTAAAGATAGATGGAGTAAGGGTCAAGATTAAGGTCGGTGCAGAACAAGACAGCATAGCTGGACTCAGAACCTGCACTATTCAGTAAATAACAAATACGAATCTGACGTTTAAGACTGATAGACCACACTACAGCAGTATAAAG
>JBGTNM010000286.1:0-42221 GCA_041743025.1 Microcystaceae cyanobacterium
GAAATCGCTGAACAGTTTTCGGGCCAAGTTAAAGTGGTCAAACTGAATACAGACGAAAACCCTAACACAGCCAGTCAATACGGAATCCGCAGCATTCCTACCTTAATGATTTTTAAGGGAGGACAGAGAGTAGATATGGTCGTTGGGGCTGTCCCCAAAACCACGCTCGCCAACACGCTCGAAAAACACATCTGATTGGAGGAGAGACGTGATATATCGCGTCTCTTTTCATGAAGTCAACGCAGGCTCCGCCTTGAAAAGGCGGAGTACCATTGGCGATGCTATTCGATAAAGCGAACGCGCTTGGTTATTAAAACAATACCTTCATTACGCACTAAAATAGCTGAAAACCAACGATCTCCGGGCTTTTCGGGAGCCTTAACTCGTTTAAAGAGTCCCCCAGCTTGCAGAAGTTGCAGTTCAAGGGTTCCGGGCGCGAGGTAGCCATCGCCTCGCGTGTTTTCGCCAATAGCAGTTCCGGCGAGGAGATCGTTGCCTAGCGGTTCAGTGACAATGACATCAAAATCAAACTCTTGGCCGACGCGAACAGTATTAGGCAAGTTCACCTCAACTTGAGGTGGATTTTGTCCGGTTGTCAATCGAGTTTGTTCATCAACAATAGTTTGGGCAATGAGCTTACCATTTTTGAAAGTTTGGCGAGACTTGAGGGTAGATTCTAGTTGGATGACTCGCCCGCCTTCGTTACTAGTTCCTTTGACTTGGGTAGCGGTATCGGCAATCCATTCCTCGCCTTGTTGTTCCCAGGCTTGCAGTTGCGTGGTGTAAGCTAAATTGGGGTAACGCTGCCACAGTTTCGGCAGAGATTGGGACAGAACTTGGGTAGTTAGTCCATCTGTACTGGTAAATGCTGGACTGTGAAAGGACATCACCTGTTCTAAGTCATGGCGATTAGCCGCCGCCTCGATTTGCGTGATGAGGGTTTTTAAGTCGGCAGGGGCAGTCTCAGGACTGGCAGCTTGTAGGGCAGCAGAAACGCTAGCACTCAACCCTAGACCGAGAAGCAAAGAAATAAACCAGCGATTCGGTGTCATATTAGTTAATAGTTAACAGTTAATAGTTAATAGTTAATAGTTAGCAGTAATCACTTATTCTATCTAAAATCCAACATGGTTCGCCTTTTAATTGCTGCGAGTGGAACAGGAGGGCATCTGTTTCCTGCCCTAGCTTTGGCTGAAAAACTCAGCGACTATCATATCGAATGGCTGGGAGTTCCCAACCGTCTAGAACAGACCCTTATTGGCGATCGCTATCCTTTACATAGTGTACCTGTCGAAGGCTTGCAAACGCGATCACCTATTCAAGCGATGAAAGTTCTAGCAGGTTTGGGGGCTTCGGTCTGGCAGGTTAAACAGCTATTGCAGCAAGAGCAGTTCGATCTCGTGTTGACCACTGGCGGCTATATTGCCGGCCCGGCCATTGTCGCGGCCAGACTGCAAAAGATTCCTGCTATTCTCCACGAATCCAATTATCTACCCGGTAAGGTGACGCGCTGGTTTAGTCGATGGTGTGAGGCGGTGGCCATTGGTTTTGCGGGAACGGCGCAGTATTTACCCGATATCCCGACGGTTTGGGTGAGTACCCCCGTGCGATCGCAATTTTACACCCCTCAGCCCCTCGCTTTACCCATTGCCGAAGGAGTCCCTTTAATTGTCGTGGTAGGTGGGTCGCAGGGAGCAGTTGCCATCAATCGCCTCGTACGCGAGTGTGCGGCCGTCTGGTTGGAAGCGGGGGTTTATATCGTGCATCTAACGGGAGAAAATGACCCAGAAGCCAGTAGTTTACAGCACCCTCATTACATTTCTTTGCCTTTTTATGACAATATGGCAGGATTGTTACAACGGGCGAGTCTGGCTATTAGTCGTTCAGGGGCAGGAACCTTGACCGAACTGGCGATTACTAGCACACCTTCGATTTTGATTCCCTATCCTTTTGCCGCCGAAGACCACCAAGCTTACAATGCCAAAGTGTTTGCCGAGGCTGGGGCGGCTTATTTGTATCGACAGGAAGAATTGACGGCAGGACAGTTACAGCAGCAGGTTTTAGCCTTGCTCAACTCCCCGTCAACTTTGCAGCAGATGGCTGCCCATACAGCAACGCTGGCAGTGGCAGACAGCGCCGAACGCTTAGCAGCTTTGGTGAGGAAGGTGATTGATAACAGAAAGCATCATCGAAATGATTGACCCAAATCACGGAACTTAAATGAGATAATCCCGACCATCCCCCCAGAACATCCCGCCAAAAAATCAGCCAGGCCACAAACTTGCAATTCGCGATCTAAATTAACATCCGTTTGGGTGGCAATCTCTAGACTGCTGGCATTGAGAAGAATCGTAATAACAGCCACCAACATCAAAACGATAAAATTGCCGCTTTGTGACAGGAGTACTGGCCAGTTGACATCAGAAAAAACAGAAACATCCCAAATTTTGGTCAGTTGGTCGCTGGGAAACGGCGTAAACAGCCATTGTCGGGCAGAGGCTTCTGAAACAGAAAGGCTGACCAGTCGCAATCCCAACAGAAAAAGGGCTGAAGTTCCAAAGACGAGGCCAGGAAGGAGGGCAAAATGTTTGTAGCGTTTGAGGACGATCAAAAGCACCAGCGCAAAACAAAGACCCACCAACCAGTGAGAAAATGCCTCGAACTGGAGGAGGCGAGGAAGTTCTTGCCAACTCAGTGGTACGCCTACCATCACTTTGAACGAACCGCGCACCAGCAGCCAGCCACTACCGGCTAAGAAGCCGCCAATGACCGGATAGGGTATAAAGCGAACCCAGCGAGCGAGACGCAATTTACCCAAAATAAACAGAAATAATCCGGTGATAATGGCACTGAGAACGACAGCAGCCCAAGCGGTGGGGAACATTTGGGGCGCTAGGTCAGCAGAATTGAGCTTAGTCGCGATCGCCGCCGTGATTAAGCAAAATGACCGAAGAATTAGGGTCTGGCCCGATAACAGCAAAAGCAAAGGAACTGCCAAAAGCCGTAATGACTGAACTGACAATCGTACAGACTAAAGCACTGCCAATGCCGATGGATAGGTAATTAGAAAGTTCTCCAGCGAAAATGAGCGAAGCATAAGATACGCAGTAAGGGAGAGCCACCACGCCAGCTATCAAACCAGCCATTATATTCGGCAAGATCTCTTTGGGTGGGAGTTTTAAAGTTTTTTTAAAAGAATCTACCGTCATCAACAAAACTAGGAGCAAGTAAACTTAAGTTCGAGTATACATTCGATTTTCCTCTGGCTTCGTAGTCAGGGCGTTTCGCTCGTGGCATCTTGCCCACACAACTAAACAATGTCCTAAAATGAGGAAATGCGATAGGGTATTCGAGTTTAATCGTCCTACGCAGGGAACACAAGAGATAACAACAATGGGTTTATTACAGCGCGTTTGGCAGTGGATAAAGCGTTTTTGGGGGCAACTTTTGGGAGGGACGACTGCTCGTCGTTCCGGTCGAGGCGAGGAAGACGAAAGTACCCGTCCTCTAAGCGATACAGATTATGAATTTTTATTTAGTCAGTTACTCGACGGCGTGGCACATGGCTGGCACGAAGGGCGCATCGTTAAGTATTTTGAGCAATTGGGAGAGCGAGGCAAGCCCAAACTTTGGGTCGCTTGGTTAGAACGTTTTGGTGAAAAAGTGCTGGCATCCCCAGCACCCAACCTACAATTAGCAGCACGCATGATGCGCTTGGGGGAACTGGCCCAGTCTTTTGCTCAAACAGAAGCCTTGGGCGAGGTTTCTTACCACATTGGACGGCAACTTTATACCAGAGAGGCAGGTGCTGCCGTTTGGGAGTTTGAAGGGCCTGATGTCGAAGTCACCACCGCCACGACCGAAGAAATCCTCTCCCCAACCGAGAAACCCTGGTTGCCGGCTGATGGAGTGATGAGGAGTGAGCCGCCATCACCGGAAACGGTTGAAAACCTGACCATTGAGGAGCTTTCAGCCAAATTACAACAAGACTCTCAACTTGCCGAACAATTAGCGCAACAGTTGGGACTAGATTCGGTCGATCCTCAAATTATTATTGAGTCTCTCATTGCTCAATTTCAAGCCTCTCAAGGCCAAGTCGATGCCCAAAGCACGCCAGAGTCGGTTGAAGATTGGTTCGAGCGGGGATTACAGCAAGCGAATTTAGGGGATCTAGAAGGCGCGATCGCGAGTTGGGACAAGGCATTAGACTTAAATCCTACCATGACGCAAGCTTGGCACAACCGAGGTAGTGCCCTCGGACAGCTAGGCCGATTGGAGGAAGCTCTCACCAGTTTCGACCATGCTTTGGAACTCGATCCTGATGACTTCCAAACGTGGAATGCTAAGGGCAATGTTTACTATAACTTGCAACAGTGGCAAGCCGCCCTCGCTTGTTGGGATAAAACGATCGCCTTGCAACCTAATTACTACCAAGCTTGGTACAATCGCGGCAGCACCTTAGAAAGTCTAGGCAAACCAGAAGATGCGATCGCGTCTTACCGCCAAGCCTTAGCCATTCAACCCGATTTTGAGCCAGCGCAATCGAGGATGCGTGAGTTAGGAACTAGAGGCTAGGGATTAGTGAATAGTAACTGTTAACTATTCACTAAACGAGAAGAAGGTTGCGTTCTCAACGGAACTTGCGCTCAGACTCCAGGATAGGAACATCGTTAATACTTGCTTCGCGCCGTCGCATCAGTCCGTTCTCTGCAAACTCCCACTGTTCGTTACCATAGGCACGATACCACTGTCCTGAATCGGTGTGATACTCGTATTCAAATTTGACGGAGATGCGGTTATTTGTAAAACTCCACAACTCTTTTTTCAAACGATAGTCCAGTTCGCTATTCCATTTCCGGGTCAAAAATTCCCGTATTTTGTCGCGTCCGCTAAAGAACTCGGCACGATTTCGCCAGACAGAGTCTTCTGTATAAGCTAGCGAGACTTTTTCGGGATTGCGAGTATTCCAAGCATCTTCCGCCGCTTGAACTTTGGCGAGTGCTGTTTCTAAGATAAAGGGAGGTAAAGGGGGTCTACTTTCCATCATTCGAGTACCTAAGCATTTTTTAGGGCAAGCTGTTGCTCTAATTGAGCAATTCTAGCTTGCAGTGTCTCAACTTCCTGCTCAGAATAGCGCAGGGGAATATGTTGGGGACAGTTCCAGTTCCAAGCTTCCACCTCAAACAAAATTACCCGTTCACTGATGGCTGGATAATCGGGAACTTTCAGTTGCTCAAGTAAAGCTTCATCTCCCTCAATATATCTGGCGTGTCCCCAAATTTTCAGCCGCTTGCGATGGCGGTAATCCATCAAAAACAAGAAAGCTTTGTCGTTTTCACTGAGATTGCCCACCGTGACATACTGGACATTTCCCTGAAAGTCGGCAAACCCCAGGGTTTTACTATCAAGTGCTTTGAGAAATCCTGGCTGTCCTCCGCGAAATTGAATGTAAGGATAGCCATTAGAACTGACCGTTCCCAAGTACAATCCGTCCATTTGGGCGATAAATTCGGCAATTTCTGGCGTAATGCTATCGTTTTCTGGCCCGTTTTGCTCGAATCGGGCGTAGGTTTCCCGCGACCCTCGTTGTTCCTGGGCCGCTTTCACGGCTGGGGTAAAAGCGATTTGGGTAAATTTGCGTGGCATAGAGATAACGCTCGGTATAATAAGAGGACAAAAAGATTAAAGTCCTGCCATCGGAATATAACCAGGTAATTGCTTGACGCGATCAATCCAAGCTAAAACATGAGGATAGGGAAATAAATCGATCTTGCCATCAGGAGCAAGGGCAATGTACGGGAAAACGGCGATATCAGCAATGGTCGGACGCTCGAATTCTAACCATTGTCGGTTACTCAAATGCTTGTCGAGTTGGGTGAGGATAAATTCAGCCTTCTGCTTGGCTCGGTCGATGTTGATGCTAGTAGCGTTGAATAAGTAGTAGAGACGGGCATTTTCTGGGCCCTGTCGCACCTCTCCGGCAGTCGTGGACAGCCATCGCACCACCTGAGCGAGAGAGAGTGCCTCTAAGGGAAGCCACTGTTCGCCCCCATAACGGCGAGCTAGGTAAACTAAAATGGACTGCGCGTCTGCTAAGACGGTATCGCCATCTATTAAGACAGGAACTTGACCGAATGGATTGATTTTAAGGAACTCAGGGGATTTGTGTTCGCCTTTGAGCAAATCGACCTGAATCCACTCATGTTCGATGCTTAACAAAGAAAGTAAAAGCTTGGCTTTGTAGCTATTACCAGAAAGTTCGTGACCGTAAAGTTTAATCATATTGTTATCCTTGATGGTGTGTAAAAGTTTGTACCGTTCGTTCGGTATAATATACTGTACCGATTGTTCGGTATAATGTCAAGTAGTCAAATAAAAATTTCTGCTCATGGCGAAGGATAAATACATTCCCTGCCTGCTGCAACTGTTTCGGCAGTATGGCTACGATGGGGCGACTCTTGCCAAGATTTCTCAAGCAACGGGACTAGGAAAGGCTAGCCTCTATCACCATTTTCCAGGCGGTAAAGATGAGATGGTAGCGGCGGTGTTGGATTATCTCGAACAGTGGTTAGGGCAACATATTTTAGGCGCACTGCACAGTCAAGGAAATGCTTTAACCCGCTTGCAGAGGATGTGTCAGTCCATTAGCGAACTTTATGAAGGCGGACAACAGCCCTGTCTGTTTGCTATCTTGCTGATGGGGTCAGCGCGAGATATTTTTCATGACAAAGTAAAAGCTTTACTGGGGGAGTGGATCTCGGAGATGGCTAAGGTACTGATTGAGGCAGGATTAGAGGAGCATCAGGCCAGGCAACGAGGGGAAGATGGAGCGATCGCGATTCAGGGTGCTTTGATTTTAGCGCAGGGACTCGACGATCTCGCTCCTTTTGAGCGCGTTTTGCAACAATTACCGCAACAACTGTGCCTTCAATACCAAAGCATTGGTCAAACCTTCTAGCGTAAATTCTGCCGCTTCTAAATCGACTCGTCCGAATATTTCTTGACAAGTTTTAGAGGTTTGTGGGCCAATCGAAGCAAGACAAACTTTTTCTAAAATTTTAGGTAATGATAGATCGGGAGAGTTTTTTAGAGCTTGTTGCATTAAATGAGCGAAATTTTGTACCGTCTTGGAACTCGCGAAGGTAACAACATCAACTTTGCCCTGTGTGAGCGCTTCCCAAACTTCCGGTAAAATGCGATCAGGACAAACCGACTGATAGGCAGAAACTTCACTAACTTTTGCGCCTTTAGCGGTCAATTCTTTAACTAAAGTATCTCGCCCTCCGGTTTCCACTCTGGGAAAAAGGATGTTTTTATGCGTTAAAGATTCTGGAAAATGTGTGACTAATGAGTCTGCCACAAAAACGGGCGGCACAAAATCGGCTCGCAGTCCATATTTTCTGAGCAATGCTTCTGTTTTTTTGCCCACGACGGCAATTTTCACCCCTGCTAAAGCACGAGCATCTTTACCCAAAGTGACTAACCGACGGAAGAAGTATTCAACCCCATTGGCAGACGTTAAAATTAACCAATCAAAACGCGATATTTCCTCAATTGCATCATCTAATGCTGCCCAACTCGACGGCGGACAAATTTCTAGGGCGGGCATTTCTATGACGGTTGCCCCTTGCTGTTGCAGTAGTTGAGTAAATTGACTCGATTGTTCCGCCGCACGGGTGATTAGAACGGTTTTTTCCGACAAAGGAAGGGGATCAGACATAGTTCTGAGGTTGACAACTGCGCCGATAATAATGACGGCAGGCGAGAGGGAAATTCCCGCTACTCGATCCACAATATCAGCTAATGTCCCCACCCATACCTGTTGCTGAGGATGCCCTGCTTGGCGGATGATGGCAACGCTTTCGTCAAGCGATCGCCCGTTGGCTTGCAATTGCCGTACAATCTCAGGTAGGTTTTTACCGCCCATGAGAATAACTAGGGTGTCAATTCTGGCTAAAGCTGACCAATCGAGTAATGCTGGTTCGTGGGCGCTGAGAACGGCAAAACAGCGACTCAAATCTTTATCGGTTAGGGGAATGCCAGCTAATAAAGGAGCCGCGATTGCGGAGGAAATGCCCGGTACTAGCTCAAAAGCGCAATTTTTAGCTTTTAATGCCTGAATTTCTGGATTTGCTCGACCAAAAATCAAAGGATCGCCACTTTTTAGCCTGACGACTTGCTTTCTTTGCAAACAGTAAGTGACGAGAAATTGGTTGATGGTTTCTTGTGGGGTACTGGGCAAACCTCCTCGCTTTCCGACATCGAGTTTAAGGCAATTTTGGGGGACTAAATCAAGTAATTCAGTGTCTACCAACGCATCATAAATTAATACCTCGGCTTGCGAGAGTAATTGCTTTCCTCGTACTGTAAAATAGGCTATATTGCCTAATCCCGCACCAACAAGATAGACTTTACCAGGGCGAGTGTTCATAGGAAGTAGGACACTAGAAATGATAGATCAGCCATCTAGCTAACTCGCTTGAGCCATCCAGGCCAAAAATCCTAGAATTTGCTCTACAGGAGGAAGTGGGTAGTCAGACAGGTCAATCGTTACAGTCTGTGCGTCAAGTTTAAGGAATCGCCATTGTGTCCCACTGCTGACGCTTCCGTAAATAGTCGTGATGGGCTTGTTTTTACTTTCATTGAAGCGTTGAGCAGCGACCATCTCAGCAATACACTGACCTAAACCTGATTTGAGGTCAGCCTTTTTCGCTTCGATGATAATGACGGCAGGTGCTTCAATATCAATCTGTTCGGGGGAACGACTGAGGAGAAAGTCACAGACACCATTGAGTCCAACACTTTCATCGACGGTAAAATCTTCGCCAGAGAATAGGCTGATCTGACGCTCAAGGAGTCGTCGTACTTCCAAGAGAACCGGATAAATAACGCCTTCGGAACGAGCTTTTTCACTCCCAGTTGCGATGGCTACGGGTAGACTTTCAGCGAGGAAGTTCTGCAAAGTCTCAGCCGGAATAAGGGGAGCAATCTCTGGCAAAAAGCGCTCGCCTTCTACCGTAGATAAATTGAAAGCTTCTTTGACTTTGCTAACAGTGGTGAATTGGCTGTAGGGCATGGGAGTCAAAGATTAATTTTCGATTTTGATTATACATTAGATTACTCGGCTGAAATCTTGAATTTGAAAGATGTGGGTTTTGTCGTTTTGTAGCTTGTGAGTGATAACGCGGCGTTGGTTGGGGTTGAGAAAGTAATGATTGTTGTAAACAAGCGATCGCGTCACGTTACTTTCGATGGTAAAAACGTAATTGTAAGGGGTTAATTCTGTACCTGTAATGGCGACAAATTCATTTTGTCCAAAGCAGCTTTTTCCAGTGACTTGCAGATCGAGATCGAAAACCGCTTCGCCGTAGTTGTAAAGGTTGTCAACTTGTTCGTGAAAGTGCCAAATATCAGCCGCAACCCAGTAGACATCAAGGTGAACCGCAGAAGCTTCTAAATAGTTACCTTGCGCGTCAAAGGTTTGACACAATCCTTCCCACTGTCCCATAAAACATTGAAAAGGGGGTAAAGCGGTATTGCCGTAGTTTTTGCTCATATTTTAATCCTCGCTTAACGTCAGCAATCCGAGCTTTTTATCCACGACTAACCGCCGATTTTCTAACCAAGCTAAACCAATAAGAATATCAGAAATACCTTCCCCTACTACTGCTGGAATCGTTAACTCTTGACCGTCAAATATTACAGTACCTTCATATAGTCTAAAACTGGCTATACCTCGTGCTGTTTGTCTCTCTTCTTGTTCAAGAAAAATCCATCCTAAATCATCAATATCTTGACTGTTAATAGCAATCCAACCAGTAAATCCAGTATCTAGTAATGCATTAACTGTAATGATTAGACCATCTTCAGACAACAAATCTATTTCAAAAATAAGCTCTCCTCTAAAACTAAAATGACCTTGCATTAAATTTTGCCGACTGCCCCTGTTTCATTGATACACATTGCCATGAGTTTAGCTGCTGGGTATTTTTTTCTTGCTTGTTGGCGTGCTGCATTTCTATCAGAATCGAGAAAATAATCTCCGCTTTCTGGCTCAATATAAATAAACCAGTTACAGTAGTTTTGAATTAATTGAGGATGTATTTGCCAAAAAATTTCTCGACAACGTTTTGCTAAAATTTCATCTTCTGTTTTTTGCCTGTTAATTTCTTCAAGAGAATGACATGGCTTACTCATAGCAGAAATTGAGGAAAGAGCCTTTGCGTAAAAGCTTTATAAAATAATTAGGTGGGCATTGCCCACCCTACTGATTAATCCTGATTTAAGTCGGGAGAACGCGGGTAAATTTGTTCAGCATCGGGGCACTCATCAGACACAAGAATATCAGTATTAAATCGCGATACCGATGCCAATTTGAGGCTGACAGCACCGATACTTTCTAGGCGTACCATTTCTTCCCAAGAACTAACTTCATCATCCTCTTCTGTTTCATAACGAATGGTGACAAGATCCCCTTCGAGCGAGACAATGCAAGCGTTTTCAATCCAACGTTGTTGATCCCGCAAGAAAATACAAACTTCGCGACCATCTGTACAGAATTGATAAATCTTGCGGTGTAGCATAGGTCTCTCCTTAACAGGTAACTTTTTCTAATTCCGTTTTAGGCTGTTGGAACTGAGCAATGGCCATGAATGCCATGCAGTTGTCGCTCCTTCCTCTCTATCTTAGGTCAAGGAAGGTAAGCCTGCTTGCAGCTAGGCGATTGTTCTGATGAAAGTTTATCGCGTATCTGTCTAAATAATACATTAGTAGGAATTTTAGTGGGGATAACCGTTAGGGATGGTTTTCCGCTAGAGTGAAAGAGAATGATTCTTAACATTTCGTCACAATAGCACGATTCCCCACTCCCTGCCCTGAGTTATGACCCTAATTCGAGATGCTCAAAGCGACACGCCTCCTCCTGCGGAGTCCTGTCTGGACGAAGAGAACATTGGCGAGAAGAAATTTTTAGAAACCGAACCCTCTCAACGCGGATTGCTTTCATCGCCTTTCTGGATGGCTAGGGGACGCTGGATGTTATTGGGCATCGGATTGGGAGTGCTGCTGAGTGTCGGCGCAACCCGTTTTATCTCTTCTCCCGCCAAAACCGAAAAACCACCCACCTCCTCTAAAATCGTCAATTCTCAAGTCCCCGCCCAAAGTGTCACTGTTGCCACTGTCGAAGTTGCTTCGGTTAACCGAACGCTCAAAGCCACTGGAACCGTCTCTGCCTTTGAATCGATTGCTGTCTTATCGCAAGCTACCGGACTGCAAATTCAGCGAGTATTTGTCGATGAAGGCGATGTCGTGCAAGCTGGACAGGTTTTGGCAACTTTAGATGATTCAGTCTTGCAAGCCCGTTTAAGGCAAGCCCAAGCCACTGTCGCCCAATCCCAAGCCAGATTAGCCGAACTCAAAGCAGGCTATCGCAGCGAAGAAATTGCCCAAGCCGAATCTGAGTTAGAGTTGGCTCAAAAGAGGACACAGCGCAATCTGAGTCTAGAAGCCGAAGGCGCGATCGCCCGCGATCGCCTTGATGAAGTTCTCAGCTTCGAGCGCAACAAACGCGCTACCTTAGACCAAAGTCGAGCTAAATTGCGGGAAGCGCAACAACGCCTAGCAGAACTCGAAGCAGGGCCGAGGATTGAAGTGATTGCTCAAGCGGCTGCTCAATTAGCCGAAACTCAAGCGCAAGTACAAGTGATTTCAGCCCAATTAAAAGATACTCGCATCGTCGCGCCCGTTAGCGGCAAGATTTCTGAACGTAACGCCCGCCTTGGTTACACCACTTCTGCTACCTCAGATACCCCTTTGTTTCGCATTATAGAAGGCGGACGCTTGGAATTAAGGTTAAAAGTCCCAGAAACTCAGATTTCCTTGATTCGTCCGGGGCAAAAAGTCGAAATTACTGCCGATGGGGACAATAAACTCAAATTGACGGGAAAAGTGCGAGAAATTAATCCGATTGTCGATGAAGCTTCGCGTCAAGCAACTGTTGATATAAATTTGCCAGCCAATTCTGGATTAAAACCAGGAATGTTTTTGCGTTCAGAAATCGTCACCCAAACGGCAACGAGTTTAACAGCACCGATGGGGGCTATCTTGCCGCAAAGCGACGGACAGGCGATTGTCTATCGCCTGCAATCGGACAAGACAGTTAAAGCTGTGCCTGTAACCTTGGGTAAGATTTTAGCCAACGAACGGGTTGAAATTATCGATGGCTTGAAGGCGGGCGATCGCTTGGTGGTTAAAGGGGCAGCTTATCTCAAAGAGGGCGATCGCGTTTCGGTGATCAGCTATCAATAAAAATAGATGGAAAGTCTTAAATTTGGCTATTTCTAAGCGACTTAACGGTAAAATAGTCGTTGATTGCAATCTAACTAATCATCAATCAGGTTGAGTGGGTGGGTAATGTTATGTTAATGTTCGCGCTGCCCTTAAATGACCAAAATCTACCCTACCCCGATACGCTGCATCCCATCATCGTTCATTTCGTCATTGCGATGGTGTTTTTTGCTTATTTCTGTGATGTGGTGGGCTATCTGAGTCGCAATCACCGAATGTTCGAGGTGAGTTGGTGGAACTTGGTAGTCGCCTCCGTTGCTGTCTTCTTTGCGGTCATTTTTGGCGAGTTTGAAGCTGCATTAGCCCAACCCTATCCGGCTGCTCAGGCGGTACTAGATTGGCATACAATCAATGGTTGGTCACTTTCTGTCCTTTTGGTCGCTCTAACGGCTTGGCGCGGCATCATCCGCGTTCGCGATCCCCTAAAGATACCTGTCGCTTACCTCGGCGCGGCAACGCTTTTAATGTGTCTAGTGTGTCTGCAAATCTATCTCGGCAATCTGGTGGATTGGGTTTACGGTTTGCATACCGTCCCAGTGGTAGAAGCAACCAGGGAGGGGCTATTAAAGTGAAACTGAAATCTTAGTCTTGAGCTTATCTGTTTACAATATATTAGGTAGCTTTTTGAAATTGGCTAATGGATACTTTAAGCACGAATCGGCAGCAGATTATTTAAGACATTGCCAGAGAATTGCCTCGCTGAACTCATCAATTTTGTTGATTACCTTCGCTATAAGTCAACTGAAAAACAGCCCCCCAAAACTAGTGCAAACTTTTTGCTTGCAGTTGCAGGTTTGGGAACTTCAGAAGAAAAAAATGTTTCAGAGCGAGATGAAGAGATCCTGGCACATGAAGTTGATTCTATTTATGGTTGGAGTCTTCATCGAGATAAGTCAGTATGACGCTCATACTTGATACTAGCTTTCTGTTTGCTCTAGCGGATCAAAGCGATCGCAATCATCATCGCGTTCTGGCTGTTGCAAAAAGTATAGATGAGCCTCTGCTGCTTCCCTGTGTCGTTCTTCCTGAAGTTTGCTATTTGATTGCTTCAAGATTAGGACATCTTCTAGCTAATCTGATTGCTAGCAACACTCAGCTAGAGGCACTTACAGCGACAGATTTGGAACGAGTCAATCAGATTTTGAAGCAGTACGCTGATAGTCAACTCGATTTTGTCGATGCTGTCATAGTCGCGATTGCTGAAAGAATTGGCATTACTCGTATTCTCACACTAGATCGTCGTGATTTTTCTCTCATCCGTCCAAGACATTGTGCTTGCTTTGAGTTACTTCCCTAGACCTCTTGCGACATTATAATTGAGCAGCACAGTATCAGGCTTAAGTTTGTGATTGCAGCAGAGGGAACGGAGGTTGTCGGTAGGGATTTAATAAAATTCTTAAATTTGGCTATGTTTCTCTAACCTGGTGGTAAAATACTCGATAATTGTAATATAACTAAATTATAATTCAGATTAATTAGGTAAGTATTGATATTATCGCTGCCCTTGAATGACTAGAGTTCTCCCTATCCCGATACTGTCCATATCATTATCGTTCATTTTGTCATTGTAATATCGATATTCACTTTCTTCTGGGATAATGAAACTGAAATCTCGGTCTTGGCTTACCATAACTCCTCTATTGATCGTATTGTTTCTCGTTTCTCCTGGAATTACGCAGGCAACTCGAAATTGTCAACAAGAATTCGAGGAAAGAAATAAAAATAGAACCCCACCAAAATATGACCCTAATATACTTTACTTTGGATATTTACCTGATGCTTATCCTATTAGTCATACGGATGGTTACAGTACGGATGGTTTAAACCAAGAAACTTTTTGTGGTCAATTACTAAAGCATTTGAAAGAACAACTCCCAGATAAAAATTTTAAAACTTTTGAACTAGATTATGCTCAACGATTTAGGCGAGAACAAATACCAGCGACTGTATATCTTGCTATTGGCTGTCATTCCGCTACAAAAACTAATGAAAGAGCAGAGAATTTAAAAAAAGAGCAAGGACAATTTTCTTTTCCTTTTTCTACAACCAAAACAAAATTTTTGGTTAGAAACAATGTTTTGAATCCCTCGAATCCAGATCTCTCTTCGTTAAACAATCTGACAATTGCTGCCATTCAGGGAACTACTACTGTTAATAAAATTAAAGAACAATATTCTTGGCAAGTTAAGGATGACTATTGCAATAGAAAAGAAATCGTTGAGGCTCTTAAAAATGATAGAAATATAGATATTTATGCCACTGATGAAATTATTTTGAAAGGTTTGTTAAACAATCATGACTTTTTACGAGAAAACTTTACCATAATATCTCCAGATCAATTACCTCCCAATGAAGAACTTGCCGTAATTGTTTATGATAATAGTTTAATAAGTGTAGCAAATGATTGGATTGATAAAGAAGGTAGAAATTATATTAAAAATTTAGAAAAAAAGCTGTACACAAACCCCAAAAATAAACAATTTAATCAAAATTGGATATACTGGGCTATTCCTTTTATTGCTATTGCCATTTTAGTTTTGTTTTTAGGATTCAAATATGCTCAAAGACGGAGATTTAATAGTGTTCGATTAGAGGAGCAAAATAAAAATTTAACTCAAGAAGCTCAAGAGGAAAAAACCATGTCAGAATCAAAAAACCCAGAATCTAGAAAATTTGAAACAATTCATAATTATTATGGCCCTGTTACTGGAATTGCTCATAATGTTGAAAGGGATATGATTGTTAATCCTTCACCTAAAACTCCAGCACAAGCAGCAGAAGAAATTCAGCAGCTTCTCAAGCAACTTGAACAGTCTTATCCCGTAGAAATGACACTAGAAAAACAGGAAGAGATAAATGTAGCTGTGAGAGGTATTACTAAAAATCCTGCTATTTCTGCTAAGGTGATTAATGCCTTAAAAGCAGGTGGAATAGAAGCACTTAAAGAACTAACCGATAATCCCTATGTGAATATTTTGCTGGCAACTTGGGAAGGTTGGAAAAATCCTTAGTAAAATAGCTAACGTCGCATGAAGTCCTTTCAACACCCAACTTTTCTCATGATTAACCGTGAACAACTCAAAACCGAACTGGATTCTGTCGATGAAGCAACAATTAATATCCTGCATCATGTCGTGATTGCACTTAAGCAGAGCGTTCTAATTTCTAATAATGAAACGAACTGGTCAGTTAATAACCCACTCAAAAATAGTGTCATCTATGAAACAGAGATCATTAGCCCGATTGATGAAAATTGGGATGTTGAGCAATGATTATCTTAGATACTCAAAACTCGAAACTGGGTTATTTATATGAATTCGCAACTGATCGACCAATTAAATCAAATAGGATTTCGCTTGGGTTTTAACGGATTGCCCTACCGTTTTCCCCTCCATCCCAATTTAGTGCATCTAACACTAGGTTTGTTCATTATTGCGATCGCTTTTGATATTGCCGGAACTTTATTTCCTTTAGAGCGTCCTATTCTCAAATTTTTAGCCCTCCCAGTCAGCCGTTCTAACTTCTTTGAGGTCGGCTGGTATAACGTCCTGGCGGCGGCAATTATCACCTTTTTTACGGTAGCGGCAGGCTTTTTTGAGATGCTGCTAGCCAACCCGCCACAGGATGTAAAAAGCGATTGGGGATTAGGAGCCGGGCCAACCATGCTCTTACATGGGGTGGGAGGCGTGTTATTATTAATCGCGATCGTGGCGATGGCGGTATGGCGGGGATATCAGCGTTTTCGCTGGCGTAAAGATGCACCTAGACAGGTGCAATGGAGTTACCTGCTAGCGGGTGTTATTATCATGGCTTATATGTACGCTCACGGAACGCTAGGGGCGCAATTGGGGGCTGAGTTTGGCGTTCACAATACGGCTGCTGGTTTACTCAGAGAGGGACAAAACCCCAATCTGGTGTTTAAATAACTCTTATTTAGATTGATGAAAGCTTTAAATATTCTACTGCTAGCCATTTTTGTGGGAGCGATCACTGTTGTCAGTCATTGGCTCGGCCAGCAAGCTTACACTTGGCTTCCCGCGCCAGCCGTTGCTGAAGCAGAACCCGTCGGCGATTTGTTTAGCTTCCTGGTGACACTGGCAGCCGTTGTCTTTTTGGGGGTGCTGGGTGTTTTGCTCTATTCTATGGTTTTCTATCGAGCGCGTCGGGGAGATAGCAGCGACGGGCCGCCGATTCGCGGGAATACCCAAGTAGAAATTATCTGGACGGTCATTCCGATTCTACTTGTGCTGTGGATAGCGACCTACAGCTACGGTATTTATCAGAAAATGAACTTGCCTGGCCCGATGTCGGTCGTCCATTTGCACGTCCCTTTCGGCGTGGAAACGGCTCAAGCTCAGACAGGCAGTAACCCTACCCAATCGGCTGAAACAATCGAAGTTGTGGCCAAGCAATGGTCTTGGTCGTTTCGCTATCCTGATAAAAACGTGATTAGCACTGAGTTGCACCTGCCACTCAATCGACGCATTCACCTACTGTTGCGCTCTGAGGACGTGCTACATGGCTTCTACGTCCCTCATTTCCGGCTCAAACAAGATATCGTACCCGATCGCACCATTGAGCTACAATTCACGCCAACTCGCACCGGACAGTATCAACTGCACGACTCTCAATTTAGCGGCACTTACTTCGCCACGATGGAGGCAACCGTGTACGTAGATTCTCCTCAAGCTTATGATGCTTGGCTCTCTCAAATGGCG
Source organism: Microcystaceae cyanobacterium (assembly GCA_041743025.1). Classification (GTDB taxonomy): domain Bacteria; phylum Cyanobacteriota; class Cyanobacteriia; order Cyanobacteriales; family Microcystaceae; genus JBGTNM01. Next base: position 17,064 of record JBGTNM010000286.1, read on the forward strand.
GCCCTCTCACGCCGTCCAGCAGCGAATCAGGCAACTTCCGAACACGTCCAGCCAGCCAAAACCGTGCTTAAAAGCGGCTGGCCTTCTGTTACGCCTACCACTCCTCCCCTCGTGCATCAATAGTTAATAGTTAATAGTTATCAGTCTTCCCCTTACCCTTTACTCCTTACCCTTTACCCATTCCCTATCATGACAAATATTCCCGTAGAAGGCGTTGGGGATGCTTCCGAACAGACGAACTGGCGGCGTTATTTCAGCTTCAGCACTGATCATAAAGTGATTGGCATTCAATACCTAGTAACTGCCTTTATTTTCTTTTTGATTGGCGGTCTGTTGGCCATGATCATTCGGGCTGAATTGCTCACCCCGCCGTTAGATGTCGTCGATCGCACGCTCTACAATGGGTTATTCACCATGCATGGCACGGTGATGATCTTTTTATGGATTTTCCCGGCACAGGTCGGTCTAGCTAACTATATCGTCCCTTTAATGATCGGAGCGCGTGATATGGCGTTTCCGGTTCTCAACGCGATCGCTTTTTGGCTGATTCCCGTTACGGGTATCCTCTTGCTGTCGAGTTTCCTCTTACCCAGTGGCACCGCGCAAGCAGGTTGGTGGTCTTATCCCCCTGTCAGTATTCAAAATCCCAGCGGCCATTTAATCAATGGCCAATTTATTTGGCTACTGGCGGTGGCACTATCAGGGGTTTCCTCAATTATGGGAGGGGTAAACTTCGTCACAACTATCTTCCAAATGCGCGCACCGGGCATGAAATGGCTGCGAATGCCGGTTTATGTCTGGACGATTCTGAGCGCTCAGTTGCTCCAATTGTTCTGCCTGCCTGCTCTCACAGGTGCAGCCATCATGTTACTGTTCGATCTGTCTTTTGGTACAGACTTTTTTAACCCGGTTGCAGGCGACCCGATTATCTTCCAACACCTGTTCTGGTTCTACTCTCATCCCGCCGTCTACGTTATGGCTTTGCCTGCTTTTGGCGTTTTTTCAGAAATTATCCCTGCTTTTGCTCGCAAACCTTTATTTGGCTACAAATCGGTAGCGATTTCGTCGATTTTGATTGCTGGGGTCAGTACCTTAGTTTGGGTACATCATATGTTTGCCAGTGCCACCCCTAATTGGATGCGGATGGTTTTTATGTTTACTTCTATGCTGGTTGCCGTACCCACTGGCATCAAAGTGTTAGCTTGGACGGCGACGGTTTGGCGGGGTAAGCTGCATCTAGACACGCCGATGCTATTTGCCCTAGGGGGTATTGTCATGTTTTTGTTTGCGGGGATTACTGGAGTGATGCTAGCTTCCGTTCCCTTTGACATTCACGTTAACAATACCTACTTTGTGGTTGGTCACTTTCACTATGTCGTCTTTAACACCGTGACGATGGCTATCTATGCGGCTATTTACTATTGGTTTCCCAAGATGACGGGGCGGATGTATTCTGAGGCGTGGGGTAAGATCCATTTTTGGCTGACTTTTATCGGGGCAAACCTCAATTTTTTTCCCATGCATCCTCTTGGACTGCAAGGCATGGTGCGCCGAATCTCCTCTTACGATCCGCAGTATCAAGGGTGGAATATCGTTGCCAGCTTGGGGGCTTTCTTGTTAGGAATGTCAACCTTACCCTTTATCGCCAACATGGTCAGTTCTTGGCTTGGGGGGCGCAAAGCACCTGATAATCCTTGGCAGGCAACCGGCTTGGAGTGGATGACATCTTCTCCGCCGCCGTTCGAGAATTTTGAGCAGATTCCGGTCGTTAGCGGCGAACCTTACGGTTATGGTCAGTCTAAAACATTAACGGCAGATTCTTCCGCTCAAGAATAAATGCTCTCTAACTCCACTTTCGCCACCAAAAGAATAAACTGTCTAAAAATTGTTTTCCGTGCAGTTGCTTTTGATTGTCGAGAATGGTTTTAGGAATAATTTCAAAAGTTGTGAGATAGGGAGGTAAAACGCTAGCTAAATGTTTAATTTTAAGATGTTGTTTGATCGCTAGAGCGATCGCATTAATTAATTCTTCGGCTTGAGTTCCGACAATATGTCCTCCTAAAATAGTGCCATTAGCACGAGCAATGAGTTTACAAAATCCCGTTGTTTCTCCTAAAAGGTGTGCTTGCGGCAGGGTTTTAAAATATTGTTGAAAAACGTAAATGCGATCGCCGTAAAGCCTTCTAGCTTGGGCTTCTGTTAGACCGACTCGTGCTAAGGGAGGGTTGGTAAAAATCGTCTGGGGGAGGGATTGGTAGTCGGCTGTAAACCAAGGAAAAAATAGAGCATTTTTGAGGGCAATAGACGCTTCATACTGGCAAATATGCGGCAATAGATCGCCTCCAGTGGCACTACCACAAGCATAGATTTTGGGATTGGTTGTTTGAAATTTGCGATCAACTTTAATCCCCTGTTGCGTGGTTTCTACTCCTACTCCTTCTAAATTTAATCCTGCTAGCTTTGCTTGGTGTGGCGTGGCTAGAATCATTTCATCTGCTTCAATTGCCTGGTTTCCTGCTTGTATCCATTTATAACCGTCAATTTGCCTAACTTGCGTCACGAGACTATTAACTAACAATTGGATGCCGTCTGCTTCTAACTGTGCTTGCAGGAGTCGTGCGGCTTCTGGTTCTTCTTGAGGTAGAATTTGGCTATTTTTTACAATAAGTGTGACTTCTTTGCCAATTCTTCCTAAATTTTGCGCGAATTCGATGGCAGTTGGCGTTTCTCCTAAAACAAGCAACCGAGGGGGAAGGTTTGAGTGCCAAAGGGTATCAGGAGTGAGAAAGCTAACATCTGAAAGTCCCTTAATATCAGGGAGAGTGGGAGTAGAGGCAGTCGCTAGGAGATAGGAACGCGATCGCAACTTTCGGGTTCCTACGACAAAGGCTAACTGAGGCAGACGGCAAAACTCTCCCCTGTCAGGAATCACGTCAACGCCTGCTGCTGCTAGGAATACGGGTGAAAAAGGTTCTTGAGCGATCGCGCTTACCCCTTGCGCCCAAGTACTAATCGTGGTTAGGTTCGGAGTTGATGTATGAAAAATACCTCCCAGTTGGTGGAGGCGATTAAAATGGCTGAAACTGCGTCGGGAAATCGTGCTGGTTATATCTGATTGTCCGTCCAATGGCGGTTGAACTAGTGCGACACGCGCTTTGAGTTTAGCGGCTTCCAAAGCTGCATAGCTAGCTTCTAGGGTGTTACCAATGACGACGAGGTCGTAATCTACAGACATCATTATTTTTCTTATTGTCCTCTGTATCTACAGGTTAATATCGACTCGCCGATTAACTGATCGCTTTTAAAGTTATAAATTCTTGACAAAGCAGACTTCACCTCCGCGCCCAAATGTTATAATGTGATGACATATCGATCCCCGAAACCCTGATAAATTCGTAAAGCCTCTATAAACGCTAGTTTTACCCCCTTGCGATCGCCCGACACATTTTGTTACATAGAGTAAAGCAATTGATCCCCGCGCTCTCAAACGCACGATCTCGATCCTGAAAATGATTCAACTCTTGAAATTTTGCCAGGAGCTATCAGCCGTAATTATCGGAGAGTCTACCTCATGGCCCTCGAACGCCAACCCTTAGAAGAGATGACATTACGCCAGCTACGTAGAGTAGCCAGCGAACACAACATATCTCGTTACAGCCGGATGCGTAAATCGCAATTACTGTTTGCTATCGAACAAGCTATTAAGCAACAACAACCAGCCTCACTCAGTCAAACTAGCGTCCAAGAGGAACAAAAAGTGGAAGCTTCTAAATTTGAATTAGGTCAAGATGATACCTTTGACGGCCCGCTATCTTCAGTTGACGAAGGTTTAGGCGACCTCCCCGGTGGCTATGGAGAAAGCCGCATTGCGCTAATGCCCCGCGACCCTCAGTGGGCTTATGCTTATTGGGATGTTGCCAATGAAGCCAAAGAAGACCTGCGTCGTCAAGGTGGTCAGCAATTGGCTCTGCGTCTGTATGATGTGACCAATGTCGATCTCAATTACCAAGCCCCCCACAGCGTTCAGGAGTATCTCTGCGACGAACTGGCCCGCGAGTGGTATTTTCCGATTCCGGTAAGCGATCGCGATTACGTCATCGACATCGGCTATCGCAGTTTTGACGGGCGTTGGTTAATGCTAGCCCGCTCTTTTCCCGTCCGCATTCCGCCAGTCTATCCCTCCGACTGGGTTGAAGATACCTTCGTAACAGTTAGCTGGGAGGAAGAACTCACCGACAAGACCCTGCATCAACTCGTTCCCCCCAGCCAGCGTCAAGCGGCGGCTTCTAGCCCCATCTACGATGCGATCTACGATATGGTACAAGGAGCAGAAGCCCAACGAATGGACGGAACGGTGTTCGGTTCGATGCAGCACGTTCCAGGTTCTGTCGTCAGTTCTTACGTCCACCAAGAAGTAGTCAGTTCTTACGTCTTCCCTTCTGGGGTCGGTATGTGGGCAGTTCCCACTGTTTCCGGCTTGACCATGTCGGGTGTCGGTATGTACACCATGTCGGGCGCAGGCTTCTCTGCTTCGGCCCCGCCCGTTCGCCCGCGTAAGTTCTGGTTGGTGGCTGATGCTGAACTAATTGTCTATGGCGCAACCGAACCTGATGCGACAGTCAGTATTGGCGGCCGCCCCATCAAACTCAATGCCGATGGTACTTTCCGCTTCCAGATGTCCTTCCAAGACGGCTTGATTGACTACCCGATTGTGGCGGTTGCGGCTGATGGCGAACAAAAGCGTTCTATCCACATGAAGTTCGAGCGCGAAACCCCTTCTTGCAACACCAATACCAAGGATGAAGCCGTTTTAGAATGGCTGGCTTAATCTGAGGGCAAAAAATAGATTTGTCAATTCATTTTTAAAAGTTTGCCAACCCAAATCCCCCGATAGATAACTGTCGGGGGTTTATTTTGTTGTGTAGGGGCGTATTGCGTACGGCCTCTTTTACGCATCTTTATTTAGATATCATTGAAAAAGATTCACCGAAAAAATCAGGATGGATGAATTCATGCAGGCGGCGATCGCTCAAGCAAAACAGGGGTTGCAAGCAGGCGGCATTCCGATCGGTTCGGTATTGGTGAGAGGCGATCGCATTATTGGCCAAGGACACAACAAGCGCGTACAAGATGGCGATCCCATTACCCATGCCGAAATTGACTGCTTACGCAATGCCGGACGAGTCGGCAACTATCAAGACACGGTACTTTACTCTACCTTGATGCCTTGTTACTTGTGTGCGGGGGCAGTGGTACAATTTGGCATCCCAAAAGTGATTGCAGGGGAGTCTGCCACCTTTGCTGGGGCGCGTGACTTTATGGAGTCTCATGGGGTAGAAGTCATCAACCTCGATTTAACGGAGTGCAAGCAGTTGATGCGAGAGTTTATTGAGAAAAATCCTTTACTGTGGAATGAAGATATTGGCGTTTTTTGATAATTCAATGGCTAACCCTTCTCTGGCTAATAACGTATTAGGAAAAGCTAAAATGGCTTCATCCCCAATTCGATCTAAGCAGTCGTCATTGTGAGCGGGATCGTGATGAAAGAGAATTAATTGCTTAACTTTGGCTGCTTTCGCCACTTTAATCGCTTCTTGCCAGGTTGAATGTCCCCAGCCGACTTTACTCAACCTGGGATCGTAATATTCTGCATCGGTATAGGTAGAATCAATAATCAATACGTCGGCTTCTCGCGCCAGCCAGAGAACGCTATCGTCAAGATGGTCAGCAAAATGTTCGGTATCAGAGATATAAGCAGCCGTCATCCCCTGCCAGTTGACGCGATAGCCTATCGCCTCTCCCGGATGGTTTAACTTCCCCGTCTCAACGGTTACATTGCCGACTGACAAGGTTTCTACCGCTTCAATATCGTAAAATTGGAGGGTTGCTTGCATCACCTGCAAAGGAACCGGAAAATTGGGATGCAGCATTTGATCGTGAAGGCGTTGCTTCATCGTCGCCCCATTGGGTGAGGGCAAAGCATAAATATTGAAACAATTTCCCTTAACAAATGCCGGCACAAAAAAAGGAAAGCCTTGAATGTGATCCCAATGAGAATGGGTAAAAAACAGGTGTGCCGACACTGGCATCTGAGGCAACATCGTTTCTCCCAAAATTCGCAATCCTGTACCCCCATCAAAAATCAGCCGTTCGCCGCCGACTTGCATTTCGATACAAGAAGTATTTCCCCCATAACGAACCGTTTCCGTGCCTGGACAGGGGATACTGCCTCTTACCCCCCAAAATTTGATGTGAAAGCGATCGCGTCGGTCTGGCATAAATTCTCGTGACGTTAAGCTACCCTAACCTCTAGCGTATCAAGAGAATCGCGCTCTAGCTCAACCGACAGATGTGATCTTCATCACAAGCGTAGTAATTTACATAACTTTATCTTTTGTTGTAACTCTTAACACTAAAGGGCTGTCTTTAAGGGTATGTAGCTTGGTAGACTGAAATCCTAATCCTGCCTCTTTGTTTTAGCTAAGCAAGTTGTCAAACCGAAGATAAAACCTGTTTAAACAAGTTATGGTCAATACCCTACAAAAACCGGATTTTGAGGAACTGCGCCCAGGCATTAAAGTGCCAGCCAAAGAAACCATCCTCACGCCTCGCTTTTACACCACTGACTTTGAAGCGATGGCACAGATGGACATTTCGGTGAATGAGGAGGAGTTAAAAGCCATCCTCGAAGAATTTCGCACAGATTATAACCGCCATCATTTCGTTAGAGATGAGGAGTTCCAGCAATCCTGGGATCATATTGATGGAGAAACACGCCGCTTGTTTGTGGAATTTTTAGAGCGTTCCTGTACGGCAGAATTCTCCGGTTTCTTGCTTTACAAAGAACTCGGACGGCGATTGAAAAATAGAAGTCCTGTCTTGGCTGAGTGCTTTAACTTTATGTCACGAGATGAAGCGCGTCATGCTGGCTTCCTCAACAAGGCGATGTCGGACTTTGACCTGTCACTCGATCTAGGATTTTTAACCAAAAGTCGCCCCTACACTTTCTTTAAACCCAAATTCATCTTCTACGCTACCTATTTGTCTGAAAAGATAGGTTACTGGCGATATATCACCATCTACCGCCACTTAGAACAACATCCCGAAGACAGAATTTATCCCATTTTCCGCTTCTTTGAAAACTGGTGTCAGGACGAAAACCGTCATGGCGACTTCTTTGACGCGATTATGCGGGCTGAACCGAATATTCTCAATGATTGGAAAGCTCGCTTGTGGTGCCGCTTCTTTCTGGTGTCAGTCTTCGCGACGATGTACCTCAATGATATCCAGCGATCAGACTTTTACGCTTGCCTCGGCTTAGATGCGCGGGAGTACGATAAGTACGTCATTGAGAAAACTAACGATACTGCCGGACGAGTTTTCCCCGTTATTCTCGATGTGGAAAATCCCGACTTTTACAATCGCTTAGAAACTTGTGTCAAGAATAACGCAAAATTGCGCGAAATTGACGCAACTAACGCACCTACACCGTTAAAGCTGCTTCGCAAACTTCCAACGTTTGTTTCTAATGGTTGGCAGTTCTTGGCGTTGTATTTGATGAAACCGATTCGGGTAGATTGCTTAGCGGGAACAGTCCGTTAATCCAAGTTTACTGAGTAGATGAGGTGGGCATTTATTGCCCACTTTTGTTTTATCAATGTTTCCCTAAGCTTTCTCTTTCTCTGATGGGCAAGATTTATTTAACAATAGAAGTGGCGATATTGGGGCTACTGGGATTGATATCTAATGTCCTTGAACTGGGGATAACAACTAAGTCCATATCCTCCATTGGGATTGCTCCCAATAGTACCTGATCTCCCATAACCAACGCACCCACAAAACCAATACGATTTTTAAAACGGATTTCAATGGGGCCGACATAAGGGATTAATTTTCGTGACCCATCGGCTAATGTTACTTCTTTACGGTCAATTTCTTTTAACTGTAGCTGTATTTGAATATGCTCTGGAATGCACAAATGTACAGCACCGGTATCAGCTAAAGCGTCTACTGCCAGGGGAGACAAGTTTGCTTCTACAGGATTTCTCAGTTGAATTTTGCTGAAAACTAAACCCATATCTGACTTTTCTCCTAATAACCGGATTTGGTATTATTTCCTTCAAAGAGCGATCGCACTCCTTTAACTAGCTTTGTGCCATATTATGCTCTAATTATTGACTGTTGAGCTAATTGCGGCGCTTTGGATTTTTAGCCTGCTCGTTTTTCCAGTCGTTCGGCAATCCAAATTTTGATAATAGACTGGCGAGTAACGCCAAGACGTTGCGCTTCTTGGTCAAGAGATTCAATCATCCATACTGGGAAATCTACGTTTACCCGTCGCTGTTCGTAACCAGGGCGACGCACTCTAGAAAGATCGAGGAATTGGCTAATATCCTCATTTTTATCGAATTTTTCGTCAAACTCATGTGCTTTCATAAATTTTTCCCGCTTCTAATTGATTAAACTGCTCGATCAACTTCTGACAGTTCTTGGAGGCAGCAACCGCTTCTTTCATCAACGCCTTGCCTTGTGCTTTGTTGTTAGCTTCATACGCCGTTATCGCCTCTCTACTCAATCGGGCAGCCCTACCCGATTCATACTTGATTTGAGTTTTCAATTCATCGATCATCATTAGCATTGTGCCATTATTATTTACTGTCGAGCCAATTGCGGCACTTTCCCCTTCAATCCAGTCATCAACTGCAAAGCAAAGATTTTTAACGGCGGCAGAGAACGCATCAACCACAATCCGAAGCGGCGAATTACCACCACTGGCAACCAATTATTAGAAAATATTCGATCTAATAAATCAGTAAAACCTAAAATAATGAAATTTTCTCGCCTACGCCAGCGTTCGTAGCGTTTAAGAACCCGAATGTTGCCAATATCTTCGCCTTGTTGCTGCGCTTGCTGTAAGACTTGTGCTAGTGCTGCCGCATCCCGAATGCCCAGATTTAACCCCTGTCCGCCGACGGGATGGCAACAATGAGCCGCATCCCCCACTAAAGCGAGGCGCGGTTTGACATAACGATCGCACTGCATTAACTGTACCGGAAAGACCAAGCGATCGCTGACTAATTCTAACTCCCCTAACAATCCCCCCATTCGCACCGCTAACTCTGCTAGAAATTCTCCTTCGTCTAAAGCTTGCATGGTTTTTGCTGAGGAGTGAGGCAGTGTCCAGACAATCTGGCAGCGATTGTCAGGGAGAGGCAGGATTCCCATCGGCCCCGTGTACCAAAAGCGTTCAAAAGCGATATCATTGCGAGGTGCGCTGTGTTTAATGGTAAAAGTGACACAAGATTGCCAGTATTTCCAACCTTTTGTCTTAATATTCGCTTTTGATCGAATGCGCGATCGCGTTCCATCCGCCCCAACGACTAATTTTGAGCGCAGTTGGTGTTCTTCTCCGGCAACGTTAACGCGGATAACTGCCTCAGTCTGTTGATAGTCAACTTCTATCACTTCTGCCGGACACAACCATTGAATATTAGGTGCTTGAGCGATCGCTGCTTGCAGTGCCGTTAAAATAAGGGAGTGTTCCCCAACATAGCCTAAATAATCGGTGTTTAAGTCTTCATTTTGAAAGGTTACGACCCCAGGATGGTCGGCATCTGATAGACGAATGTGACAAAATTTGCCTATTTGAGGCAGGATTTCTCTCCAAATCCCAATTGCATCAAAAATACGCCCACTCATTAGCGAAAGGGCATAAGCCTGCCGTCTACTAGCCGCTTTCTCTAGAGATTGCGCCTCAATCATGATGATTTTTAAATCGGAGTCAATTAACGCCGCCGCGAGGGTTGTTCCCACAATGCCGCCACCGACAATGGCTAAATCGCATTCTAGAGGGAGATTGAGAGACGCTTGCAGTTCTAAAGCCATTGTTTACAATTTTTTAAGAAAAGTAGGGAAAAGCGTACTATGATTTTAATGATTAAATGAGGACTATGATTTGGGGATGGCTGATGGCTATTGCTATACAATGTAGCTGTTGTCTTGCGAGTCGTGCAAATAAATCTCTAAGCGATAGGATCGAACAATGCGAATATTAGCTCTTGTTCCTGGAGGAATTAGTGAGCAACTCCTTTTTTTTCCCACTCTCGAAGACCTCAAAGCGAATTATCCCAATGCTAAGATTGATGCGATCGTGGAGCCTCGCTCGAAAGCGGCTTATCGGCTCTGTCCTTCTGTACAGGAAGTTCTCTTGTTCGATTATCAAGACCGCAACGGACTAGCGGACTATTTAAATTTGTTAGGAATCATCCGCGATCGCGAGTATGATGCTGCCATTACCGTATTACAAAGACTGACTTCGAGCCTGATGCTGTGGCTCAACGGTATTCCCATTCGCATCGGCTATCAAACCAAGACTCCCTGGTTTCTCTCCCACACCGTCCCTCTCAAATCAGAACAATATGCTGCTGAGCTATATCACGATCTTCTGCAAGGGTTCGGCATTCAATCGCCTTGTCCGCCGTTAACGGTTGCCCTGCCCAAAGAAGACATTGATTGGGCTATATCCACTCAAAAACGCCTCGATATTAAAGAAAGCGGCTACATCCTCATTCAAGACAGTTTTAGCGAATCAGCGTCAACCTATCCTGTTGCACAATGGCAAAAAATTATCGCTGACATCCAACAAAAACAACCCGATTTGCCAATTGTCCTGCTCTCAAGTGAGGAAGATCCTAAATGGGTGGCAGCAATGACCCAAGCTCATCCCTATCTCAAAACTGTCCAAACTGAAGAGGTGGGCAAACTGGCGGCGATCATTGCAGGTGCTAATTTAATGCTGTGTACTGATAGTATGCCGATGCAGTTAGCGATCGCCGTTGGTACTTATACTATCGCTCTGTTCGGCCCAACTGAGTCAGCAAAACGCCTTCCACCCAACCAAGACCGCTACATCGGCATTTCCTCCCCGACTGGCAAAACCGCCGATATCCCACCCGAAACCGTTCTCGCTCAGCTATGGCGCAGTTAACTAGACTGGTAATTTTGAGTTTATGTTTTGCGCTCGTCAACAGACTTGTAGAGATTATGAGTTTATTCCTAAAGCCAGCGTTATGGGTTATGGGTCTTTTCAAAGATTTTAAAACCGTTTGGCTGAAGACTTCAAAATTACCGATAACTAATGATCAAGCAAGGGCTAACAATTAACTTTTCTTAAAAAAATCTTAGCCAAACCTGAGATTACACTGCACCAGTGAGACAATAAGAACAATTAATAATTTCAGTGTGAATCTATGAATCTGGCAACAAGAGTTGGGCAAGTTACGCCATCGCTGACGTTAGCAATTTCAGCCAAAGCGAAAGCGATGAAAGGAAAAGGCATTGATGTCTGTAGCTTCAGCGCGGGAGAGCCAGATTTTGACACGCCACAACACATCAAAGACGCAGCTAAACAAGCTTTAGATGCCGGAAAAACTAAATACGGCCCTGCTGCTGGAGAACCCAAACTCAGAGAAGCGATCGCTCATAAACTCCGTACTGATAATAGCTTAGACTACTCGCCCGAAAACGTCATCGTCACCAACGGCGGCAAACATTCTCTATTTAACTTGATGCTGGCACTGATTGAACCAGGTGATGATGTCATTATACCGGCTCCTTATTGGTTGAGTTACCCGGAAATGGTTAAGCTAGTGGGAGGTAATCCGGTCATCATCGATACCACTGAAGCAAACGAATACAAAATTACTCCCGACCAATTGCAGCAAGCTATTACCGCCAAAACTAAATTATTTATCCTCAATTCTCCTTCTAATCCCACAGGAACGGTATATTCGCCTGACGAAATTCGTGCCTTGGCGCAAGTCATCGTTGAACGCAATATTTGGGTTGTTTCTGACGAAATTTACGAAAAAATTCTCTACGACGGGGCGCAACACTTGAGCATCGGTGCGGTGGGGCCAGAAATTTTTCAGCGCACGATTATCAGTAACGGTTTTGCCAAAAGTTATTCAATGACCGGATGGCGCATCGGCTATTTAGCAGGGCCGGTAGAATTAATTAAAGCCACTAGCACCATCCAAAGTCACAGTACCTCCAACGTCTGCACTTTCGCTCAATACGGTGCAGTTGCTGCGCTACAAGACTCTCAAAACTGTGTCAGTCAAATGCTGCAAGCTTTTAGCGAACGGCGCAAAGTCATTTTAGAGCGGGTTCGTGCTATTCCTCAGTTAAGCTGTCCTACGCCGATGGGAGCGTTTTATATCTTCGTCGATATCAGTAAAACGGGCCTGACTTCTCTCGAATTTTGCGATGCGCTGCTAGAATCCCAACAGGTAGCTGTAATTCCTGGGGTTGCTTTTGGTGCTGACCAGTGCATTCGCCTTTCCTACGCCACAGACATGACCTCGATTGAGAAAGGCATGAACAGGTTAGATAAATTCGTCAGCAGTCTTTGAACGTCAATACTATGTATTAAGGTTCCAATAACTCCGAAACAAAGGACATATCGGGTTCACTGGGAGGCTGAGTGATAGGGGTAGTGGTTGCTTGCGCTATTTCACCCCCGTTAGCTTCCGGGGTGACTTTGCCATCCGAACTGAGTACTTGTTTAATCTGTCCGAGCAACAGTCCTAACTTACCTTCATCAAGTAAGCTGTTGATGAGCGTTAACCCACTGGTAGATAGGAGTAATTTGTTAATATCCATCGCGCCATTGCCGTTGTGTCCGTTGAGTCCAGGAAAAGCGTAAATTCGCGCATCGCCTAGAATACCGGGTTGAGGGGCCAAGGATTTGACGATTTCGGACAATTGAGGAGCCAATGTCGGCAAAATAACTTTGATGAGGTCAGCAGCGCGGTTTGCGTCACTGAGGGCATTTTCGGCGAGAATGACAGCACGTTTGCCTTCGGCTTCTGCGATCGCTTGGTAACGATTGGCTTCGGCCAAAGTGCGAATAGATTCGGCTTCTAATTCGGCGGCTTGACGGGCAATTTCGGCTTGGCGGCGGCGGCGGAATACGTCAATTTCTACGACGTTTTGGTCGGCAATTCGCCGTTTTTGGGCATCTTGTTCGGCGACAATGACAGTTAGGCGTTGTTCGCGTTCGGCTTTTTCCACTTCTTGAGCCGTGACGACAGCCGATTCAGCTTGAGCGCGTTCGGCTTCTGCTTGGTAGCGTTCTTTCTCTTTGTTGGCAATGGCAATGAGGGCTTCTTCTTGAGCAATTTTAGAGTCTTGTTCGGCGGCAGCAACTTCGGCTTGTGCTTGCAGTTGGGAGGCTTGAATCATTTTCTGACGGTTGATTTCGGCGACTTCCGCTTCTTGTTTTTGCATGATTTGGGCAACTTTGAATTGTTTATTGCGTTCTTCTAATTCGATGTCGGCCGAAATTTGTTTTTGTTGAACGGCGAGTAGTTTTTGAATTTTTTCTTCTTCTACGGCTTGTTCTTGTAAAATTTTGTTTTGGGCAATTTTAGCGGCTTCCTTGTCTTGGGCTTCTTGAATTTCGCGCTGCTGTTGCGCTTTTGAAGATTCAATATCCTTTTGTTTGGTTAAATTAGCATTTTCTTTTTGCTTGGCAATTTCTAACGTTTTCATTTCAGCATCGAGTTCTCGCTGTTCGATTGCGACTTTAGTCTCTAATTCCACTTCTCGTTTTTGTTGAATCGAACGCTGAATCGTTTCGGTTCTTAAGCGCACCCCTTGAGCATCAAAGAAGTTATTTTCATCGTAAGTATCATTTTCTTCAATTTCGGAAATAGCAATGTTATTAAGGGTCAATCCCACTTTTTTAAGGTCGTTTTGAATGAGATTTAAAACTTCTTCAGCAAAACCCAATTTATCAGAATCAATTTCGGCAATGCTTTTTCGCTTAGCAGCAGCCCGAATAGCATCATCAGCCCGTTTTTCTAGGGCTTCTTTAATATCACTTTCTGAAATTTTTCCCTGTTTAGAAAGGCGAGCGGCGGCAACTTTAATTTCCTGTTCAACGGCATTAATACAAACATAAAATGTCACTCGCATATTAGCGCGTAAATAATCCTGCGTTCTCACCGCTAAATTGCCAGAACGGACGACATCAATCGAAATTTCTCTTAAAGGAACGCGAGTTACTTCATGAAAGCCTGGAAAGACAATGCAACCGCCATTAATAATCACTCTTTGTCCTTTTTGAAAAAGTCCTCCTGTCCTGACTAGCGCCTCATTGTTGGGAGCAATGACGTAAAATCGAGTATAAATCCAGATGCTTAAAAAGAGAAGAAATAAGAGAATGCCAATGCCTCCCAAAATCCCGACAAAAGGCAGTCCGTTTAGTTGCGCTAGTACGGGAGAAGTTGCATTAGATGGCAGTGTTTGGGCTAAGACAATTGAATCGGTTTCATCGATTTGCTGAGCTTCTAAAGTGACTTTCTCATCTAACAGTTCGGGAATAGAAATGATAGGTAACGATTGAATCAACTCCAACCAAAATTTAGTATTCATAAGTTTAACCTTTGTTTAAGAATCCGGCGGGAAGCTAGCACGATCTAGCCACTTATCTTCATCAGAACTATCTTTGGCAATCGCGATATAGCTATGTTTTTGTTGATCGATAATTAAAACTTGTTGACCATGATGGGGAACAACATTCGCCCATTGTGGCAGACAGGCATTAATCGTCACTAAAGTTCCTGCCATATCGTAAATGTCTACTTGGCCAATTCTCCCTTCAGTTAAGAGGGGTATTTTTTTGGAAGTAACGGTTCCTACACAGCCAATTAAGCGTTCGCTGCTGACATCTTCGCTAAAGGTAACAAACAGTTGACCAATAGGACGAGAAAGAAGGCTACCTGTAAAAAGACTGAAGGCAAAAGAAGCTAAAAAAATCAGTCCGCCCCAACCCAACAAGCGAGTCGGCATTCTGTCAGTTAGAGTGGCAAAAATACTATTGAGAATCCAACCCGTCATCCCCCAGGTACTGAAGTCGATCGCCAGCAACAGCATTACTGGTGCTTTTCCCAAGCCAAACCAGCTTAGCATCTGCCAGGGAGCAAAGCCACTATCGCCGCCGTCAATCTCTGTCTCAGCTTCGATTTCAACATCCTCATCGCCGCCACCGACAAAAATAATCAAGCCAAAAAAAACAACACCGATGCCCAGAAGTACCCAATAGAGGAAGTTAGCCGGGTGAAACATCATAGTCAAGTCAGAAATTAACGCGATCGTCATCTTCGTCTAGCTTAGCGGCCTAGCCCAATTAATAGAGAAGGTGCAACATAATTTTTAATTTTCTGTCAAAATTTCCAGATGGCTTAAGGCAGAGACTAGAAAAATTAATTCCCTAGCCCCTGTTTTCTGACACCTGATACAATAGACCACATCTTTATCTGTTTGTCGGCTTTGAGGTAGGTCTTATGAGCGATCGCGAAGAATTATTCAGATTTGTTAGGAACTTTAGAATACTCAGATAGGATCTCTCAAGGTAAGAGAGTGTATGCTATTGCATAAGTTGGCGTGAGGAGTTGATTGAATGAAATTACGCGATAGTGCCCTAAATATTCTTAAAGAAACGAGTCGAACCTTTTATATTCCCATTAGTCGCCTGCCAGACAAGTTGCAAGAGGCAGTCGCCGCCGCTTATTTGTGTATGCGAGCGATCGATGAGATTGAAGATCACTCAGACCTCGATAACTTTACCAAAACAAAACTGCTGCGCCAAATTAGCCTCAATTTACAAGCAGGAAGGGAAACCTCTAGCGTCGATGATTTTTCGGCGGGATTATTACCGTACACCCACCGCCTGCCGGAAGTGACGCGACGCATTGGAGAATGGGCATTACTCGCGCCAGAAAATATTGCCCCCCGCGTTTGGGATGCAACGGCAGCGATGGCTGATCGCATGGCTTACTGGGCAGAAATTAATTGGGACATTTGTAGCGAAACAGAACTCGATCAATACACCTTCAGTGTGGCAGGGACAGTCGGTTTATTGCTGTCAGATTTGTGGGCTTGGTACGATGGAACCCAAACCAATCGCAGCTACGCGATCGGTTTTGGACGGGGTTTGCAGGCGGTAAATATTGCCCGCAACTATCGCGACGATCTCAAGCGGGGAGTCAATTTTTTCCCGCCTGGGTGGCAAGCGGAAGACATTCATCAATTTGCTCGCCGCAATCTCAAGCTAGCCGATCGCTACACGCAATCGCTTCCTGCGGGCCCAGCCTTAGATTTCTGTAAAATTCCCCTGACCTTGGCTCACGGGACGTTAGAAGTGTTAGCCTTGGGCAAGGAAAAACTTAGTCGCAGCGATGTTATGGCTTTGGTGCAGCAGGCAACCCGTTAATAGAAAAAAGCTCTAAATTTAGCTAGAGTCGAAAGGGAAACACGATTTTAAAAATCCTCACATGAAACTCTCTTCCCTAGAAACCACACCCAACCCCAACTGTATGAAGCTCAACCTTGACGAGCAGATTGTGGAAAAACCCTTGTCCCTCCAGCGAGGAAAAACTCCGGAAAATCTCCCCGATGCCATCAAACAGTTGCTGGAAATTGAGGGAGTTCGAGAGGCTTTTCTGGCTAGCAACTTTGTCACCCTGACGCGCAGCAGCCATGCCGATTGGCAACCCATCCTCAAGCAAGCCGCTCATTTACTTGGGGTGGCTGACAATGCCGCTCCCAATTGGGCTAGCCCGCCAAAAGCTACCGAAAGAACGGCTGAGGCTCAAACCCGTCCCAGTTTAGGGGAAGTAGAGATTGCCGTCTTAGTCTTTCGGGGGATTCCCGCTCAGGTGAGGGTTGTAGGCGCACAGGAGCAAGCCAGAGTGAATCTAGGCGAGCGCTTTGAGCGAGTCTTAGAGCACCTCGTCCAAGCCACAGGAGCTAATTACGTACAAGAGCGTCACTGGGAACCTTACCCGCCCCGTCACGGGAACCCAGAGGAAATCGCTAAGATGGTCGCTGATGAAGTGGCAAGCCTGATTGATGAGCCGGAATTGGCTCGTTTAGAACAAGCGGCGCTGGCGGGTTCCCCCTCCCCAATGGCTCCCGCCGAAAAAGTTTCTCAAGAAGATTTACTAGCACTTCTTGAGAGCAGCGATGGGAAAGTCAGGCTCAAAGCGCTTCAGAAGCTAGAAATCAAGGCTGATACCTTAAGTGCCATCATCAACGCTTTAAACGACTCTCAAGCCGCCATTCGACGCTGGGCAGCCGCACTTCTCGGTGCTAGTGCCATGCCAGAAGCAGTAGCCCCTTTGAGCCAAGTCGTTCTCAACGATCACTCTGTCGTGGTACGTCGCACAGCCGGAGATGCTTTAAGCGATTTGGGGCAAGAGCAAGCCATCCCCACCCTCTGTCAAGCTTTAGAAGACCGTTCCCCATTGGTGCGTTGGCGGGCGGCACGTTTTTTATCGGAGATGGGCGACGAATCCGCGATCGCTGCCTTACAGATAGCTAAAGAGCGCGAGAGCGAATTCGCTGTCGGCTTGGAGATAGAAGCTGCCCTTGAACGGATCACGGGCGGTGGCGAACGTCAGTTACCGATGTGGATGCGCCTTTCTCAACGTGAGGACTAGCCTAGGTCTCGAAAAAGAGCAAAAAGTGAGGTAATAAGTTTATCTGCCAGTTAGTCAACTTGATCGCGCTGAAGATATTTTAAATATTAAGCTTCTAAACATTCAGCCCAAATTCATTCCGTACAATACTTTTTAATGGATACTAGCTATATTGGCATTATTGACTCTATTCTCAACGATCAAAGCGTCAAATTCAGAATTGTATACGAAGTCACAAAACCCTAAACTTTTTAGATAGCAAGCAATGTTATTTTTGAAAAGTCTAATAACGAAACTTCCTCTTACGTTGTTTATGCTTAGTAAGTGCTTTGCGCTTTCGTTTTTCGATCGGGGTTTCAAAGTGACGATGCTTTCTCATATCTGGAAAAATTCCTGCCTTAGACACCTCTCGCTTAAATCGACGCAATGCTGATTCGATTCCTTCGTTTTCACCAGGAATGATTTGGGTCATTTAATCTCCTCATAGATTGACTGATAGAGGGGTGGATGAGAAGAAGCCATTGAAAGGCAAACAAGAGAGTTTGCCCTCAAGACTTTAAAGTTCAAAAAATTTAGAAGTAAATTCTCTAAGCTTAATAGCGACTAGAAGAATCCCCTCTACCTCTATTGCCCCAGTTCCCTCCAGAAGAGCCTCTTTCTTCACGAGGTTTTGCCTTATTGACTTTGAGGTCACGTCCCATCCACTCAGTGCCATCGAGTGCTTCAATAGCTGCGGTTTCTTCTGCATCTGTTCCCATCTCGACAAAAGCAAATCCACGCAGCCGACCTGTTTCCCGGTCTGTTGGTAACTGAACGCGTTTGACCGTGCCGTACTCTGCAAAAGCCTGGGTTAAGCCATCCTGTGTGACTTCATAAGATAGATTGCCGACGTAAATTGACATAAAGATTCTCCAGAATCAGGAAGTGTAGAGAGTTAGATTCGGAGAAACGCTTGTAAAACGAATTACACAGCCGAAAATAAGCCTTACTAAAACATTAACACAGGACTAACGATAGTGTCGAAAAAACGCGGGTAAAAATTCTGGCTCTTGGTTCTAACGGATTCTGTGGTTCCATAATGTGGCTCAGAATAAGGATTATACTCGTTTGATCATCATCAGATCCCCGGAATCCATCAAGAGAGGGAAAAGTATTACTCATTTTGTGGGTGTTCCCAGAAGAAGCGTACCATCTCGGACGAGGCATCGGGGCCCTTGGGATCGGTAAACGAGCCATGAAGACTTCCACCCGACCAAGCATGACCTGCGCCATGCACCAGCCACTTTTCCATAACAATATAACCGTTCTTGTCCTGGTAAAGGGAGCGGGTGTAGCCATGACCATTAGTCACCTGTTTTTGCGTTACGCTCACCCCTAAATTCGAGATCCCCCTACTATAAATTGTTGCCCACTGGGAAAGCACTTGGTCGGCATTGCGCGGGTGAACTGTAGCATCGCGTTCACCCTGAAACACGATGATGGGGACAAATCGGCTGCTTGTTCCGACACGGGAATCGTCTCTGCCCTTTTGGGTGAAAGAGTCAACGGTACTCCGACTTTTCAAGTCGGAGCCTGCGTTGACTTCGTCATTTCCTCCGTGCTGCATGGCGGCAAGTGCAGAAGGAAGGTTAGAGGCCACGCCGTAGGCAAGACCCGAATGGAGGCCAATAGCGGCGTAAACATCGGGGTAGCTCACTCCCATGATGGCCGCCATTGCCCCGCCCGCCGACATCCCAGCCAGGTAAATCCGCCGCGAATCAACTTGATAATCGCTAACGATTTGGTAAGTGATACCAGCAATCAGAGAAGGTTCCCCCCGGTCTCGCTGTTGGTCGTCCACTTTGAACCAATTCCAACATTGAGACGGATTAGCAGCGATCGCTTGTGCGGGATAGACAACGAAGAATAATTCCTTTTCTGCCAAGACATTCATTCGGGTGCCAGCAGCGAAATCATCAGGAGTCTGGGTACAGCCATGAAGCATGACGACCAGAGGCAAAGCTTGTCCTTGATAGGCACTAGGAATGTACAGTTTATAGCTGCGGGTTCCGGCTTGGTTGGTATAAGACCCATCGATAAACTGCCCCCCTGTTGGCACTTCACTTCCAGTCCGCTTTAACCTGGGGAGCGAGCCTAATCCGCTAAGTTTACTCCCAGGAGAGCGTACCGTGTCCCGCCAAGGTTGAGAGCGATTGAAAAGCGAGGCTAAAGACTGAGGTTTTTGGCTTTTGGGTGTCTTTTCAACCGTCGTCGCTCCCTCATTAGCCTGGGTTTGACGACTTGTTGTTGGCACTGACAGGATGGCTGGCTCTAAATCCGCGTTAATGACCTGGGTGATGAGTTTAAGGGGTTCTTTTCTGGGCGGCTCGGCGCTCAGTGAGTCCGCTTCTGGCGTTTTGAGTCCTTGAAGGGTGCGTTGAATGGTCGCCGTTGCCTCTTCTAGCCGCCCGGCGCGGGTGAGGCGGGTAGCTTGAGCCATTCCCAGCCGCATTTTGTCATACATACTCATAGTTTCCTTGATGGGTAGTGGTTATTCGTCGATGTTTGCCGGAGTCGAGCCTTGCTTGACAACACAATAGCGAGAGACTCATCAAGCCTTAGTTGACACTCTTAGGACGAAGGCTCTATTGAGGGATTCGATGGGCTAACGCCGCTTTAACTGCTGGACTCGCTCGTAATGCCCCTAGTACGACAAGAGAGGCAATTGTCGCTCTAGCTAGTTCGGGGGTGACATCACTGGCTATACTAACCAAGCCAAGTACCTGGATCTCTAGCTTCTGTCCCGTCGTTCGCATTTCCTCTAAGTCTTGGCGAGTATAGTGTTGCCGACCGAGGATCAGCGTTTTGCGAGCTACCGTTTGCTTGAGTGCCTCGGCATGGGTAGTCAGTTGGTTACGGATCGCCGTGCGAATAAAATCTGTGCGATTAGAGTAAAAACCTTCCTGCACTAATAAATCGATCTGTCCGAGATCGACAAAGCCTAGATTAATCGTGATTTTTTCAGTCTCACTCATCATTGCCATCTCTGTGCCATCTATATAGATGGTAGCACCGACTTAGTACTTTCTACAAGGTGGGGTAGTTTACGACAGGTCTAATGCTGACCACTTCGAGCGATCGCCCCGTGGTCTCGACACGAAACAGATAAGTCAATAAAGCTGCTAAAATACAAATCAAAGCGAGCGACAATAGAAACCAAGAAACCCCCAAAGATTTTTGCAAAATCGGTAAAGCAAACGTCCCCAATACCGCTCCCGCTTTAGCAAATGCAGCAGTCAGTCCCGCCCCACTAGCGCGAATTGAGGTAGGAAATACCTCTCCCGACAAGAGAAACGTCGTGGAGTTGGGGCCAGCATTCATCATCAAATTGAAGATCAAAAAACCCAAAAAAACCATTCCTATATTAGACTGTCCACCAGCGAGAATTAACAGTCCCACCGCCATCCCTAAAAAACCAATAATCTGCAATTTAATCCGCCCTACTCGTTCAACCGACAGCACTGCAATCAGGAAGCCCGCAATCAAAAACAGATCCACAAACGCCGCCCCTTTTGCCGATGCCATCTCCTTAGCCAGAAAATTGTCTTCACTGGCAAATGCCAAATTTCCAATAATAGCAGGCGTAAAGATGCCAATGCCATAAGTAGCAATATCTTGTAAAAACCAGGGAATGGAAGCGAGTGCGGTACTGCGGCGGTACTGCGGCGAAAATAATGCCCCATAAGACAAATTAGGTTCTCGTTGAGGGGGATCAGTTTCAGGAGTGATGTTAATCGATTCCCCCAAGAGCGTAGACGCAGCTTGAGAGGCTTGATCATATTCTCCTCTGGCCATGTAATAACGGGGACTCTCCAACAAGAAGCTAAAGCGCAAAATGCCCACGGCGATCGCGCCTCCCAATCCCACTCCCAGCATCCACCGCCAAGCATAACCTATCGTCGGTTGAGCCGAGTCAGGATAAAACACCCCGCATAAATAAATAACCACCAACCCAGTCACCGCACCCAACAAAGCACCCACCGCTTGAAAAGTAAACGCGCCAATGACCATGCGACCCCGCAAGCGAGAGGGGACATTCTCGGTAATATAGGAGACACTAATCGGATAATCTGCGCCAATACCAACCCCAACCAAGAAACGCCAGGCAATCAGGGAAGCGGCATTCCAAGCTAGGACGGTTCCGGCGGTAGCAATAACAAAGATAGCAATATCTACCAGCAGCATGATTTGTCGCCCAATTTTGTCGGTGACAGGGCCGAGTGTCAGCGAGCCAAAGAGTGCTCCCGCGACTGCTGCTACGGCAACGGCTCCTATTTCGGGCGAACTGAGGCTAAAATCCCGCTTGAGGAAGGGCATAGCGACCCCAATAATAAAAAAGTCGAAGCCGTCAAGCATAATTAATCCGGCAGACAAAGCCCAAAGCAGCCACATAGTCTGGGTGATTGGCGACTCATCTAAGCGTTGTTCAAATGACATAAAGGATACAGATTCTCGCGATCGCTATTCGTAAATGGAACAAGAATAATAATATTACCTATCCTCTCCCTCAGCCATCACTCGCAAGCGAACCGTGCGTTCTCCCGCGTCATCTAGCTGCACCTCTATTACTTCATTAGTGAGGGTTTCCAAACTCGCTAACAGCGATCGCAAGTGAGGATTACTCGCCCCCGTATCCACGTACAAGCGATCGCAAAGACTGCCTAAACGCTTCCAAGTCGTATAGAGTTTGGTGACTGCCTGTTCGAGTTGGGTTGCCTGTTTGACCATATCAGCAGTAGTATTGAGGCAGTCGAGGCGCAAAGCTTCTTCGAGAGCCATTTCCAGGTCAATAGGCGTTTTTCTGAGAGTTTGCACCTGAGCGGCAGCATCGAGGTATTTAGAGAGGTTGCGGGCGGCAGTAGTTGCCGCTTTCACGGTGTCTACATCAGGACTTTCGGCAACTTCTTTTTGTAAAACGCCAAGATGGTTGTTGGGAAGTTTTTCCATCTCCTTAACCAGTGGTGCAAGGTGGCGAGTCGGTAACGTGCCTTCTGCTGCTTTTTCTTTAACTTCTATCGGTAACAATTCCGAACTCATCGCCGTCCATTCATCCGAGAGTTGCTTGACTTCCCGGCGCGTAATGCGATCGCCTTTTTGGGCAGCTTCACTGACGAGTCGCTGTACTTCTGGGGCAGATTTGGCTGTTTCGACAAAAGCTCGCTTGCTAAAGTTATTGATAGATTTGGGGTTGAGTTGCCCTTCTGCTAACAAAGTATCGGCACTGTTGGCCAATTGGATTAGAGCATACGCTTGACTTTTAGTAATTTCTCGCTGTTTTAACCAGTTTAAGAAGCCCGTTCCCCGTCCGTCGCCGCTTTTCTTCTCCCTGTCGCGTATGGCTCGTAAAATGCGCCCCCGCCAAATTTCGGTCTGTAAGTCGAAGCGATCGCAGACTTTCCAGATAACATCCAATTGTTCTTGAAATTCTGACTCTGCAATGGTTTCGTCTTCGGGATCGGGCAATTGAAAGTCAAAATCGACAGGGGTTTCTAGAGCAGAAACAATTTCATCGACAGAAGAAGACAGAGCAACCATATTAGTCATCAGTAAACGGTAGAGACCCCGCGTCCTCTCCCGCCGTGTCACGGCGGGAGAGTGTCGGGGTAGCGAAATTTCGTGTTTGTAATCATATCATTACCAGTAATTTAAATGTTCTACAGCTTAAAGAGGATTTATAAAGTAAATATGAAAAGAAATTTGGTTCTTCGGTTCTTACCTATGCTAGATTTTTGCTAAAAGTCTTGTCTAGCAAGGGTTTAAAACGGTTACTGTTAGTTTAGACTCGTCAATTTAACTGGAGCAGGCTTTATCTGACTTTTCAGCATACCTTAGCCGGAAGAACCAGAAATTTTAACGACCCCGTTCACCCGCCGCTAATAACCTCTCGGACTCAACGAAGAGACTCAATACGGTCGGCTCCAACGACTTGTTAGCTGGCTTTCCCCGCCGATCACCTCCAAATACGTCTTGATTGCCTTCCAGCAATCCTCAACCAGTATCTTACCCATTGGTGTTTTGTAGAAAAAACTCAAGGTTGAAAGCAAAGGTGTTGGAGCGATCGCACTTGAGCAATAGTTTCAAAGTCGCGATCGTTATGAATCAGGAGTAAATTGTTTTCCAATGCTACTTGAGCGATACAGCAATCGATTGGGCTACGAACGGTAAGTCCTTGGCGGCGTAAGTCAAAGTAGATACGGGCTGCTGCTTGCCAAGACTCAACTGTGAGTTCAATGTAATCTTGTGTTTCGAGGTATGTAGAGAGGAGATCCCATTCTTGCTCGTTCAAGCTACCTTGAAGCAGTTCAAGCTGAGTGAATCGAGTGAATAGAACTTCTCGATCAGCAATCAGGGTTTCAAGCTGCTGGCGAACTTGACCGCTGCGATCGTGGAAAACGCTGATCCAAACAGATGTATCAATCAGCAACATGACGAGTTTCGCGCAGAGCCTTGTAATCAAAGTCTGGAACCAACTGGATTCGTCCCGCAAGGTCGAGAAGGTTTTTCTTACGGCGCGATCTCACGAATTCTTGTAGAGCAAGATTCACCAGTTCTTCTTGGGTGGTGAGGTTGGTCAGTTGAAAGGCTTCGGTGAGAAGCGATTCATCAAGGTTAAGGGTAATTTGCATAGGATGGATATTGGGTTGAAGTATGCACGATTATTCTCTTCAGATTTTAACCCGATAGATGACCAACCAACCTCTGGGCATATAGAAAAACAGATGTTGCCTGCTCTCCTGCATATTTCACTTCTAATTTACTGCGAATCGTATCTGCAAATGTCAACAATGAAGATGCGTCGTTAATGACGCAATCAATTCGTCTAACTCGGCTTGTCTTTTGCCAGATGAATATGGACGCTGCTGCTGTTATTGCTGCTCCAACGACCGCACCAATAATTGCAGCAACTGTAGGATTTTCATACCAACTCATCTATATGTATTACTCCTCATTACGTGAACACGACTGTCCAGCTAACGGTGAAGTTGAGCCGCTACAGACAACCTTTGGCTTTTAAAGATCACTTTTGAGAGGTCGGCTCCAACACAGTGTTAGGCTGGGTGCTTAGATGGGAGTAGCTCGCAACCGTAAACCAAGTGATTGTATAACTTTCAGAACAGTGGCAAATTCTGGATTACCTTCGAGTGACAAAGCTTTATAGAGGCTTTCACGTCCTAATCCTGTTTCACGCGCAACATTTGTCATTCCTTTGGATCGCGCAATATCCCCTAATGCTGCTACCACTAGATTAGGATCGCCATCTTCAAGAGCCGCTTCAAGATAGGCTGCCATATCTTCTTTGGTTTCTAGATGCTCTGCTGCATCCCAAAGATAAGTTGAAACTTTGTTCATGAGATCTCCTATAGGTTTTGTGATAAGTCTAAGGCTGTTTTGATGTCCCGATCTTGGGTACGTTTATCGCCTCCTGCAAGCAGCACAATTAATGTATCTCCTCGTTTTATGAAATACACTCGATATCCCGCACCATAATCAACGCGAAGTTCCGACACACCTTTTCCTATCGGTTTCACGTCACCTGGATTGCCCATGGACAACCGCCGAATACGAATGTCTATACGCGCCCTAGCATCCCGATCTCGTAGTGATTTAAACCACCGCGAATAGATTTCAGTCT
>JBGTNM010000287.1:0-11960 GCA_041743025.1 Microcystaceae cyanobacterium
TGACTGAAACTGAAGTATTCGGTGCCATCTAAGGCCATCAACAGCGTGTCGGCAAACGAACGGAATTTGCTCAACTGACCCGCTCCCTCTAACCCCTCGAAGATTGCCTCAAATACGGGAAAGACGTACTCTGGTTTCACTGCGTCTAGTAAGTCCCGGATGTGGTTGTCGCTTGGAACTTTATGGATACCAAACAGCTTTTGGGCATTGCTTCGTCCTTTGCTCTGCTCCATTGTGCGTTGGTAGGCTAGAAAAGAAGGGGTTTGAGTGAAGAACACGCTAAACGCACTCAGGGCGGCATCTTCCATCCCATATCGACTATTCTTGCCAGTGCGTTTGTCCGGTAGCGATTCCAGCACTGGGCGAAAAGAACTCACAATGGCGTCAAACCACCCTGGCTGTTTCAAAGTCTTTGGCTCTGTTGGGACATTCAATGCTCAATACATTACTGAATATTACCGATATCTCAGATCCTTGAACAGAGCTGTTCCCCATAATGAGAATTGCTGATTTTTATCCTAAAGATAATACGCCTGGTTGTACGACAGAAGCTAAAGATTTTACCGATTATGCCTCAGAGTTTGCCGCATTAGGAGCGAAAGTTGTCGGGGTTAGTCCCGATTCTGAAAAATCTCATGACAAGTTTATTGAAAAGCATAACCTAACGATTCAACTATTGAGCGATCCCGACCACATCATTGCAGAAAATTATGGCGTTTGGGGGTTAAAAAAATTTATGGGGAAAGAATATATGGGCATTATTCGCTCGACGTTTTTAATCAATCCAGACGGAAAAATTGCTTATGTCTGGACAAAAGTTAAAGTGAAAGGTCATACCGAAGAAGTGCTAAATAAACTCCGAGAATTGGCGATTGAATAATTGATTTCAGAAAGGAGAGAGCTTAGAATACGTGAATCTAAGACAATTTAACTTAGTTACCAGCGACTTTGGTTGGATTGTCCTAATGTTAAATTAGATTGTAAGGTCAACGTCAAATCCTGATTGGGATTAATCGAAATTAAATCTGCCCTATTTTTGCCTAACAACCAACCTGCTAATGCCCCAACCCCTGCACCGCCTAAGACTTCTTCAGTAGCAATAGCGTTATCGCCCGTAATCGCCGATATCAGGGTAGCGGCGGCAGCACCAGCAGCAGCACCTTTTAAAATATTACCTGTATCGGCCCCCTGGTCGATTGTTTCGGTGCGCGTCACGATATCAGAAGTGGCATTGAGGGAATATTCCCGACTGCCTTGATTGACGATAAGACTTTGGGCGACAAATTGAGAACCGTTGCCAGCAGGTCGAATTTCGCCGACAATTTCACTACCTGCGGGAATCAAAATCTCTCCCTGACGGTTTCTAATATTAGCCGAAAGTGTTAAGATTAGCGGCATGGTTTCTTCGGACGTGACGAGGATTTTTTGCGCCTCATCATAACGAACGCTTAAGCGAGTTCCTTGAGGAATGACGGTTTGACGGGAGGCGGGGTTACTTAAGCTACCGGGCAACCGTTGCGCGTTGGTAGTTGTTGGGATCATCATCGGTGAAAGTGTGGTGACACCCATTAGTAAAGCTACTAAGGTTTTAGGAGTTGAACGCCA
The DNA here is from genome assembly GCA_041743025.1 of Microcystaceae cyanobacterium. Classification (GTDB taxonomy): domain Bacteria; phylum Cyanobacteriota; class Cyanobacteriia; order Cyanobacteriales; family Microcystaceae; genus JBGTNM01. Next base: position 1,606 of record JBGTNM010000287.1, read on the forward strand.
AAAAGATTTAAAGCTAGACATTGCCCAGAACGTCCTTTACTGACTAGTTATGAGGTTAGGACGAGTCTAGCGAATGGGCTGTTCCTCATTGCGAAGGAGGTATACAGTTTGTCAAGTGCCTACACAATTGGCGCAGAAGAAATTTATTTGACAAACCAGCGATTGCTCGCTATATTGAAAAAGGTCTAAAAAATAAGCCCCCATCGTCTAGTGGCCTAGGACACCTCCCTTTCACGGAGGCGACAGGGATTCGACTTCCCTTGGGGGTATTTTGCACTGAAGCAACGCCGATTATCTCCTTTGGCTAAACCATTGCTGTAGTTGCTTTTGACACTCTGCTTCCCGAATTCCGGCAATAACAGGCAAATGATGGTTAGAACCGGCACTATCGGGTAAATTTAGCACCGTGCGAATTGCTCCCGATTTGGGGTCATCTGCCCCATACACTAGCAATCCTAACCGCGCTTGAATCAAAGCTCCTGCACACATCGGACAGGGTTCCAGGGTTACGTAGAGCGTGCATTCATTCAAGTGCCATGTCTGCAAGCTACTAGCAGCGAGACGGAGTGCTAGAATTTCGGCATGAGCCGTCGGATCGCAGTTTCTTTCCTTACGATTGCTACACGAGGCGATCGCATTGCCTTGAGCATCCACGACCACAGCACCGACAGGAACATCTCCCGCTTCTCCTGCCGCTTGCGCTAAGGCCAACGCTCGATCCATCCACTGACAGTGTATGGGATAGTTCACAGGTATTTCTGTAACAATAAAGCGAGTTTTTCTTTTGTGTGTGAGGGTGCTTTGTCTAGTTGGGTGAGAATGGCATATTTTAATGCTGAATGCGCCTCAGAAATGGGCGGATTCTCACTCAAACGCTTTACTGTTTCCTGAATGACCTTTTGGGCACTAATCGCATTGTGGTGCAAGTTAGCAATGATCATCTCGACGGTAACGTGATCGTGTTCAGGATGCCAACAATCGTAATCTGTTACCAAGGCTAGCGTTGTATAGGCAATTTCTGCTTCTCTGGCCAGTTTAGCCTCAGTGAGATTGGTCATGCCGATAATGGTTGCCCCCCAACTGCGATAGAGAGTTGATTCGGCAATCGTTGAAAAAGCTGGCCCTTCCATGCAAACATAGGTTCCGCCGCAATGAAGAGTGACATCTGGCAGATTCAAACTTTTGACCGCCAGTGCTAAAATCGCTCCCAGTTGATGGCACACGGGATGTCCAAAACCAATGTGAGCGACAATTCCTTCCCCAAAAAACGTGGCGATGCGGTTGCGGGTGCGGTCGATAAATTGGTCGGGAATCACTAAATCGAGGGGTTTAACTTCTGCTTTGAGAGAACCCACTGCGGAGGCTGAGATAATGTATTCCACGCCTAGCTGCTTCATACCGTAGATATTGGCACGAAAAGGCAATTCTGAAGGCAATAAATGATGGTTACGTCCGTGACGGGCTAAAAATGCCACTTGGGTTCCGGCTAAAGTCCCTAAAATGTAGGCATCGGAAGGAGAACCAAAAGGAGTATCGAGGTGAACTTCCCTCACGTCTTTGAGGGCATCCATTTTATACAAGCCACTACCGCCAATGATGCCAATTTTTGCCTCAGTCATAGAATTTCATTCAAATCATTAGACACTAGTAAGCTATTCTAGCGGTAAATCAATTATCGAGCATTAAGTTTAGTTAATAGTTACTCCAGTCACTATTAACTATTTATTCTTCTTTTTCGCCTGTTGTTTGCGGTTCTTCTTCCTCTTGCTTATCTTTTTTGGTCATTTGAGTTACGTACTGTTCGACATCTCTTTGAATGAGTTCTTCAACTTGATCGGCAAAAACAGGAAAAGCTTCTTGATGCGTGGCAAAACGTCGATAATAGCCGCTCAATTGAGAAAATTGCCAACCTTGAGCTTTAAGAGATTCGACAGTCCGTCGGTAGTGAAACCAACGTTCACCAAAGCGAAAAAAGTCTTCGACTGCCAAACTAACGGCAGAAGTGCCACTCAAAATAATAGCGATAATATTGATTACCTGATTCAATTGGGTATTACGTGAAGTTTGGCCAATATTGGTATTGATACTAATCATAATCGGAACAATAATACCGATCGCAATGGCAGATAGTCGCAGACGGCGATACCAATTGCGGCTGTCGGTGGCTTTTTTTTCCATCCAAAGTACCTGATCTAACCAGCGCGATCGCAAAAAATGTCGCTGTCTTTCTTCAAGATTTAACAGCTTAAAAAGCTGGTCAAAATCAGTCCGCAAAAAATCATTGTATGACTGGTGTTGAGGGGTTGTAGAATCGGTAGTGCCCAGATCGGGTGCGGAGGATGTGTTTGGGGCTGTCATGGCTATTTTTTAAAAGCGATCGCCTTGATTAGGGAGCGCAGGAGCTTTTCAATTTGCTATAATAACTGATCGGACAGCTTGCGGACGTGGCGGAATTGGTAGACGCGCTAGATTTAGGTTCTAGTGTCTTTGATGTGAGAGTTCGAGTCTCTCCGTCCGCATTTTTCAGGCTTGAGCATTAACGTTTGCCGACAATAGCATAAACTTTTGTCTCTACGGTTTTTCCCCGCAACTGAAACAAGCCGATTTCTTCACTTAGGTAATGCTTGTGAATGTAAGTCCAGGTTCTTTCACTGATTAAAATTTGATAAGGTCGTCTCGCGATATCCTTATTGATAGTTTCCAAACGAGCCGCTATATTAACGGTATCTCCTAAAACCGAGTAATTCAACCGGCCAGTTCCGCCAACGCTCCCCACCACAACCCGTCCAGTATGAATCCCAATCCCCATTTGAATTAAAGGTTTTCCTTCTTCTGCTAGACGTTGGTTGAGCCGACTCAGACGTTCGTGCATAGATAAGCTGGCAGCAATAGCCCGCAGAGCATCTTGAGCGATGTCTTTTTCTTGGGTTCTGGCAAAAGGAACGCCAAAGACCGCCATAATGGCATCCCCAATATACTTGTCAATAATACCGCCATGTTCCATCAGACACTGACTCATGGTCTCTAGGTAAAGATTCAGCCAGATCAGTAACTCTCCTGGGGCTAAATTCTCTGAAACAGAGGTAAAGCCGCGCAGATCGGCAAACAAAATGGTTGCTGTTAGCTCTTGAGGCTTCAACTGTCCATCTAGCAAAATTTCTGCCTTGCGCTGCCAGATAATTTGAGCCATTTCAGGAGCGACGTGTTGAGCAAAAAGGTTCATAAGTTGCTGTTTTTCATACTGTTCCCTTAACTGAGTGGCTACTGTCGCTAAAAAAATCGTGCCCAGTGGGGCGGCTGTCGGCAACCACCTTTGAAAAAAGCTAAATTGCCAAAAAGCAATTATCCACCACGCAAGGAGCAACCCCCCTGTTCCCATCAGTCGCCCTTGCCAAGACTGATGGTAGAGCAGCCAAGTGGTGACAAAAGCCAATATTAACAAGAGTAGCGGGATTAAGCGATCGGGAAAGCGTTGCAGCAGCCGTTCTCTGAGTAAATTATCAATCGCGGCAGCTTGCAGATAAATTCCGGCTGTCGGCGGATTTTGGTTAAAAGGCGTTCTGAGCGGATCTAAGCCAACAGCACTCACTCCCACTAGCACGATTTTATTGAGGAAAACGCTAGGATCTACCTTTTCTTGCACAACATCGACAAATGAGTAAGTAGAAAGCTTCTCAGCCGGGCCTGGCCAATTAATCCAGGCAATCTGGTCACTTTGCCCGCTCTTTGGCTCAGGTAAACGCAATTTCGGTTGAATACGCGCTTTTTTGTCGGCTGAAAAAGTATGAGAGAGAGCTTCCTGGTACGTGTGCAGTACCGCCACGCTAAAAGAGGGAAAGGCTTTGGCATACAAAGGAATCTGTCGAGTAATACCATCGGCATCGCTGCCGGCAGCAATGTGACCCAGCCAAGCTTTCTCGGCTAGTTGAGGCACGACAGGAATCCCTTGTCCAGTGGCATCCACACCGATAGCTAAGACAACAGTGCCATGAAACTCGATGGCTTGGGCGAAGGCTTGATCATCTTCACTTGGTTCGCTAAATAGAATATCGAAGCCGATCGCGGCTGGTGGTGCAGGTGCTAGAGTTTGCAGCAATTGTACATAGCGATCGCGATTCCAATCGGCAAAGCGACCGTAAGCCGCTAAACTTTTCTCGTCAATGGCAATAATCGCTATCCGTTGCTCCCAATCGCCCAGCAAAAGCCGATGGCGCAGTTGAAATAGAAGATTGTAGCCGAGATGCTCTAAAGGTTGCCAAGCACCGCTCAACCACATCAGCACGGTGATAACCGATACGGCTGTTCCACTTATTCCCCACTCAGCTAAGTTCTTACTTAGATTCACTCCGGTTAACAGAGGCTATCTATAAGAACAGGCAAGAGGAGGAATGGGTAGGTTGCTACAGCCTTTGACGACGTAACGCTTCGCTTAATGTAGGATGCGTTCTTAACGCATCCTACTACTTTTAGGCGTTGTCACGGTTTGTACCTTAGCTCTAAAAAAAAGTTACACCAAGCATTTTTAGAGGTCAAAATCAAAAAATTTAGCAACGAGCTTGCGCCATTTGAGGCACTTGTGATAGAGTATAGTAGGATAACCAAGGGAGCCGTTTTCTTATCACTATCTTCTACCCAACCCGTCCTGTAGACAACGGGTTTCTAGGATTGACTGATTACGGTACTTGCAAGGTATAAAATCTCTCTTTGCCCAAAGGACTTCTCACATGCAGTTTAACGCGCTGGCTGGTGGGAAGCGGAGCAATCACCCGAAATTTACCATCAATACCAATGCTAATCGGTTGATCGTTAACCCACACCAAGTTAAACGGCTCGACTTGACCTCTCCACTCTACTGTACCGAGGCTCGTTCTCAGGATGCCAATAATTTTGAGGTTCACATCGTTGGTAAAAACCTGGGGAGGCGTGGGAGGTTCTCCTGGCATGATAATCGAGCCAAAACCTTCCTCGACAACAACGGTTTCTCCTCTAGCACTCACATAAATCGCTCCTTGAACCGTAGCGACGTTGGTTTTTCCGCTCGGTTCTACGGCAATGCCAAAATCTGTCCCGCGCACGCCAGCAATACCAGCCGGTGTTTCCAACTCGAAACGGGAATCAGGATGGCGAAAAGGGCGGATTTGCCACCTTGCTTGTCCTCTTTTGAGAAACAGAAGGGTAATTTGACCGCCGCTAGCTGTCTCGCCTAAGCGTTTAATCTGCAAGTCAGTGTTTTCAAAAACGTTTACCCAACCGATATTGGCATCAATCAAAAGGATGGTGCTAGAACGAGAACCCGTCAGAACCCCATCACCGGGGAATTGTAAGCGATCGCCAATTCTAGCAGGACGCTTGTACTGAGGACGTTGATAAGTAACACTTCTTTGAATCCGCCGAACTTCTAACGAACGATTGACCTTAATTGGCAAGGATTGCCCAGTTTGAGGTGCAGCTAGCAAGAGGTAGTATGTGGTTAGCAGAGAGATAATGCTAACTTAATGTATAGGGACTGTTTAAATAAGCTATTTTGTGGTTTTTTTGCTAAAGAAACACAAATTTTATTAGCCATTCTGTCTTGTTAAATAGGAGAATATTACTCCCCTCTCCTAGTAGGCTACCGTGTATACATAAGTCTCAAGATCCCCCCTAGCCCCCCTTAAAAAGGGGGGAACCAATAATCGGAGTAACGCATTAAAATTCTTCGTTGTCTGGGGTTTCTTCGGTTTCCTCCGGTAATTCCATGTCTTCTCCAAAGCGCGGCTGCGGCGGAATTGCGGAAATGATGGCATCAATCACTTTTCCAACCGGAATAATTTCTAAGCCGATATCGTCGGGTAAACTCTGCCCTTTGGGAACAATTGCCCGTTTAAACCCTAATTTTGCTGCTTCTTTAAGACGTAATTCCATTTGCGAAACGAGGCGCACTTGCCCACCCAATCCTACCTCCCCAATTAAGACAGTGCGCGGATCGACCACGCGATCGCGGAAACTGGCGACCACAGCAATAGCAACCCCCAGATCGGCGGCGGGTTCTTCGACTGCCAACCCTCCAGCAGAGGCGACATAAGCATCCAACTTCGACAGGGGAATGCCGACCCGTTTTTCCAAAACCGCTAAAATTTGTTGGAGGCGACCGTAATCTACCCCAGTTGTCGAACGTCTCGGAGAAGGATAACTGGTGGGACTAACTAAGGCTTGCAACTCGACGACCAAGGGACGAGTTCCCTCACAGGCGACAACCGTAGCGGTTCCGGGGGCCAGTTCGTCTCGGTTGCCCAAAAACAACTCGGAAGGGTTGGAAACTTCGACTAAACCGTGTTCGGCCATCTCAAAAATGCCGATTTCGTGGGTCGCACCGAAGCGGTTTTTGACCGATCGCAACAGGCGATGAGAGGCATAGCGATCGCCTTCAAAATAGAGTACCGTATCAACTAAGTGTTCTAAAACGCGGGGGCCGGCGATCGCACCTTCTTTGGTGACGTGACCGACAATTAATAAGGTAATATTTTCTCGTCTAGCTACCTGCATCAAAGCAGACGTACATTCACGAACTTGAGACACCGAACCGGGTGCAGAGGTTAAGGCAGCAAAATAGAGCGTTTGGATGCTATCAATCACCGCAACTTGTGGTTTTAGCGATTCCAACTCCCGCAAGATCTCCTCTAAATCCGTTTCCGGCAAAACATAAAGATTCCCTTCGACCTCTTTGGATTTGGCGACAGGGGAGGGCTTTTGCTGACTGCCATTATTGTTCCCATTGAGATTAGAAGTATCTTCATTTACCCCTAAGCGCCCCGCTCGCAACTTGATTTGCTGACCCGATTCTTCGGCCGAAACGTAAAGGATGCGAGAAAGGCGTTGAGAAAGTTGATTGGCGACTTGCAACATTAATGTCGATTTGCCAATGCCGGGATCGCCGCCAATTAGGACTAACGATCCCGGCACCAGTCCGCCTCCCAACACGCGATCAAATTCAGCGTAACCTGAAGGAAAACGCGCTTCTGCTAATTGGGTAATCTGGGAAAACGGCACGGAAATGCGAGGTTTGGCTGGGCCGGAGGGGTGGGGTTGCGATCGCGTATTCGACTGCCAAGCACCTCGATTGACTCCAGAGGAAGAAACCGACGCGACCACCTGTTCTTCTAATGTCCCGTAGACATTACAACTGGGACACTTGCCATACCATTGAGAGGATTCTGTTCCGCAGGTACTACAGATATAAATGGTTCGAGGTTTCGGCATGGCATCTATTTTCAGGATCGTTAAAAAAAATTAAAATTTCGATAAAAAACTTCAAAATAACTCAAAAATATCAAGTAGCTGGCAATCGTGATAGAAAGCGAAAAAAGTCCCTTTTTGAAGTCTTAATCTGGATTTTAGGTTTGATTGTAACGGCAAAAGGATATTCTAGACACAGAGGCATCGCTATTTAACTTAAAAATTAGCAATTGAACTTAACTTAGGAGTATTGGATCAATTGGAAACCCATAAAGAAAAAATTTTGGTCGTTGATGATGAAGCTAGCATCCGCCGCATTCTCGAAACTCGCCTTTCGATGATTGGTTATGATGTTGTCACAGCGGCCGATGGAGAAGAAGCGTTAGACACCTTCCGCACGGCCAACCCTGACTTGGTGGTACTCGATGTCATGATGCCCAAACTCGACGGCTACGGTGTTTGTCAGGAGTTGAGAAAGGAATCTGACATTCCCATTATTATGTTAACGGCTCTGGGCGATGTTGCCGATCGCATTACGGGCTTAGAATTGGGAGCAGATGACTACGTCGTTAAGCCATTTTCCCCAAAAGAACTCGAAGCTCGTATTCGCTCGGTCTTGCGTCGGGTTGAAAAAAATGGCGCTCCTGGCATTCCTAGTTCGGGGGTGATTCAAGTTGGTTCGATTAGAATTGACACTAACAAACGCCAGGTTTATAAAGGTGACGAGCGCATCCGTTTGACGGGGATGGAATTTAGCCTCCTAGAATTACTCGTGAGTCGCTCAGGAGAGCCTTTTTCGCGCTCAGAAATCTTGCAAGAAGTGTGGGGATACACCCCTGAGCGCCACGTTGATACCCGCGTGGTAGATGTCCATATATCCCGTTTGCGAGCAAAATTAGAAGACGATCCCAGCAATCCTGAACTGATTTTAACCGCTAGAGGAACGGGCTATCTGTTTCAACGCATTTTAGATGGGGATGATTAATTAACCATTAAACCGCCTTCAGGAGTATTATGCCGATTTTTGGGCATATTTATTTTGTTATAGGCGGTTTTTCATCAATGTCAGCCTCATAAAAACATTTGTACTAAATATGATAAAATAGCTCTAGAAGCCTATATCAAAGCAACGATGAGCGAAACAGTCACAGGTATTAATCCCAAAATCTTAAAATGGGCAAGAGAAAGGTCAAAATATTCTCTTGAAGATGTGGCTAAGAAATTTAAAAAAGATAGTAAAATAATCGAAAAATGGGAGTTAGGAGAAGTGTCTCCTACTTATGCACAATTAGAAAAACTTGCTTACGAAATATACAAGCGTCCTCTTGCGTTATTTTTTTTTCCAGAACCGCCAGAAGAAACTGATGAAAAGCAAGAATTTAGAACTTTACCAGCGTTTGAAATTGAAAATCTTTCCTCAGATACAATGTATGCTTTACGTCAAGCTAAAGCAATGCAATTATCTTTAAAAGAAATTAATGATAATATTAATCCTAGTGAGAAAAAAATCTTTCGGGATATTCGTATTAGCTTTAGGGATGATTTAAGCAGAGTAACACAAGAAGTAAGAGATTATTTAAATGTGCCATTGGATGAGCAAACTTCTTGGCAAGATAATGATATTGCTCTTAAATCGTGGAGAAATAAAGTAGAAGAAAGCGGAATATTTATTTTTAAGCGTTCTTTTAAACAAAAAGATGTTTCAGGTTTTTGCTTGCTCGATCCAGAATTTCCGCTTATTTATCTTAATAATAGTACCGTAAAAACCAGGCAGATATTTACTATTTTTCATGAGTTAGCACATATACTAATGCAAACGAATGGAATTACTAAATTAGACGATAGTTATATAAATAGCCTTCAAGGAGATAATAAAAAGATTGAAATCTTCTGCAATCGTTTTGCAGCAGAATTTTTGATTCCTTCTACTGTTTTTTTGAAAAATGCAAGAGAACAAGAGATTAATGATAACTTTATTTTCAAAACTGCTTCAGATTATAAAGTTAGTCGTGAAGTAGTATTACGCAAACTTTTAGATGGGGGGTTAATAACTCAGAACGAGTATAATCTTAAAATACAACTGTGGCACAAAGAATATGAAAAGAAAAATGAAACTAGCAAGCAAAAATCTGGTGGAAACTATTATGCTACTCAGGCTACTTATCTAGGTGAAAATTATTTAAAATTAGTATTTAGTAAATACTATCAAGGTAAATATGGCATTGAACAATTGGCAGATTACCTGGATTTTAAAAAAGCCGAAAATATTGAAAAGCTTGAGCAATTTTTATTGAAAAGGAATACGTTTTAATGGTTTACGTTTTTGACACCAATAGCTTTAGAGTGTTAAACCACTATTTTCCTGAAATTTCCCCAAATTTCCCCAAATTTCCCCAAATGTTTGGGATAAAATTAATCTTCTTGTTGCAGAAAATAAGCTGGTTTCAGTCAGAGAAGCTTTAGAAGAATTAAAAGTTGCAGGTAATAAACAATTTATATTAGATTGGATTGATGTAAATAAAAAAATATTTTTAACACCAAGACAAAATGAAATGCTATTTATTAGTCAAATTTTTTCGGTACAACATTTTCAAAATTTAGTTGGTAAAAAACAAAGATTAAAAGGAACACCAGTAGCAGATCCATTTATTATCGCTTGTGCTAAAATTAAGAATGGCTGTGTTATTACTGAAGAAGCTTTTAAACCCAATGCAGCTAAAATTCCCAATATTTGCAAATATTTTAATGTTGATTGTACCAATGTAGAAGGTCTTATGCAAAGAGAAGGATGGAGGTTTTGAAAGCGAGAGATTGTGAAGTATATGGCAGAAAAGGAGAGAAAGCAATATGGCAGAAAATAAAGCGACAGGTCTGCCTCAATTCAAGTCTACAGAGGAATTAGTAGACTTTTTTGACACTCATGACATGGGTGAGTTTTGGGATGAAATGCCAGAGGTAAGTTTGGGTGCATCTCACATTTGTAAAAACATCATCGAGATACAGGGCTATTTCATTCTAAAAAGTGCCAAAATATGCTTTAGTCCATAACTGCATAATCGTTGTGCTTGTGCCATATTCGTAAAACCTGCTTCTCGGTAGAGATTTATGGCTAAATCTCTTGTAATCGCCCATAGAGACGG
>JBGTNM010000288.1:0-9515 GCA_041743025.1 Microcystaceae cyanobacterium
GGCAACTCGCAAAATTTTTTACCCACCATTCCAACATTTTTTGACCTGTACTCTCTAAATTTTCCCGACTTTACCCTAAAATTGCCTAAGCGTCTACAATGTTCTCCTAGAGCGCGTTTCAGACTTAACGGGAAAAGTAAGCTTGCGGGCTATGTTAAAAGTTAAAGATTTGACCTCGCTGGACAAAGCCTAGAAAACCCTCTTTTGTCGCTTCTGGTAGTTCTCCCGGTTGATAGCCATAGAGCCACATTTTATTTTTGATAGGTTCTGGTAAAGTCACTAATTGTTCGTAGCGAGCGTGAACGGGAGTTGGGTAAAGCGACGTTTCACAATCGTGGAAAATAATATCTGCTTGCTGATAGTAGTCTTGCAGCATCTCTAGGCAGAATTGTGTATCCGTTGTTAAAAAAATTTTGGTTCCGTTCAGTTCAAAAAACAAACCATAAGTTGGCATCATAAAATAACTATTGTTAATGTGAATGACTTTAATTAGATCAAATTTAATCGTTTCCCAGATAAAATATCCGTTTGGCTTGATAGAATAGACATCAAAAAAAGTATTTAAGTCGGCAATTTTTCCTTCAATTGACCGCATCCCTCCAGATAAAGTATTGTCCCAGATTTCACTAGCCACGTCCCCACTCAAATAGAGAGTGGGTTTAGAACATTGCGGATCGAATTTGGTGCTTAAGCCAATGTATTCCAGTCCCCCTACATGATCGGAATGAAGGTGGCTAATATAAATATCGGTAATATCGCGGTGAGTGAATCCAAATTGATGTAGAGAGAATCTGATATCTGAGCCGCAGTCAATTAATAACTTTTTGCCTGCTTCCGTCATTAAGAGAATATTAGACTGAAAATTATCTCCTCCGACCGTAAATGCCGATCCCGATCCTAAGAATAATAGCTGTATCATATTGAGCCGTTAGCCTAATACTGAAATAATTATTATTGCCAAACAAGATCGCTTGCTTCACAATGAGATTTTAGGGTTTCGTAAAGCTCATCTAATTGTTTGGCTACTATGGGAGGTTTAGCCGTAAAGCGAAGATAAAAATTGCCGTTATCTGCTGACTTCTCTAAAACTTTGGCATAAACATCTTCACTCACTTGATCGGAGCGATCGCGACTGACAAAATTGAGTTTAATGTTGCTCATAAGCGCCGGAAAGCCTTGAGGATCGCCGTGATTACAGCAAACCAAAGCACTGCTTTGGGAGAGTTCAATGATATCTCCATTGTACACGCTATCTCCAACGTGCTTGCCATCGAGCAGGCTATAAAGCAGGGGAATGGGTCGAGCGAGTGGCAAAAACGTTTCTATATCCTGCGGGAGCAAGAGATTGTAATTTCCTCGGATGCCACCAACTTGATAAATAGAAATGGGTTCTTTAACGCCTTTGGGTTGTACTTTCTTTTCCGCTTCAATAATGACCATTTCCCCGGCTTGCTCTAAAGTCGATTCCGAAATCAGAACTTGCCCGCCAGTGGTGTAAGATTCAATGCGATAGGTTAAATTGACGTGAGCGCCAACGACCCCGTATTTAGTGCGTTTTTCTGAGCCAATATTGCCAACAACGACTTCTCCGGTATGAATGCCGATCCCCATTTCCAGTTTCGGTAAGTCCCACTGTTTCATCTGTTCGTTGACAGGTTTCATCGCCATTTGCATGGCCACCGCACAAGCGATCGCGCGTTCGGCATCATCTCTTTTCTGCGTCGGTGCGCCAAACAAGACTAAAATCCCATCCCCCATAAATTCGTCAATCGTTCCCTGATAGTGAGTGATGACCTCAGCCATGTGTCCGAGGTAGAAGTTGAGAATTTTGATGACTTCTTCGGGTTGCAGGCGTTCGGAAGTTGCTGTAAAACCACGTAAATCAGAGGTAAGTATGGTTAATTGACGGCGTTCGCCCCCTAGCTTGCGAGCAGATGGGTTTTCCATCAAATTAGCCACCACTTGATCGGTAAGATAGCGTCCAAACGTTTCACGCAGTTCAATCGCCGTCCGAGCCAGATAAGCCGTAATTACGGCGGCCGAGCTAACCAAAGCAATCAAAGGCGGTACAACGGGAATCCACCACCCTTGCAGGAAGGCTAGATAGGTACTGCCGACCAAAATTCCGCCCGCTCCGAGTAAGGCTCCCCACCGCTTCGGCGAAAAACTGTTGACCCCATCGGCGTAGCGCAACCGCCAAGTAACCGCCGCGCCAGTACCAGACCAAAATAAGACCCACAGCCATTCTAAAGGTTCGGGCCAAGTTTTGATCAGGGGGCGGCCTTCTAGAGCAGCACTGATCAGTTGGCTGGTGAGGTTGGCATGAATTTCTACCCCAGCAACGGGTCTAGGCAATCCGACCAATCCAGTACTGTAGGGTATGAAAAACAGATCTTTAAAGCTTTCTCCTACTTTACCGATCAGGATGACGCGATCGCGGGCCCAATCAGGGGGAACTAAGCCTTCTAAAACATCGGTCATGGAGACAGTTTCAAAGGTGCGATCGCCTCCTCGATAGTTAATCAGCAGTTGATATCCCCCTGCATCGGTACGCACGTAGCCCCCATCACTGGCTGAAAGTGGCGAAAAAAGCGTTTTTCCCAACTGCCAATGATCTATCTCTTCCCCCATTTCGGGCGCAATTCCTTCAGCTTCGAGGTAGTGTAACGCCAGGTGGAGACTGAAGCTGTAAACGGTTTCCTCGTTGGCATCATTCAGATAAATCAGTCCGCGCCGAGTGCGGTTGTCGGCATCAAAAATCAGGTCATTGGCCCCAACTTGGTCTTTTTCTTTGAGGACGGGAGGGGGGGCAACCGTTTCTCGTTCGACGAATTCTCCCCCGACTTTTTGAATGCCTACTAGGTTGGGTGTTGTGGCAAAGAGTTGAACCAGTGTCTCGTGACCGGGAGGAACGGGTAAATCTCGGTAAATGTCGATTCCGATCGCTCTGGGTTTTTGGGCTTTGAGTTTTTCGAGCAGTTCGGCTAAAGCACTGTCGCTGATAATGGATTCATTGCGTTGAGACAGATCGTTTTCGTCGATGCCGACAATGGCAATGCGTTGGTCGCGGGGTTCTTGGGGACGCGATCGCATATATAGATCGTAGAGATCCCACTCCCAATTTTGTAACAATCCGGTCAAGCGCAGCAGAATGACCAAAGCCGCCATGCTAGGGGTAGCCATCCATACTCCCCGACTCCGCCAGAAAAACTGCTTTATGTTTGCCCACATGGTCATATCAGTTAACAGTTATCAGTAATGCTTAAGCTATTGTTTCGCCTGACAACAGTTTAGAATAGGTGCATCAACCAGCATATCAAGTCCGACCGAGTTTAATAATTCTTGCCAAGTGGTGGGATTTTCTGCTCTGGTTTGGGCAACTATATCAAATGCTTCAAACCAAAGGGTAGAGTCTGCGTATAGTTGCGCTTTTTCTAGCGGGGAAGCAGTTTTTAACTGATTTTCAACCTTACTGTCGAGATCGACAAATTCGATCACGCCTTCGACGAATTTATCCCGATTGCGATAGCGAGAATCACAAATAACCATAAATGACCAATTGTAGCTTTTGCCAGCCTCAAAAGCGACTGGCAGCGTCACCTTAACCATTCCAGGCTGCGTGGGTAAGGTAAATTGGCTGAAGTAAACTTCCTGCTCGTTTTCATCAACGATTACGACCTCACCTTCGGTAGCGGTTGTCTGCGGGATATAAACGTAGAGATTAGGCGTTTTACTTGCTGTTTTAGCTTTATTTTCTCGATTGGGCATTAAGGCGACTAGCGGCAGTATCCCTTCTTGGGTGCTAATACAGGAGGTATCGTCACTGCGAGTTCCTCCCCCACTGGTAATTTTGGGCGCACCTCGGTTGCCTGTATTCGGGAATTTTAGGCTAATTTCTGTTGATTTAAAGGAAGATGTGTCGAGAGAAGGTCGAGGAGCAAACCCGATTAATGCGGGAGAGGTAGCCAGTATAACAATTCCCCAAAGCTTAAGGCTGCGGTTCCAGTTTATCATGGTTTTTCGGGGTTAGAGCAAGGGACATTCTGCTATTCTACTCAATAGCTATCAGCTTCCAGTTTGCAGTTTTCAGTAATATAGCCGTCAGCTTTTTATGTTATGCCTCTTGCCTGTTGCCTCTTGCTATAACCGAAATCCGAGGGCTTTTTGTTTCATCAGTTGAAAAATATTGTAAAAACCGTTAGCACGAGAAGGAGTGAGGCTAACTTTCAAGCCAGTTTCTTCAATAAAATCAGGCGTGATATTTAAAATTTCTTCAGGAGTCAACCCATTAAGTCCTTCTATTAAAAAAGCCACTAATCCTTTGACCAGTTGTGCGTCAGAATCTCCCTGATACCACACTTTACCGTCTTGCAAGGCTGCTGTGATGTATACTTGAGAAACACAACCTTTCACTTTATTTTCGGGCGTTTTTTCACTTTCTGGCAGATCTTCTAGCTTTTTGGCATACCACAGTAATTGTTCGTAGCGTTTTTTGGGGTCATTGCGTTGCTTAAAACGTTGGACAATACGGTTGAGGTTGGAAGGTAAGGGCGTTTCGGTTGATGACATAATGAAAGTAACTATTCTTGATTCGTCTAACTCGTACTTCGATCATAACGCCGTTCTCGCTCTTTTTAGCGGTTGAATAAACGCGATCGCACGTTAACTGCCATTCTTAAAAAGTTTTGCAATTTAAATTCATAAACAAATCCTAAAAAATGTAACATAGTTTATCGATATTTCAGCAGACAATTAAAGCTTAATTTATAATAGAAAAAATATAAGAGCTTTAAAACAGGAGGTTGGTATGATTAGCATGACAGCCATAGAAGTGCCGTTAACCGCAAATCCTGGGGATAGAATTGCCAATAAACCGCAAACAATTGAAGAAAAAGCTAAGCAGGTTGCTGTTGATAAATATGACCTGACAGGCAGCCACATTAAAGTTCCCGCCTATTTTATTGTCAAATATCCTAACGGAGAAACCAAAGCGCTCCACCATGTCAGAGATGCTCAGAAAATATCTGATGTCATCCGCCAAATGCACCTAGAAGAAGAAATAAATTCATCTAGCCGAGAAGCGAGTCATAAATCCAATCTTAATGGCTTTATTGCTGTCTTGGGCTGCTCAATGCTGGCTTTACTCGCGATGACGGCAATGATTGTCGTTGGGGTGTTTTAAGATTCAAGAAATATTGGTATTAGTGGGAGCATCTTGCTCCCTAGCCTTCTTTAGGGGATTGATAGATAGCGATCACCTGCCAAGCTATAATAACAACTTAATTCTTTCATTAAAAAAAAGGTATGCCTCAAAAAGCCGTCGGAGTCATTCAAACATCAGGATTTCCTTCTGTTTTAGCGGCAGCTGATGCAATGGTGAAAGGGGGACGAGTGACGTTAGTTTATTATGGACTAGCAGAACGGGCAGAATTTATGGTGGTCATCAGAGGCCCCGTTTCGGAAGTCAAACAGGCAATGGACGCTGGGATTGAAGCTGCCAAGAGTGTTGTTGGCGGCAATGTTGTCAGCCATTACATTGTGCCTAACCCCCCTGAAAACCTCGTTGCCGTCTTGCCGGTTGAATATAGCGCAATCGCCGAACCCTTCCGCGTCTAACTCCCATAGCGTTGCGTGCCAATTTAGACTATAGTGAGACTTGAGGAACCGTCAAGCTTCTCTCGGTTTGACCCCTAAAATAAAGCAATATTGTTAGCCAGCCACTTCAAGAATTAGGAGATGAGGTCATGACATCACAAGCTGTAGGTTCCCTTGAAACAAAAGGATTTCCCGGTATTTTAGCGGCAGCCGATGCGATGGTCAAAGCCGGACGCATTACCATTGTCGGCTACATTCGGGCTGGAAGTGCTCGCTTTACTCTTAACATTCGCGGCGACGTACAAGAAGTCAAGACTGCCATGGCCGCTGGCATTGAAGCTGCCAATAAAACTGAAGGTTGTGTTGTCGAAACTTGGGTGATTATTGCCCGTCCACACGAAAATGTCGTTGCCGTGCTGCCCATTGATTATAGCGAAGAAGTTGAACCGTTCAGGTTAGCAGCAGATGGCATGGCCTTGCCTGGCAACAACCGCCGCTAGGCACACAATTACGATACAGACAATTTTAGTGCGGCTGTGAACACCTCAACGCTGATAAGCAATCAGGCGAATTCGCCGATAGTCTGCTATCCAGCCTCCCTCTTGATACAACTTGCTCCTTAACTTTTTCTCAACTTCTTGAATAACCTGAGCCTGTTCGCTTTTGGAGAGTGGGGAAAGCCAGCTTCTAGTAAACATTTGCAACCAGTTGGCTAAACCCATTTGAATGCGATCGCCTATCTGAAAAGCACGGGTATAGATGAGAATAATTCCTCCCACCACATTGGCGATCGCAGAGACAGTCGATTTCTGGAGATGTCTAATAATAATAAGCCCACTATCAACACCCTAGGCAACGCGCTTAGACTGTAGCCGAACTGTTTGATAGTGAGCAATTTAGCTTAATGTTTGAGGATCTGTGCTGTTAATAACAGCCGATGGTTTTTGGTTAGATGCTGCTAGTAAAGGCGATAAGCAAGCCAAAAGCGACGAGAATGCCAACTCCCCACATAGCATCGATTGTGCGCGTATTTTTCGGAATTTGAGGGTTGCTCATAGTTCAACTAGCTCCTATAAAAATGAATACTCTTAGAATCTCGTAAAAGTGACCTTGTTTTACCAATTTAGATTTTTATGTTTAAATTTTTTACAATTCTTAAAATTGAGAGCGAGTGGCGCGATCGCTCATTGGCTTATTCCCGCCAAAGCCTAAAAGGGCGATTGCCTTACTTTTAAGCCTAGGCGAAGGAATCAAATGCTTAAATTATTTGCTATTCTGAATGAACAATTGAACCTGCTGTTGAACATCGCTAATATAATTCTCCTGCGTTGCCATCCCATATTTGTTACTGAGGACACAAGCCGAAACCGCCGCTTGAACAATTTTTTGTGCGGTGATTTGTCCGGATTTGAATCCGGTTGTAAAAACATCGTAACCTGGAATTCCTTGTTCCTTAAACATTCCTCGGTAGGCTAACGCCACTAGCGTTCCCGATGGAATGTAGGCTTCAGGTTCTCGCACACAACCAGCTTGATCGACCACTGTTGTCTGTTGAGCTTTCACTGACTGAGAAATGCCCAGAAGCGATATCACGACTATAACCGCTAGAGAAAGAAACTGCAATTTTGTTGGTTTAGACATTGTTAATATACTATATTTCTAATTTTCTGTTGAAGATATACCAAATTATCCGCTTAATGTCAAGAAATTAAGCTGCCATGCTTGACCAATGACCAATTAATGATTGACCCATTGCCCATCACCTATTACCCAGTCTAACTTTTATAATCAGGGAAATTGGCCATTGTTTTCTCAGAATCAAGACAATTGCTAACAATGCCTTGAAACAAGCGATCGCAGTTTAATAAAACTTGAGAAAAGTTATCGACCAGCGTATGGCGAGGATTATCCGGCCAGAACACAATTAGACTTCTTGCAAAAGTAAAAAAACAATTATTTTTGCGACTTTAAAGGAGTATAAAATCAATTTTAGCTCGTTTATGACTTTACACAACAAAGCAACTTAATTGTTCTAAAACTTTGCGTTCTTCTGCTGTTACTTCTCGCCATTGTCCAGGGGTTAATCCTGCTAAATTGAGTGTTAAGGTTTTCTGCCCTATTTCAATACCAATGGACACTCTAACTAACCTAAGAGTAGGATAACCGATCGCGGCGGTCATGTGCCGAACTTGTCGGTTGCGTCCTTCTGTTAGCGTCATTTCTAACCAACTAGTGGGAATGGTTTTGCGGTAGCGAATGGGGGGATTACGTGGCGGTAAAACGGGTTCTTGGGGGAGTAAACGAGCGATCGCCGGACGGGTGCGATAATCTTTTAAAATAATACCTTCGCGCAATTTTTGCAGTGCTGTTTCATCAGGGATATTTTCGACTTGCACCCAATAAGTACGAGGATGAGCAAATTGACGATGAGCGAGGCGGTGTTGCAAGCGTCCGTTATTCGTTAATAATAACAGCCCTTCACTGTCGCGATCAAGCCGTCCGACGGGATAAATATCAGCAACGGGAATATACTCTTTTAAAGTAGAACGAGAGGCTTCTTCTGAACTTTTATCTGTAAATTGACATAAAACGTCGTAGGGCTTAAAAAATAGAATATACCGATACATATTTAATCACTAACACGCTCAAATTATTAAATTTTATTGGTAAAACTGCCATGAACTGCCAACCAAATACAGGGAGGCGATTGACTCGTGTAGGTTACTCGATGCTTTTGATGAGCGGGAATTAAAAGATAGTCTCCTGCTTGGAGTTGAAAACACGAACCATCTTCATAAATGAGTTCTGCTTCACCTTGTAATAAAATAATCCACTCATCTTTTGCTTGATCGTACCATTCATTTTCGGGAGTTGTCTGCCCAGTAGAAATAATCCGTTCAATGAAAAGATTAGAGGCAGTTATTAACGGTTCAAAAACTTCTGTATTAAGCAGAACAGTAGGAAGACGAAAAATATTGTCCATTGTTATTTAAGATTAATTTTAGATTTAAGTTGGTTAATATTAGTAAAATTAATTTGGATTATCATAACTACTATAGTATAACAAAAATATCCTATGACTTCCGAAACGTCTCCTGCTAATACCAGATTAGCCGTGTTGATTGACGCTGAAAACGTCAGTTCTAGCGTCGTTGAGTTCTTGCTTCAAGAAATTGCCAAATATGGAACGGCGAATGTCAAACGAATTTACGGCGATTGGACAAATACTCAGTTAACTAGCTGGAAAAATCAACTCAATAAATTTGCGATTCAACCCATTCAGCAGTTCCGTTATACAACTGGTAAAAATGCGACTGACAGTGCCTTGATTATCGACGCGATGGATTTGTTATATACAGGTCATTTTGATGGATTCTGCCTCGTGTCTAGTGATAGTGACTTTACTCGTTTAGCCTCTCGCATCCGAGAATCTGGTTTAGTGGTCTATGGATTTGGTGAAAAACAAAAAACCCCCGATGCTTTTGTTGCTGCCTGCAATAAATTTATTTATGTTGACATTTTAGAAAACTTTAAAGCTTCTATTAAATCTAATCTTAAAGAAAATCAAGTTCTTATTAATTTGCTTAAAAGTGCCTATGAATCGGTGGCTGACGAGGAAGGATGGGCCCACTTAGGGCCTGTCGGTTCACAACTTACTAAGCTCTCTCCTTCCTTTGATTCACGGAACTACGGCTATCCCAAACTCGGAGAACTCATTCAAGCACTCGAAGTTTTTGAAGTCAATAAAACTCACCATAAGTTCACCATAAGACTTAAATAAGGGTGCATCTCAATTTTGCAAAAATACTCAAAGAATGATAAATGTAAAGATAACTTTATGAAGACAGGTTAAGAAAATGACAAAATTAAATGAGGCTGACCAAGAGAAACTGAAAGAACATCTAAAAGCCATTGCTAAA
>JBGTNM010000289.1:0-6907 GCA_041743025.1 Microcystaceae cyanobacterium
AGCAGTAGAAGGAATAAACCAAAAAATTAAGTTAATTAAGAGAAGAGCTTATGGACTAACAAACTTTAATAATTTTAGAAGAAGAGTCTTATTAAATTGGTACTTTTGTTAGTAATTTATCATACTCAGTCTAGAAGAGCCGGTGTTTTTCCCTTCCTGGCTTTATAGAATCGCAAAATAATACTCTCTCAAAATCAATTGAAAGACGTTTATTTTGAATATCCCATTTGTTCCAATCAGATAGGTGTATGCTGGGTGCAATTGCCCAGTCACAGTCATAATCTTGAGGTCGCATCCGAATCGAGCAAATATCACTTTTGGGAATAATACCAGTTTTGCCTAAATCAATTCTCAGTATAGGTTTTCCTTGACCATCTAAAAAAGCTTCAATATGGAAACCTTTATCTGGTTTCCATGTCATAATTCCACGTCCTTGATAGCGATTGCCATCATAATAAAAGTAGAGCAGGTTTAATACAAATTCAGTTTGTTTGAAGTAATCTTTCATGACTAGAAATTCTATCTACAGCGTTTTGTGACTCTATGCAATACACTGATAGGGTGCAAGCCTTGCGCCCCTAAAGATTATCTGTACTTCACTCACTCGCAAATGGCTAGACTCACACTTTGTAGTACAAATATAACATACAGATTAGGTTTCAACTATAAATTTATAAGGAGTCATTAACTTTAAGATTTTTGACAAAAGTGAATAGTAATGAGATACACCGAAAGAGCCATTTTCTCTGTCCCTTTATCTTTTCTGCTACCTCTTCTCCCCCACTTCCCCTTACCTCTTGTTAACATGAGAAAAATTGAGTGATCGATAAATTATGGGTTTACTTGCTCGCCCTTATCGCGGTTTAATTCTGGCAGTCAGTTGTCTTAGCCTTACCATTATGCATCCTGCTCACGCCCAAGAAAAACTCCTGCGTACCCTGACAGTGACAGGAGAAGGAATCGAACGAATTCCCACTACATTAACTCAAGTTCAGCTAGGAGTCGAAATTCGCGGGGCAATTGCTGCCGAAGTTCAACAAGAAGTTGCCAAACGCACCGCCGCCGTTGTAGCCTTATTGCGATCGCGTAATGTCGAGCAGCTACAGACAGCAGGAATTTCCCTACAACCCAATTACGATTACAGCAACAACCAACGGCGATTAGATGGCTATGTCGGCACGAATACGGTCAGTTTCCGCCTCAATACCGAACAAGTTGGCAATTTACTAGATGAAGCCGTTAGAAACGGAGCAACCCGCATTGATGGCGTGAGTTTTACTGCCACCGATAACGCCATAACGACCGCACAAAAACAAGCCCTCCAACTCGCAACTTCTGACGCTCGACAACAGGCAGAAGCCGTATTTCAAGCACTTAACCTAACATCAAAAGACATTGTTAGCATTCAGATTAATGGGGCAAACCCGCCACAACCTAAACCGTTTAATGCTGAGCGCTCGGCAATCTCGGCAGATGCCAGTACCCCTGTCATCGGCGGCGAACAAACGGTACGCGCTTCTGTCACCTTGCAAATTAGTTATTAATGTTTTCGTTACCCATTATCAAAAATTCTCGAATGTTTAAATAAGTTTCTTCTGGTGCTTCTTCCGGTAAAAAATGACCGCAGTTAATGCCTTTTCCAATAACATTATTGGCCCGTTGTTGCCAACTCTCTAAAACATTATATTGCTTGGCAATTACGCCCTTTTCTCCCCAAAGTGCTAGCATTGGGCAGTTGATTTTCTTATCTTGAGCAACTTCATCATGTTCTAAATCAATGGTGGCAGAGGCTCGGTAATCTTCACAAGTGGCGTGAATCGTTTCAGGCAGAGAAAACCAGCGAATGTATTCTTTAATGACTTCTGGCGAAAAAGTCCCTTCCGTTTTACTCCAACTTTGCAGACAGTGACGCAAGAAATATTCTGGATTAGAACCAATTAAGGTTTCTGGAAAAGGATGGGGTTGAATGAGAAAAAACCAATGATAGTAAGCTGTAGCAAATTCTTTATCAGTTGTCGCGTACATTTGATCAGTCGGGACAATATCTAAAACGACTAATTTTTTGACTTTTTCAGGATAATCAAGGGTCAAACGATGGGCAACTCTGGCACCGCGATCGTGTCCAATGAGATAGAATTCCTCAAAGCCTAAGCGAGTCATAACTTCTACTTGATCTTGTGCCATTGCCCGTTTAGAGTAGTTACTGTGGTCTAGCTTACCTGGGGGTTTGGAACTTTGCCCATATCCTCTTAAATCAGTGGCAATGACCGTAAATTCTCTGGCTAATTGAGGGGCTATTTTATGCCATATCAGGTGCGTTTGAGGATAGCCATGTAAAAGCAATATCGGGAAGCCTTTTCCCCTTTTAACTAAATTGATTTGGGCTTCAGAAGTGGTAATGCTCGTTTTGAGGAAATTTGAAAAAAACATACTAAGTTGAGTATTTTAGGCTGAGGACAACTGCCATTATTCGGGTTTTTTACTTCCCTTTTGTATAATGTAGGGATGTTAGAGCAACAAAGTCATCTCATGCTAAAGGTTTTTACACGCTGCTTCCGTTTTAGCCTGCCGATTGCCACATTATTGAGTTTAAGTCTCTCAAATCCTTTGGCAACTCAAGCCCAAACCCCACCAGTCGAAACGCTCCCCGAATCTCAAAGCGAAGACCTGAGCGATCCCAACAACCTCCGTCCCCTGACTCAAGCCGATAGCCTGCTCAGTCTGCAAGGAGTACAACGGGTAATGGCAGAAGCCAATGAAGCAATCGGCTCGGAAAACTACGCGCTAGCTGCCACTAAGCTCCAGCAGGCTCGCACCATCTACAATCAGCTTTCTACTTTTCACCTGCAACTGGCTAACAGTTTTTCGGGTATCGACCCCAAAATTTATGATGCCCAGCGCAACAATGCTTTGAAAACGGGTCAAATGCGCGATGAAGCCACCTATCAGTTAGCCCTCGTCCATCGCGCCCAAAATCAGCCTGAACTGGCAGTTCCCCTGCTCATTCAGATCATTCGCTCGCAAAACCCGACAACCGATTTAGGAAAAAAGTCCTACCAGCAATTGTATGAATTAGGCTTTGTCGATCTACCTTATGCTACCAGCCCTCCTACCGCGACCTCTCCCGATGCTGCCCCCACCCCGCCAGCACAGTAACTCTCCCTAAAAAAGGCATAAGCTTTTTCAGTCAGTTTAGGTCACAATAAATCCTATAGTTGTCGTTTAACAAGGCAAAGGAAAACAATATGATCGCATTAGAGCAAGTTGAAGCGATGATAACCGCGCAACTTCCCGATGCTCGCGTGGTAGTCAAAGATCTTACAGGTGGCGGCGATCATTTAGAAGCGATCGTCGTTTCGTCAGCTTTTGAAGGCCAATCCAAGATCAAACAGCATCAATTGGTCTACAGTGCCCTCAATGAAGCAATGGCATCAGAAGCCATTCATGCCCTTGCCTTGAGGACTTACACACCCCAAGCATGGCAAGAAGCCGGACAGCCTGTCTGAGTTACAATAAAGGCGGTAGAAGCAATCTAAATGTTTTACAGCTTATGACACCAGAACTTAAAGATCGACTCGATAGCTTAGTCCAAAACAACAAAATCCTGGTTTTTATGAAAGGATCTAAGCTGATGCCTCAGTGTGGCTTTTCTAACAATGTCGTGCAAATGCTCAACACTTTGGGCGTTCCTTACGAAACCGTTGATGTTCTAGCAGACAATGACATCCGTCAGGGAATTAAGGAGTATTCTAACTGGCTCACTATTCCCCAAGTTTACATTGATGGCGAGTTTGTGGGTGGCTCAGATCTTCTGATTGAGCTTTATCAAAATGGCGAACTTCAGCAAAAGGTTGCAGTCGCTTTGGCTTCTTAACCCAAGGAAAAAGGGTAGGAACTTCCTACCCTCATTTAAAAGTAAAACCTAGCTAATAATAGCCCGGTTCAGGTTCGGGGGCTAACCCCGCAGAAAATTCAAAATTTGAGGGGTCACGGAAAAACTGCCAGATTTCATCCTCTATCCGGTGGATTAGATAGGCTTCTATCGTGTTGGTATAGCGCAGGCAAGCGAGATAGCCGTCTACGTATGCCCGTATTTCTTCAAAGCGATAACCCCGATGCCACAAATCCACCATGGCATCGGTGAGCTTTTGGTAATAACGAATGGCTTGGGTATCTTGAAGCATTGAACCAATCTTGATCGCGACGACGGACAGAAAAATGACGTTAATGGCAGGCTAAAACTACAAAGCGGGAAAAATACTAGGTAACTGTTACGACAGTGGATTAAAAAGCGGAATCCTCGGTTGACGTTTAATCTTATTTTAACCCGTTCTTGGGTCAAGTAGCCGATTGAGTCAACCTTTAATCGAGAAATTAACCACGATACCCCTTTTAGCTTAGAATCTATCAAAATAATGAGTCATATTTGTTCATTTTAGGTAGATGATGGAGCGATTAGGGCTAAAGCCCAACTACGAGCCGTTAAACCTAATTTTGTAGAAAATTGACCAATTTTTCTAATTTCTCCCAAGCCGCTCCACTTTGCAAAATTAATCTTGCTTTTTCAATGCCTAGTTCATGCGCTTCAAAGGTGACGAGTTGTCCTACTTGTAGCGCTAATGAAGCATTTAGGGCCACTACTTCTTGTTGAGCCGGCGTTCCCTTGCCTTGCAGGACAGCTTTGAGAATCGCCGCATTTTCCGTCACATCTCCCCCTTTGAGTGCCGTAATCGGAGCAGGCGTTAGCCCCAGTTCCGAGGGAATCAGGCGGGTAAAGCTAATGGTTCTACCATTGAGTAAGGCTAAATCGGTCGTATCTCCCAACCCAGCTTCATCGAGTTTTTCCCTTCCGTGCAAGACAATCGCTTTGTGAATGCCCAACTGATTGAGAGCCTGAGCCATAGGACTGATAAACTGCGAGTCGTAAACCCCAATCACCTGCCCAGTAGGGCGCAAGGGATTGACCAGCGGCCCCAACAGGTTAAACACCGTTCGCACTTTGAGGGTTTGGCGGAGTGGGGCGACACTTTTGAGGGCAGGATGCCAACCAGGGGCAAACAGAAAAGTAATGCCGACGGCATCGAGCGCGGCAGTGACTTGCTCAAATGGGGACCCAAGATTGACTCCCAAACATTCTAAGACATCCGCCGACCCAACTTTACTAGACGCAGAACGGTTGCCGTGTTTGGCGACTTTTACCCCAGCCGCCGCCGCGACGAAAGCAACAGCAGTGGATATATTAAACGTCGATGCGCCATCGCCTCCTGTGCCGCAAGTATCGATGACAGGTTCGCTGTATTGAATAGGCTTGAAGCTTTGAGATTGAGACTGCAACACTAAAGCCATGCCAGCCAGTTCTTCGGCTGACACCCCTTTGGCTTGTAGGGCAGCTAGAATAGCCCCAGAGAGAACGGGAGGAATATCTTCGTCGAGCCATCCTTGCATCAATTGACTAGCCTGGGATTGCGTGAGGGATTGCTGGTCAAGGAGTTGTTGCAGAAGTTCGGGCCAGAAGGTGGCAGAATCTTGGGTCATCCGATTTTGGATTTTGGATTTTAGATTAACTTATTTTACTTGGGAAGGGTTACTAACACATTAAGTTTTTAAGCAATCCTTTCAATTCCCGAATAAACATTAAATCGATTTTCTCGCAAAAAACCGATTAACGTGATGTTAAATTCTTGCGCCAATGAAACTGCTAAGCTACTGGGTGCAGAGACAGCACAAATCATCGCAACGCCAGCAACGAAACATTTTTGCACAATTTCAAAACTCGTTCGGCTACTCACCATAATAATATGATCGCTTAAAGGTAATTCATCGGCTAATAAGGCCGAGCCAATTAATTTATCAAGTGCATTGTGCCTGCCAACATCTTCGCGAACTTTTAATAAATTTCCCTGACAATCAAATAAAGCTGCCGCGTGTAACCCGCCTGTTGTTGAAAAAATTCCTTGTGCTGAGCGCAATTGTTCTGACAAACTATAAATAACTTTTTTTGTAACTGACCACTGATTACCATTAACAAGACATCCACGAATTTTCAAAAATT
The DNA here is from genome assembly GCA_041743025.1 of Microcystaceae cyanobacterium. Taxonomy (GTDB): domain Bacteria; phylum Cyanobacteriota; class Cyanobacteriia; order Cyanobacteriales; family Microcystaceae; genus JBGTNM01. The sequence goes on from JBGTNM010000289.1 coordinate 6,053, forward strand.
CAATACTCGCTTTTCCACATACGCCGCAAGCACTAGAGGTAAAAAAGTGCCGTTCTAAAGAAGATAGCTGAGGGTGTAATTTTTCATTGAGCGTAACGTTAACAATATTAAACTGCTGTTCGCTGTCTTTTTGAGCATCAATACAATAGCTAATTTTAGTAAGATCTTCCCGTTGAGTAATTATCCCTTCACTATAGAGAAATCCGGCAGCAAGGTCAAAATCTTTTCCTGGTGTTCGCATCGTAATTGCAATCGTTTTTTGCCAGTTTGCTAGGCGAATTTCTAGAGGCTCTTCTGTCGCTACCGTATCTATACGAGAGGAAATTTGGCAATCTTCAACTCGAAAAATTGAGGTTTTAGTGACACTTTTTAGATGCTGTTTCATTAGAACTATGCACAAAAATACGATTGTAGCACAGATATCGGAGTCTGTTACAGGCTAGAAGCCTATGTTACTCCTATCATTTTAATACCAGTTTCAACAATCGAACTTCTTCAGGATGATAAACAGGTTTTAATTGCATTTTATCTTGACTTTTTAAGAGATTCTTAAGTTTACTAGTGGGACGGTAAACATAAATATCCGTAAAGCTTTGCCAATTACTTGTATCAGGAAAAGCATTAGATTGAGCCATCCATTGTAACTGAACTTCTGGGTTTAGTGTATGACTTAAAGCCAGTAAATCGTTAATGCTTTGATCGCTCATTACTAAAGGAGACTTTGCTTGGTTAATAATCTCTGTTATTTCAATATTATAGAGCGATCGCGACGGAGATTTATTCCACCATGAAGTTGCCTGAGAATTGATAACACATGACAAAATCCCCACAGACAAGATAGTGACAAAAAGTCCC
>JBGTNM010000290.1:0-13805 GCA_041743025.1 Microcystaceae cyanobacterium
AGATGTAGGCGTTCCGATAGAAGAACTGACCCACCAACAAGTTATTGCCTGGTTTGAAAAAGACGGTAAAATAAGGAAAGAACAAGGAATTGATGCGGCTGTTTTGAAGTGGTAACAAAAAGAGAACAGCTTAGTAAATTCATTACCGATTACCTATTGAGGATTATTTGTCATGACGATTACTTTAAAAGTACCTAGTATTGCCTGTGATGCTTGCGCCAAAACTATTACCGAAGCTATCAAAGTTCACGAGTCAGACGCACAAGTAAAAGTAGACGTTCCGACTAAAATGGTTGAAGTCGATACCGAAGCATCTGAAGAATCTATCAAACAGATTATTGTTGCAGCAGGACATCAGGTACAAGAGTAGAAAAATTCAATAGATTATAGCTAGTAGGTTGGGTTTCGTTCCTCAACCCAACTATTTTTTATTGCTAAAATTTTAGATTAACCACAAAGGCACAAAGACACAAAGAAAAGAACAAACCCATGATATAATACAAAGGTATTGACAACTACTAGGGACGGATTTGAAAATGGTTAGGTGGGATGACTATTATAAACCAGTGTTTCCTTCTTTGTCACAACGGGATGAAATTATTAAAAGGCTTCATACATTAACTAATGTTGAAAACACTGTATTGAGAAAAACCCATGAAATAGCAAGAATAAATTCTATATCTTTGGCACAATCGCTTAATGAAATTGTAAATTCTCGACATTGGCAGCAAAATTATAAATCAACTCAATTTTTAGAAGAAGAAATTACCGAACTACTTAAGTCTTCTACCCTAGACCAAAATGATATTTTTTCTGCCATACAAAGTATAGCTAAAACATTAGAATCTGCACAAAATTATATTAAAGATTATTATAGCCTCAGAAGTAATGTTCTTAATGGATTTTCACTAATTCCATTTAACCTCTTTATTTACAGCGACGATCAAAAAGATAAAGAGATTGCTAAAGATAGCGATTTGGATGATGACGAAAATGCTAATAATGAAAGTCTAGACTTAGATAATAGTAATGAACTTATATACCAACCTTTTCAACAAGATTTGATTATCACTGATAAAAATATTATCCGAGACATCAAAAGAAATCCAGATATTATTTATCAAATCGACTCATTTAAGTTTGAAGAAATTGTCGCTGAGTTACTAAAAGCTCAAGGTTATGAAGTACAGGTAACTCAACAAACTAGGGATGGTGGGAAAGATATTCGTGCAATACATAAAACTTTATTAGGAGAATTTTTATATTATGTTGAGTGTAAAAAAAATAGAAAAGATAAAAATGTGGGTGTAGGTTTTGTAAGAGAGTTATATGGCGTTGTATTATCAGATAAAGCAACAGCAGGAATTTTAGTAACTACTTCTTTTTTTACTGAACCTGCACAAAAATTTCAAAAACAAAATTGTTATCAAATTCAGTTAAAAGATTATTATGTACTTAAAGATTGGATAGATAAATACAATGGAAACTATTAGAGAGAATACTAACCTAAACAACAATAAATTAAACGATCAAGATTTTTGTGACAGATTTGCTGGTATGTTTAAAGACGATCCACAATTTGATGAGTTTGTTGAAGAAATGGCAGCATATCGACGTAAGATAGATGCAGAAATGGCTGCTTATGAGAATAGTTTAGAGAAAAATGAATGAATTTAGCGATCGCCGTAATGATAACGACATTGTAAAAATTCGATACGATCATTACTGACAAGATAGACGATACGATCACCTTGAGTGAGACGGCGTGACCAAACATTTGCATCTTGATATTTTAAGAGTTCAGGTTTACAAGTACCTTCAAAGGGATTCCGTTGAATTTCTTCCACTAGGGATAGTAGACGAAGCGCAATTTTTCTGTTAGTCTCTACCCAATACTTAAGATCTTCAAGAAATTGAATATCAAAAACTAAATCTCGCTTGATTTTATCATTTTTTGTTTCAAGCGGAGGCCTTTTCTTCTTCAAGACCAAACTCCTGTCGAATTTCTTCTAAAGTACAAGGCGTGTTGTTTCGTTCTTTGGCGCGATGAAGTGCGTCTAGGAGGCGTTGTGCATTTTCATGAGAACTAAATAGATAGACAGTTTCTAACAAGCTATTGAGTTCCGAAGTAGGAATAAGAGATACACTTTCTCTATCGTTGCCAGTGATTTCAATCGGTTGACGAGTAGCAATAACCTCTTGGCAAATCCGCTCAAAATCCTGACAAGCTTGGGTACGATCAATTTGTTTACTCATAATTACTAAAAATTCTTAGAATTAATATTGTCAAAATGTGATTGCTTCTTCTAATATTACCACTGGTGGGCATTGCCCACCCTACTATCGGTTAATGCTTCCAAAGTATAATCGCTCCTCCTAATATTACCAGTAAAATCACGCCCCAACCCATCCAAGAAAACGGGTTGCTTCCCTCACGAAAAGAAGCGCTCTCAGCTATAGCTTCGATACCTTTCCCAAGCGATACGCCTCCGCTTTGACTAACAAAGATTCAGCAAATTCAAACGCATCTTCTGCCGAATCTCCCCCTGTTAATTGTGCTAATTCCTCTATTCGTAACTGTAAATTATCTAACGACGTTACGCGAACGACAGTGCGAATTTCGGGTAACTTAGCATCTCCATTGCTTTCATCTTCAAGCACGGGAAACTCCTCAATAATCTGCTTAGAAACCCGAAAGTGACTGTCAGCCATCGCTGCAACTAAAGGTTGATGAGTGACGCACAACACCTGATATTGTTGACTGAGTTGATGGAGTTTTTCGGCAATTGCCTGAGCGACTTTTCCCGACACACCTGCATCAATTTCATCAAAAATGAGTGTTCCTAACTGCTTTTCCGATTGAGCAAAACAAGCTTTTAACGCTAAGAGAAAACGGCTCATTTCTCCCCCAGAGGCAGTACTTGATAGAGGTTGGATTTTTTCGCCGGGATTGGGACTAAAATAAAAGACTACCTGATCTGCGCCGTTAGCACTGGGAGGACAAGCTGCAATTTGGCAGACAAAAATTACCTTATCCATTGCCAAAGGCTTTAATTCTTTAACAAGTTGCTTTTCTAACTTCTCGGCAGCTTTTTTGCGAAGTTCGGTCAAGTCTTGACAAATTTTCTCTAGCGTTGCTTGAGCGATTTGATAGTCTTTCTCTAACTGTTCAATGGATTGCTCACTATCCGTCAATTCTGCTAATTCTGCTTGTAATTTTTTATAAAAATTAACTGCTTCTGTTAAGGTAGGGCCATACTTTCGGCAAATACTTTTGAGCAGGCGAATTCTGTCTTCTATTTCGTTCAACCGCTCAGGATCGGTTTCGAGTGCGTCACCATAAGCATTTATCTGTTGTCCTGCTTCTACTACCTGCGTCAGTGCCGATTTGACCATTTCTAACACTGATTCAGTCTCTTTATCATATTCTGCCATATCTGTCAAGATAGATTCGGCTTGTCCCAACAGGTCGGTAACGGCGGCAGCTTCGTTATCATTTTGATAGAGAAGTTGATAAGCTTGGTAGCTCAACTGTTGCAACTCGACGACATGGGAGAGGCGATCGCGGTCTTGTTCAAGTTGATCAAGTTCGTCAGCATCCGTTAATTGCGCCTCATTTAATTCTTTTAGCTGATATTCTAAGATATCAAGCCGTTGCAGTCTCTCTTTTTCTAACTGGCGGCGTTTTTCTAAGATTTTTTCGCTAGCTTTAAAAGCTTCGTAAGCAGAAGCGACAGCTTGTTTACAATTGAGCAGCGTTTCCCCACCGTATAAATCTAGCAAATCTCGTTGTAGGGTGGCATCCATCAATTGTAGCGTCTGGCCTTGGGCGGTAATTTCTACCAGGCGATCGCGCAATTGATTGAGAATTTGGCGGTTAACGAGTACCCCATTGACACGAGAACGCGATCGCATTGTTCCCCCGGAGAGGGTTAATTCTCTGGCACAGACGACGCAACCGTCTTCAAGCGGGTCAATTTCGTGCTGCGCCAACCAGTGAGCGGTGGTAAAATCAATGGCAAAGGTAGCCTCTAAAATAGCGTGTTGCGCTCCCTGACGGATAAAACGGCTGTTAACCTTGCCTCCCAAGACGATATCAATCGCGTCTAAGACGATAGATTTTCCCGCACCCGTTTCGCCCGTCAAGACATTTAATCCCTTGCCAAAAGCGAGTTCCAAGCGATCAACTAAAGCAAAATTTTGAATTCGCAACCCAGAGAGCATGAAGTAAACTTGAGCCGTTGAGACTAAACAAGAGAGACTTTGCCTACCTTCTCACTATAGTTAAGACTTATCGAAAAAGTCGAGAGGTAAGTAAGATAATTTCGCTAAGCGAGGTTGAACAAGAGCGAGCGATCACTGATTGTAGCAACTCGTTGAGATTTCTTCTAAAATAGTAAATTTGCCGGGGCATTATTTCGGGAGACTTGTTGTGATTCTAAATTTTTCCTTTAAATTAATTGCGGCCAAAGGCAAACTATTTTGCACGTTTTCCCTTTACAAAACGTACCGTGTCGTCAGTACCGCACCAATCGATGTCCTCTGGCGAAAGTTAATTAATTTGGCTGATGTTTCTTGGCATCCCCTCTTTTCAAAAACGAATGTCCCTTTAGGATTAATTGCCAAACCCGGTTTAATTTGTCAAGCTGTTACCCGCCTGACACCGATTCCGATTCGCCTGTTTGTCGAAAATGTCCGTCCTGGTGAACTTCTCTGCCTTCGCGTCTTGGCCATTCCTGGGATCGAACAGAAAATTACTTACCAAGTCGAATCAACCTTGTGCGGAACCTACATTTCCTATTCAGTCACCTTGCGAGGATGGTTGTCGCCGTTAATTTGGTGGTGGATTAAACCCTATTCCGCTCGCGTTGCCTCAGAATTAGCGAGTGCTGCCGAGCGCTTAATATAAGTAAGTTTTTGTTATTTTTGCAGTCGATGCGCCTGTCTCGCTAAGCTGGTAGTATGACGAGAGACATTTGGGAGGTTATCAGCAGACATGGACGGTACTGATTGGATCAGACAGCTATTGTTAGTCGGTATTGGAACGACCTCGTTAGTTGCCGAAAAACTGCGAGAAGTTAGCGAACAATGGGTCAAAGACGGTAAAATCAACCCAGATCAAGCCAAGGGTTTTGTAGACGATCTGATGAATCAGATCAAGAATGAACAAGGCAACTTTGAGACTAACCTAGAGCGACAAATGCGAAATATGTTGCAGGATCTTGGCGTTTCCCGTCAGTCGGAAGTCGATGAATTGCGAGGTCGTATTGATCGCTTAGAACGTCAAGTTCGAGACTTAGAGAACAAACAATGGCGTTAAAAAAACTAACATAAGGAAAAACCGAGTTATGCGTGAAATTTTCATCAGCTTAGGGGTTATTATTGCTTTTTGTCTGTTGTTGATCGTTGCTTCAGTCACCGATCGCGGCAGTCAATCAGAAGCGATCGCTTCTCCTGTCGTGCAAAATTCAGCGACAATGGCGGCTAGTATGCCGAAAAAAGCCCAAATTGCCCTTAATCAAACTCAAAACATCGCAATGGAAAATCTCGATTTAGACAACGCCGTGACAACCCCTTCGGGACTAAAATATATCGACCGCAAGCAAGGAGAAGGTACTTCCCCCAATTCGGGACAAACCGTAACCGTTCACTATACCGGAACCCTCGAAAACGGAACTCAATTTGACAGTTCCCGCGATCGCGGACGGCCTTTTTCTTTCAAAATTGGGGTCGGACAAGTCATTAAAGGTTGGGACGAAGGCGTTGGTGACATGAAAGTGGGGGGACAGCGTATTTTAATTATCCCTGCCGAACTAGGATACGGGACGCGAGGCGCAGGCGGCGTAATTCCTCCTAATGCTACTTTGATTTTTGATGTGGAGTTGCTGGAGGTGAAATAACAATGATCAATTACCGATATTCCCCCTAACATCATCGAAAATCTTGTAGAGACGTGATAAGATCGCGTCTCTATTTTGTTTGTTGTAAATAATTCAGCGTCAAAAACGTTGTAATTCGTTACAGTAGTAAGAGAATAGTGCAAACAAGAGAGCAATCGTGACTGAGCAAGAACGCGCCCAATGGGAACTAGGACGATTTTGGCAGACATTAACTTATTTTGAGATTCTGCCCTTTATGGGCTGTTTAAAACGGCTTTTTTCTGGCAAAAATAACGATATTCAAACCCCCAAAAACCAAGCGATGGGAAAAATATTAGTTGTCGGTGCGACAGGTGGCGTAGGTAAGCGAGTCGTTCGCCGTCTGTTAGAAAATCATTACTCTGTGAGAGCATTGGTGAGAGATAGGCAGAAAGCGAGAGAACTGCTAGGCGATCGCGTCGAATTCATCGAAGGCGATATCACTCGTCCCCAAACCCTCACCTCTGCCTTAATGGAAAACGTTTGCGCCGTCATCTGCGCGACAGGAACCCGCGTGCAACCGGTTGAAGGCGATACCCCTAACCGAGATAAATACTATCAAGGGATTCAATTTTACCAACCAGAAGTTAAAGACAGCCCCCAACAGGTCGAATACGAAGGCATCCAAAATTTAGTGGAATTAGTCAAGAAATACCTTCATTCTGCTGAAAAAGTGCTGTTTGACTTCAGCTATCCGACAGAAGACTTGAAAGAAATTTGGGGTGCAGTTGATGACGTAGTGATGGGGGGTGTCAGTGAAAGCAGCATCCAACTCGCTGGCGGACGGGCCGTTTTTTCGGGCAATGTTTCCACTGCCAACAATGGGGGGTTTGCTTCTGTGCGGACGCGCAACTTTACCTCTCCTTGGGATTTGTCTGATGGGGAAGGTATTGAACTGCGCCTACAAGGAGATGGCAAGCGATACAAATTCATCATCCGGTGTGAAGGCAAATGGGATGGCGTGGGTTACTGCTATTCATTCGATACCTCGTACAAAGGCACTACCACTGTTCGCATTCCTTTTGACCAATTAATCCCCATATTCCGCGCCAAAACAGTACCCGAAGCGGGGCCTTTTGATGCCAGTCGGGTGTATTCAACGCAGTTGATGCAGAGTAAATTTGAATATGACGGGGATCTCAATCCTCGCTTTTCTCCGGGTCTATTCTGCCTAGAAATTGAATCGATTAAAGCTTATGGAATAAAAACAAAAACGCCACAATTCGTTCAGGTAAGTTCGGCAGGCGTGACACGTCCTGGTCGTCCGGGTCTTAATCTAGAAGAAGAACCCCCAGCAGTACGCCTCAACGACCAACTTGGCGGTTTACTGACTTGGAAATGGCGAGGAGAGGAAGTCGTTCGCCAAAGTGGGCTAAACTATACCATCGTCCGTCCTTGCGCTTTAACCGAAAAAGCAGGCAACCAACGTCTTATCTTCAGTCAAGGAGATACGATTAAAGGGCAAGTCAGTCGAGAGGCGATCGCCGAACTCTGCGTTAGAGCTTTGTCTCTGCCCCAAGCTGTTAACAAGACCTTTGAAGTGAGAGAAGAAGCAGAGAGCGTAAATTCTCAAGATTTGACGGAATTATTTACTGATTTGGTTGTAGATGCTTGAATTGATAATTGTTTATTGTTCATTGTTCATTAATTGCCTGTTGCCGACCGGCCAATCTTGACGAGGGGGGAAAGATTGGTCGGAGTGTAAGAGAGTAGAACCGGATTCGGCAGGACGATTGAAGCGCAACGCCGCCCCAAATCCTACACCTGCCGAAGCAGCGATCGCACTGGTTATCAGAATCACTTCTAAGAACCATCCGACAGATTGCCGTTGGCGCAAGGAGACGGGCAATTTCATAAATTTCTTAACATTTAATCGCTGAAATATTGACATTTTTTCAATCTTGAACGTATTCTTCTCCGCTAGTTAACGCCATTTGCGCTCGCATCAATTCCCGTCCCAAATAAGCAGCATGATCGAACATCGTCACAGGAGGAGGCTGCGTTTCTTCCAAAATTTTGACACACAATTCCTTAGCACTGTGGCCGGTATACAAGCTTTCCGCCGTCCGATTGACTTTTCCCTTGGCAGGGATCACTTTGCCCGTTTCTGGGTCAACGGCTAACCCCTGTTCATTGATGATATTAGTATAGTGTTTGGCGCAAATGAGGCTCGCATCGCGATCGAGGTAGATAATAAAATAACCGCCAGGATCGAGGTCAATGTGGCGTTTAGAAAGTTCGTCATCTAAGAGGCGGATTGGCTCAGTTAGTTCAGTCATATCATTTAAAAGGCAACAGGCAATAGGCAATAGGCAATAGGCAACAGGCAAAAAGACTAATCTCCCTATCCCCCTGTCCCCTTATTGCCGTTGCTGGACTTGCTACCGACAGACCCCGAATAAACGACTCCTTTTTGAGCGTCAATGGTTAAAATTGCCCCTTCTCGGATAATTTGAGTGGCATCTTTAAAGCCGATAATCACGGGTACTCCCAAACGCAGTCCAATAATAGCAGCATGACTGGTGAGACTGGGATCTTCAGTAATGATGGCGGCAGCTTTTCGCATTATCTCTACAAAGTCGGCATTGGTACTCGGCGCGACTAAAATTTCACCCTTATTAAATTGGCTCAATTCTCTAGCCTGGTGAGCGACTCTAGCGCGACCGCTTGCCGATCCCTGACCGATGCCGCTTCCCTTGCCGAGAATGGCTTTGACGACTTCAACCTTAATCAAATCGGTCGAACCGGCTACCCCTTGCAGCGTTCCTGCCGTCATCACCACTAGTTCCCCATCGTTGAGCAGTTGGTTTTCTTGAGCAACGTTAATGGCGGCTTGGAAGGTCTGGCTAGGAGAAGGCAAATCTAGCACTAGCAAGGTTTTAACGCCCCAAACAAGCTGTAACTGACGGGCCACGTCTACATGAGGCGTTACGGCTAGAATCGGCGTTTGCGGGCGAAATTTGGAAACGTTACGAGCGGTAGCCCCCGTTTTCGTCAGGGTCATGATCGCTGAAGCATGGAGTTGTTCAGCAATTTGACTGACGGCGGCGGAAATCGCATTGGGAATAGATTGCCGAGTTTGGGCATGGTTGCGGATAATGGGTTCGCGTTCGATGCGGTCGGCAATTTTGGCCATAGTGGCGACAGACTCGACGGGATATTTGCCAACGGCGGTTTCATTGGAGAGCATGACGGCATCGGTTCCATCAAGAATGGCATTGGCAACGTCCGAGACTTCGGCGCGAGTGGGACGAGGGTTGTTAGCCATACTGTCGAGCATTTGAGTAGCGGTAATGATGGGAATGCCTAACTGGTTGGCGGTGGTAATGAGGCGCTTTTGCAAAATCGGCACGTCTTCGGCGGGAACTTCTACCCCCAAATCTCCCCGCGCTACCATTACCCCATTGCATAAGGAAAGACTTTCTTCCATCTCCTCAATCGCTTCGTGCTTTTCAATTTTGGCGATAACAGGCACAGATTTGCCTGCACTGGTAATGAGGTCTTTAATTTCTAAAATATCCTGTGGGTTGCGGACGAAACTGAGGGCTATCCAGTCTACACCTTGGTCTAATCCAAACATCAAATCCCGTTTATCTTTGTCTGTTAAGGCTTTGACCGATAGGTAAACCCCTGGAAAATTGACCCCTTTGTTGCTAGAGAGAACGCCGCCTACAACGACCTGACACTGCAACTGTTTTTTGCCGTAATCAATTTTTTCCACCTTCATTTCTACTTTGCCGTCATCGAGGAGAATTCTCGCTCCTTGGGGAACTTCCTCAACGAGGGAATGATAACTGACGGAACTAATGTCTTGAGTGCATTCTACCGGGTTACTGGTCAGGATAAAAGGATCGCCGTCTTTGAGCGTAATGGATTCACAGGCAAACTTACCGAGGCGGATTTTAGGCCCTTGTAAATCTTGCAAAATGCCAACCGGTTGATTGAGTTCAAAAGCCATTTGGCGAATAAGGCGAATGCTATGTTGGTGGTAGTCGTGATCGCCGTGAGAAAAATTGAGGCGAAAGGTCGTCGCACCCGCTTGGATCAGTTGGCGGAGGATTTCTCGGTTTTGGGTCGCAGGGCCGATGGTAGCGACGATTTTGGTTCGGCGGGGTTGGGGTCGCGCTTGCATGGCTATAGGGAACGGGTTAAGGGCAGGAAGTCATCATACTAGCTGAGGGGAACCCCTAGCTATTACTTCCACAAAAATTTTATGTTGCTCAACTTACCAGATTTTAGCCTTATTTTTGGGTTTTGATAGAATAACTTAGATGGAGATAACAATTCAAGATTTATCCGCTCATGACTCAGCCGCGATCGCACAGGTTGCCCAATTATTGCTCGAAGGGTGTCTAAAACATTATCCGCAAGCTTGGCCCGATTCGGATAGTGCCTTGCAAGAAGTACGAGACTCATTAGAGAGCAATCTAGAGCAGCGTATTAGTCGAGTTGCGATCGCTAAAAACCGTCAAATCTTAGGATGGATTGGGGGAATTCGACAGTATGATGGCAAAGTCTGGGAATTGCATCCCTTAGTCGTGCGAGAAAATGTTCGGCGGCAGGGAATTGGGCGTAGGTTGGTTGAAGATTTAGAAAATTGCGTTCGCGCTCTTAGAGGGTTGACGCTGTGGGTGGGAACCGATGACGAAGATGCTCAAACTAGCTTAGCAGGCGTAAATCTGTATGACAATCTTTGGCAACATCTCGCCCATATTAGAAATTTAAAGCAACATCCCTACGAGTTTTATCTAAAATGCGGGTTTACTCTAATTGGGGTTATGCCAGACGCGAATGGCATGGGCAAACCTGATATTTATCTAGCAAAATCGCTTTATTCGCCCAAATAAATATTTTTAGTCTGAGGACTTAGAATCATTCAATTCTGCAAAAGCCACCTTGATACAATCCCGTATTCCTTTAACTTCTCATGTTGAGGGTAGCCTGTTGCAACATACTGCAACGAAAAGCGCAGTAGGTCAAGTTGATCTTGCTCTGTCCAAGTATCATTTTGGTCAACAACATCAGCATTGTGTTGTACCAAATCATTAAGAATCAGTGTTGCTAATCGTAATCGCTCTGCTGGTGGCAAAGCACGAATAACTTGGGTATAAATTTCCTCAATAGTGTCTCGCATAAGTAATCCTCCTATCACTTATCTTAATCCAAACCCTAGCTGCTGCCTTGCAGATACTTTACGCATTTAATCTTTGTTTCGAGGGTGTTGGGTTTTCTTTTGTCAACCCAACCTACAAGATCAGCGATCGCTAGCTTAGCGGGTGTCAATCTGTACTATGCCGCGATCGCTTTTAACATATATCGATACTTACATTGAGGGTAATCAAATCATAGCGATTTTATCTACCAGCCTTCAACACCTGTTCAGCCGTCAGTTTTAAATCTGGGAAAGTTAGAGAGACGATGGTCTGATTGCCTCGAAGCTGCTGAATTTCATACTCCCCATTCACTAGGGTACAGATAGAGAGGGTGGGTTGTTTAGGCTTCCCAATGTGTCGAGTGCCACCATTACCTGCGTAGTCTGCAATCCAATATTCGGGAATGCCTAAAACCGCGTAGTCTTCAACCTTACGGGCATAATCATTTTGCCAGTTGCTACTAACAACTTCCGCCACAAATTTAATCGAACTGCCCAGCGTCAGGATCGATTGGTCAGACCAAAGCAGTTCTTTGGTAAGTTCATCTTGATCAACAACTGCAACATCAGGTCGAAATGCTGTCATACCAATGTTAGAAGGGCGCAATAGTCCCCGTTGAAAGACAAACCAAAGTAAGCCCCTTCCGTCGATCTGGACACAGATCTTTGTGGTAATGAAGGCTGCGACCTCTTCATGCGGGCCTGTTGGTTCCAAGTCGAACACCTCTCCATCGATCAGTTCATAGCGGTTATCACCACCATAACGGGCGAGAAACTCGTCAAAGCTGAGTGGCTTCTGTTGTATTGATTGGTCGATCGCAATGGTCATAAGTCAACTTAGCCCAAGCAATGCCTTCAGTCTACCAAATCGAATATGTGATGGATGTATGACGAATCAAACCACCAGTCTTGGGTGACTTTGATATTGGCGGCAAGAATTAGATTGTCCGTTGGTCGAGCGGTCAAGTATCCCAAAATACTGGTTTCAATATAGACGGTTTCGCTCACGGGACTTTCTAAATTTCATCTGTCCCTCATCCTACAGCATTTGAGCTTTATTTTGAGTGTTTGCGGGGGGGATTGGCGCGTTACACTTCGCTAACGCACCCTACAAGATCGGCGATCGCACTACAAGATCAGCGATCGCACTCACTTCTTTATTCTAAAATCAGGTTCAAATAACCCAGCCTTAATTTTTTTCCGTCCTTTCTCAAAAGCCGAATCGTCAGTTGTTTCTATCATTTGAATTAATGAATTATATTGATCATGAATACGCCTAACTTCAGCAACCAACTGTTCACGGGGTATTTCACGCCAATATGCCTCATGCAATGCTCTAGCTTCGTGTCTTAATGCTGTTAAGACGTTACCCGCTTGCTTATGTGAGCCTGCTTTTTTATCTACGCCTAAAACAGACGCTACGCCAGTAATTAGACCTGATACAGCAGCCAATGCACCGATCCAAGATGGGAAACCAATTGCAGTTAGAATGCCACTAAGTGCTGCAACGCAGGATGGCACAATTAGAAATAATCTTGACTGCAACTCTGCCTTATTTGCCATAGCGAAATGTGCTTGCGAAGTGTAGAGGCAGTTCTCTTCAACGATTTTACACTCATCAAGTAAGTGTTGAATGTCATCTGGTGAGTTATTCATATTCATAAAGTGCCGAAGTCAGAGAATACCGATCAATCCATAAACTAAATTCAGGCTAGTCAACTTGGAAAAGCATTTCCATAGATTTCTCTCCACTTGAATTTTGCTGTGTACCAGTACTTATTATTTTGAGATTCAATCGCTTCTAAAGATTTGTTGTAAGCAAGTGTAGCTCTATACTCAAAATTACCTTTACGATCAACGAACTGATTGCTTCCTAAAGCAAGCCAATATGCTTTATTTGGATTTTCGTTTGCGAGAAAAGAAAAGAAATCACGGCACATCCAGTCATAGTAAGTTTTTCCTTTATCTCTATACTCCCAGTTGCAGATAAACTTGTAAGCAAGAGTATCTATAAGCAGACCTCCCATTGGGACACGACAATTGCCCTTCCAAGCACGAGTCATTCGGCAAAGCCATTTTAAATTCTCATTATAATAATAATCACGGATGGTTGCTATTTCAGGTTTTGGGTTTGTTATTCTCCATCGTCCTCCATCATTAGAGTCAGGATATTTATAACTTCCATCACTCTGAGCAAAACTAGGCACAACCTCAAAAACCATGCCATCGCTGAATGATACAACCACAACTTGTCCATCACCTCCAATACTCGTTCTTGGATAAGTTTTAAGCAGGAAGTTACGAACTGTTTGAAGTAATGCTGATTGTCCGTTACCACTATAGTTGTTGTACTGACTATATAAAGCTGGAGGTAGGACAAAGAGCATATCCAGATCACTAATACCACGTATAGCAGTCCCTCGACCATAAGATCCAACGTAGAGGCTGTGATCTGTGTATGATTGATACCCGTAGAAATCAAGATTAAGACGATTTGTGATCAGATGATAACGTGAAGAAATATCCGATTTATTGTTGATAGTTAAATTATCGCAAAACTTTGAAAAAATGGCTCTTCTAGACTGGTTATAGTCAATGAGTAGCTTAAATAAGCTTAATCCCTTAAGCAATAGGGAATTCAACACAATAAAAAGCCTTTTGTTTTAAAATTGCTTTTTTATATTTTTAAAAGCCTTGCTGTGCAAGGCTTTTAGGGGTGATTTTGTATGAATATA
>JBGTNM010000291.1:0-18875 GCA_041743025.1 Microcystaceae cyanobacterium
AGCAGTAGAAGGAATAAACCAAAAAATTAAGTTAATTAAGAGAAGAGCTTATGGACTAACAAACTTTAATAATTTTAGAAGAAGAGTCTTATTAAATTGGTACTTTTGTTAGTAATTTATCATACTCAGTCTAGAAGAGCCAAAATTTCTAACTCAGTGTTAAGAACTTCTTTAAGTTTGTCGAAATTGGCTCTAGAGTGCGTCACGATAGAATTAATAGAGAGCCTCAACACATTTAGTACCCGATGTCATAACACGATGTCGTTATTATTGGCTGTGGACTAATTAGTAGATTGTATATCCTTATATTGTAATATAGTAAATGACTCTAAGCTAATCCAATGACGTTGATTGATGACCAAACTCGCTCTCAAATCATTTCTCAAGTGCTAGAAGCACGAGAAAACCGGGCTGAATTTTTAGCCAATATGCAGCAACGTCAGCAGCGCGGGTGGGCAGTGGCTCGTCAATGGGCGAAAATTCTTAAAGAACAATTTAGTGTGAAACGTGTTGTTTTATTTGGTTCACTCCTCAACTTCCAGCGCATGACTTGGCACTCGGATATTGATTTAGCGGTATGGGGATTGCCTGAGCGAGATTATTTTCGCGCTGTCGCTACTCTTTTAGATGTTGATACAGAGTTCTCAATAGATTTAGTAGAAATACAAAAAGTACAACCCCATATTTTAAAAGGAATAAAGCAGGGTATTGATTTGTGAGTGAGCTAAGAGAACAAATTGAATTGGAATTAGCGCAAATTCAAGAATTAGTTGCACAAACTGAAAGACTTCTATTGATTGCTCAGCAGATAGATAATTCTGACTATCTTACCATGTAGTCAAAAGTTTGAGCAAGATATCCGACAGTTTTGTGAATTTTTAACATAAAAAATTTTGACCAGAGATCTAAAAAACTTTCTTTATTTTCCCTCAAAGCGTTGCTTCTTGCGTCACGATAGAATTAATAGAGAGCCTCAACAAATTTAGTACCCAATGTTACAACACGATGTCGTCATCATCGGCGGTGGACTCGCGGGGTGTCGCGCCGCCTTAGAAATTAAACGCCTCAACCCCAATATAGATGTTGCTGTCGTTGCCAAAACCCATCCCATTCGTTCCCACTCTGTCGCGGCCCAAGGCGGCATTGCTGCTAGCTTACAAAACGTCGATTCTCAAGACAGTTGGGAGGCCCACGCCTTCGATACCGTCAAAGGTTCAGACTATCTGGCCGACCAAGATGCCGTTGCCATTCTCACCCAAGAGGCCGCCGATGTCATCATTGAGTTAGAACACATGGGGGTGCTATTTTCGCGTTTGCCTGACGGTAAAATTGCTCAACGGGCCTTTGGTGGTCACTCCCACAACCGCACTTGCTACGCTGCCGACAAAACCGGACACGCCATTCTTCACGAATTAGTCAACAACCTGCGCCGCAATGGGGTACATATCTATGATGAGTGGTACGTGATGCAACTCATCATAGAAGACACAGAGGCGAAAGGTGCAGTCATCTATCACATTCACGATGGACAAATCGAAGTCGTCCGCAGCAAAGCGATGATGTTTGCGACTGGCGGATACGGACGGGTCTTTAACACCACCTCTAATGATTATGCCTCGACGGGGGACGGTTTGGCCATGTCGGCACTAGCAGGCATTCCGCTAGAAGATATGGAATTTGTCCAGTTTCACCCGACTGGATTGTATCCGGTGGGAGTGTTAATTTCTGAAGCAGTGCGAGGGGAAGGCGCGTACCTGATTAACAGTGAGGGAAGGCGATTTATGGCAGATTATGCACCCTCGCGTATGGAATTGGCCCCGCGTGACATTACCTCTCGTGCAATTACTTTAGAAATTCGCGCCGGACGGGGGATTCATGCCGATGGCAGTGCAGGTGGGCCATTTGTGTATTTAGACTTGCGCCACATGGGACGCGAAAAAATCATGAGTCGCATTCCTTTCTGTTGGGAGGAGGCGCATCGCTTGGTTGGGGTGGATGCCGTTCACGAACCGATGCCAGTGCGTCCGACAGTACACTATTGTATGGGAGGCATTCCGGTCAATACTGAAGGTCGCGTGCGTCTGAGTGCTGAGCAGTTGACAGAAGGATTTTTTGCGGCAGGAGAATGTGCTTGCGTTTCTGTGCATGGGGCCAACCGTTTGGGAAGCAATTCGCTGTTGGAATGCGTCGTCTACGGACGGCGGACAGGTCGCAGCATTGCCGAATATGTTAGCGATCGCAAGTTTTCGGACTTTGATGTAGAATCTTACCTAAATGGGGCAAAACAGCGCGTTAAAGCACTACTCGACCAAAAAGGAACTATCCGCATCGACCAGTTGCGCCAACAGTTCCAAGATTGTATGACAGAGCATTGCGGTGTTTTTCGCACTGAAGAAACGATGCAAAAAGGAATTGAAAAAATTCAGCAGCTTAAAGAGCAATTCGCCCAAATTTATCTCGATGATAAAAATAGTCTCTGGAATACGGAACTTGTCGAGGCACTAGAATTAGAAAGTATTTTGGTCGTGGGAGAAACCATCCTCACTTCTGCTTTCAACCGTCGAGAAAGTCGCGGGGCCCATTCACGCGAAGATTATCTGACTCGCGATGATCAAAACTTCCTCCAACATACCCTAGCCTACTATTCCCCAGCCGGCATTGATATTAGCTATATGCCTGTCGTGGTGAATCGATTTGAACCGCAAGAACGCAAGTATTAAACTGTAGAGCGAGCATCTTGCTCGCTAGTCGTTGTTAAATGTTTCACAACTTATAAACAGTAGAGGCGAACAATCGTTCGCCCCCACAATTAAGCAATTGTCTTCCAGTTTAATGAGGATTAACGACGGCGCGATCGCTGTCTCCGGCGAGTTGCTTCCTTGCGCTTGCGTTTCTCTTGCGGCGTTTCAAAAAACTGGTGCTTCTTATAATCGGTATAGATTCCCGCTTTCGCTACTTGCCGCTTGAAACGGCGCAATGCAGACTCAATAGGTTCGTTTTGACCGACAACAACTTGGGTCATTAGTTCGCTTATACACCTCCTTGTTGAATTTTCATAGGTTGACAGTATTGAGCAATAATTACCCAATCTATCGATCATACCGCATTTAGCAGTCTAGTCTTGCAAGCGGGAAAATTCCCTAGCCCCAACCAGAGATAATGCGATCGCCACGAATAACAAAATCGGTAAGCTATACCAGGGGAATTCCGACAAAGGAGAATAGGCCGCCGCTCGCAAGCCAAGGCTAGTATAGGTTAAGGGGAGGCTGTAGACGATAATTTTGAGACCCAAAGGCAGGGTTTGAGGATCGAAGAAGGTTCCTCCCAAAAAAGACATCGGCACGATGAGAAAATTGTTGTAGAGTCCGACCGTTTCCAGTGAATTGACCTGCAAACCGACAATAACTCCCAATCCGGCAAATACCGCGCAGTTAAGCAGTAATAGCAACAAAAAGAGAGGATTGAGAAAACTACCAATTTTGCCAGTAAATAAAATAGCGACGAGAATAACCGAACCCGATGTCATCAATCCCCGCACAATGCCGGAGAGCATTTTTCCCAAATGCAAAGCCAGAGGACGAACCGGCAGCAGCAGTAATTCATCAAAATTTTTATTAAACAGGCGATCGCCACAGATAGAAAACGTTGTTCCCCCAAAACTAATCGCCATTGAGGATAATGCTACCATTCCAGGTAAAATAAACTCTAAGTAGCTGTTGCCTGCCGCAGGTTCGATGGCGCGATCAATGACACTGCCAAGACCCATCCCAAAGGCGAAAATATAAATAATAGGAGAAATTAGTCCGGTTGCCGCAATTTGGACGATTCTCACACGCAATTTTAACCAGTCTCCCCAAAAAACCGTGAGGATATCCCAAAAAAGTGCTTGAAATTGAGAGGAAGTTGGCAGTTTACCCAACGGTGAACGTTTTTCTAAAATAGATTGAGATTTCACGGATGTTAAGAGAGTATTTGTCAAGTATAGATGCAATAGGAGTAGTCGTGAGAATTATCACCAGAGAGGAGTGACAGAGCTTGTTGTTGAGATAGATAGGTTGATCAATAATAAACAAAGTGCAGCGAAGATTAGCGAAGATTAATGATGGTCAAGGCTTGCGTTAATCAAAAAGAGCGATCCCTTCGGGGACTGCAAAGCAGCACGCTCACAAGTTTAATAAAATTCAATAAGGTAAGGGAAATGCTCGATAAAATTAAAGCAACATATCAAAAAGGTTTATTTGTTCCTCAATCTCCTTGTGTTCTACCTGAAAATGCAGAAGTCGAATTGATAGTCCAACCAGCAACCACTTACTATCCCGAAGTTATCGACCCCGAAAGGCGCAAGGAAATTTTGCAGACTCTGTTGCGGCGGATGCGTCAAACTTCAATAGCCGCTCATTCTAGGCGCTTAAACCCCTAGAGTCTGCTGCCAACTCGCTTCACCCTTGCTAAGATTTCTCCGTCTCTACTGCTCGGATGTCACTAGACAATTGAGCAGTTTCTTTTTGACAAGATGGCCCCTGTCACGCTCTGCCGTGCGTTAAAATCAAATGCAGAGCCTTTGAGTGAAGCCTGACCCTATCGAGGCTTGCTGGTTGGTTTAAAACCCCGATCCACCCACAACGGAACCCATGCAGATAAAAGCTGTTCAAACTGCTTATTACGGAGACGCTTACTATCGTACCCCTCCTCCAGATTTAGAATCTTTGCTGCTCAAAGAGCGGATTATTTATTTGGGAATGCCGTTATTTTCTTCCGATGATGTCAAGCGACAAGTCGGAATTGACGTAACTGAGTTAATTATCGCCCAACTGCTTTACTTGCAATTTGATGACCCGGAAAAACCCATTTATTTCTACATCAATTCGACCGGGACTTCTTGGCATACTGGCGATGCGATCGGTTTTGAAACCGAGGCTTTTGCCATTTGCGATACGATCAATTACGTCAAGCCTCCCGTGCATACTATCTGTATTGGTCAGGCGATGGGAACGGCGGCGATGATCCTTTCTGCCGGCACGAAAGGTTGTCGAACCAGCCTTCCCCACGCGACAATCGTTCTCAACCAAAATCGTACAGGCGCAAGGGGACAAGCCACCGACATCCAAATTCGGGCCAAAGAGGTACTTGACAATAAGCGAACAATGTTGGAAATTTTCGCCAAAAACACGGGTCAGACTGCCGAGAAAATTGCTAAAGATTTAGATCGTACCTTCTATTTAACCCCCGCCCAAGCCAAAGAATACGGCTTGATTGATCGCGTTCTTGAAAGTCGTAAAGAACTCCCCAAACCTCTCGTCCAAGTTAGTTAAATTGCGTCAGATCCAGCAGGAGTCCTCGAAAATTATGCCTATTGGTATTCCCAAAGTTCCTTATCGCATTCCCGGCAGTCAATACGAGCAGTGGATTAGCATCTACAATCGTCTCTCAGTCGAGCGAATTCTCTTTTTAGGTCAAGAAGTCACCGATGGGATGGCGAATGCACTGGTTGCCCAAATGCTCTATCTTGACTCTGACGATCCCGGCAAACCCATTTATCTGTATATCAACTCTCCTGGCGGTTCAGTGACGGCAGGCATGGCAATTTACGATACCATGCAGTACATTAAGTCAGAAGTCGTTACGATTTGTGTTGGCTTGGCGGCTTCGATGGGGTCGTTCTTGCTGTCGGCGGGAACGCCCGGTAAACGGCTAGCTCTCCCTCACGCCCGTATTATGATTCACCAACCGATGGGCGGAACGGGACGCAGACAAGCCACCGACATCGACATTGAAGCTAAAGAAATTCTCCGCATTCGCCACCAGCTTAACGAGATTCTGGCGCAACAGACGGGGCAATCCCTCGAAAAAATTCAAAAAGATACTGATCGCGATTATTTCCTGTCCGCCGAAGAAGCTAAAGCCTACGGACTAATAGATAAAGTGATTGACGAGCGACCTGTTTAAGATTTTAGCGTCAATAAGGGGCCCGGCATTGCTGGGCCTCTTTCTTATCAAAAAATTTGAGAATTTTTAGAAAGCCCTTTGCGGTAGAATAAGCTAGTTAAAAATTACCTAATTAAATAAAATGAACATTATCGCTTGGATTATTCTAGGAATACTAGCAGGGGCGATCGCCAAAGCCATCTATCCGGGAGCGCAAGGCGGCGGCATCCTCGCTACGATTGTGTTAGGTATCATTGGTGCTTTCGTTGGCGGAACGCTGTTGACCCTGGTGCAAACTGGCAAGCTGCAATTGGTAGGCTCGGCCCTGAGCATCCCCGGACTATTTGTCGCGGTCATTGGAGCGATAATTGCCATCTATATTTGGGGATTGCTCAACCGAGGCCGAGGCTAGCTTGTTGGTCGCTATAAAAGTGGCAACACTACATGAGAGGCTGTCTGCGCCGTCGCACGCATAAAATACATAAGCTTTGTGTCGGGATTTTGTAAAATGCAGCCTCTGAGTACCCGTCACGGCATTTTCGATTGGGGACAGCGTACCTATATTATGGGTATCCTGAACGTGACTCCCGACAGTTTTAGCGATGGCGGTCAGTACAACACGCTAGATAATGCCCTCACCCAAGCGAGAAAGCTCATCGAAGCAGGAGCAGATATTATTGATATTGGCGGTCAATCGACCCGTCCAGGGGCAAAAACGATTGCCATAGACGAAGAACTCCAGCGCACACTTCCTATCATTCAAGCACTGCGTCAAGCAAGCTCGATCCCGATTTCCATCGATACCACCCGCGCCACTGTCGCACACGCGGCGGTTGCAGTAGGAGCAGACATCGTTAATGATATTTCGGGGGGAACCTTTGACACGCAGATGTTTCCCATTGTGGCAAAATTAGCCATTCCCCTCATTATCATGCACCTGCGAGGGAATCCTCAAACCATGCAGCAAATGACCGAATATGAGGATTTAATTCTAGAAATAAAGCAATTTTTCGGAAATCAGATTGAGCGGGCCGTGCAAGCAGGTATTGAGCGATCGCGCCTCATTCTCGATCCGGGGATTGGCTTTGCTAAAACTTACGCCCAAAACCTCGAATTATTGCGCCATTTAAAGGAATTTCGCCGTTTAGGGCTGCCTATCTTGGTGGGGCCGTCTCGTAAAAGTTTCATCGGTCACATTTTAAAGCAAAGTGACCCTCAGCAGCGCGTGTGGGGAACGGCAGCCGCTTGTTGTGCAGCCGTAGCGGGTGGAGTAGATATCGTTCGCGTTCACGATGTCGCCCCGATGGTAGAGGTGTGCCGGGTTGCCGATGCGATTTGGCGTATTGATCATTAATGAACAATCTGGCACTAGTATTTTTATCTTTTTTTAAGTTTAGCTAGTGTTTTTGGAGTGCGATCGCTGTTTTATCTGGGAGAACCTTGACTATAATAAAATCATCCTAAAGTATCGTCAAAAAATCTATTAAATTATGAATACCATAGAAATACACAAAAAAATCAATCAAAAACTTTCCCATCTTTCCCCAGAACAGCTTGGCTCTGTTTGGGAATTTATTGAGTCTCTTGAATCTGGCACAGAAAAGATTAATCAAGATTCAACCAAAACTATTTTAGAACGAATGGGCGGTTATCCCCAACATTTGCTTGAAGGTTCAGGAGATTTATCAGACCGAGATTATCGAAAAAAAATTATTGCAGAAAAAGTGAGACAAAAACATCAAGAACGATAGAAACATAATTCATGAAAGACTATCCTATCATTTTAGTAGATACTGGAATTATTGTTGCTTTTTATGATTCCAAAGACAAATATCATCCATAAACTTTATACAGAAGAATGATTATATTTTTAGACTCAGGCGTTTTGGGAGTATTATCATCTTCTAATACAATAAGGACACATGGAAAAGTTAACCCCACTTCCCAAAAATATTAGTATACATTGGAGCGCTGTTGTGCCTGAACTTGGTACACTGAAACAAAGGTTTCTCTAGATTCCCGCTTTCGCAGGAATGACAAATGAATGGACAATAAAAATAGCGATCACGGTTTTTTCATCAATAAAGACAATTCTTTTATTATCGTACAACTAACCCCTCAACACTTGTAAGATTTATGGTTGCTAACTCGCCTTTGGCAAGCGATCGCTGTGCGATCCCCGTGTTAAGATCCCCGCAGGACTATTTAGTTTTTCGCATCAGTCCTGACGATACCAACCGCCTCGCGATTGTTTTTGACTCTACCATTGCCGATGAATCTCTGACGGTATGTGTGGAAATCTTCGATGCGGGTGGCAGTACCCCAACTCATCGCCACAATTTTGCCGTTGAAATGTTTTTCATTCTCGCAGGAGAAGGAATAGCAATTTGTGATGGAAAAAATATTCCTCTACGCCCTGGTGATAGTCTATTGGTGCGACCGACGGGCATTCATGAAATCAGAAATACAGGGGAGGGAAGGCTGTATGCTATCTGTTTTATGGTTCCCAATGAAGACTTTTCTGAACTGATTCGCAACGGCATTCCTGAAACATTAGATGAGGAAGATTTTCGGGTGCTGCGAGGAAATCATCTATTAATATAGGTTAAGTAGCCTAAATCACCTTATCAAGAATGAACATCCTGACTGACCTATTCTCTACCTCCACCAAACCCGAAAACTCGTTAAAAACCACTAAAAACCAACAAACTGGACTGCCTCGCCCTCAAAAAAGCCAGGGACGCATCGAAATTAAATCCCCTCAAGAAATTGAAATTATGCGCCAGTCAGGACGCATTGTGGCTACAGTTCTCCAAGAAATCTCCCTCATGGTAGAACCAGGGATGACGACGGCGGACATCGATGCCTACGCAGAACGCAGAATCCGCGAAATGGAAGCCACGCCCAGCTTTAAAGGTTATTACGGCTTTCCAGCTTCGATTTGTGCCTCGGTCAATCATGAAGTCGTTCATGGCATCCCCAACCCCAAGAAAAAAATTCGCTCAGGGGACGTGCTTAAAGTGGATACAGGGGCTTACTATCAGGGCTATCACGGCGATTCCTGCATTACCATAGCCGTCGGTAAAGTATCCCCGAAAGCAACTAAATTAATTAAAGTCGCCGAAGAAGCGATGTATGCGGGCATCGATCAGGTTAAAGCAGGCAACTACCTGTTAGATATTGCTGGGGCAATTGAAGATTGGACGAAAAAACACGGCTATAGCGTGGTAGAAGACTACACTGGCCATGGAGTCGGGCGCAACCTGCACGAAGAACCCTCTGTCTTTAATTTCCGTACCCATCAACTGCCGAATGTCAAACTCAAAGCAGGTATGACGCTGGCGATTGAACCCATTCTCAATGCCGGGTCGAAACAAACGCGGGTATTGCGCGATCGCTGGACAGTAGTAACGGTTGATAATTGCCTCTCAGCCCAGTTTGAACACACAGTTTTGGTAACACAAACCGGTTACGAAATTCTCACCGATAGAAATAAAATATAACGTCATTTGAGGATGCTAGTCTTCGATGCGGACGCGCTTTTCTGTAAAAATTCGGCAATGTGAGTGACGGCGGTAGTCAGTACAGTCGGTTCGTGAACGAGGGCAAAGCGCACGTAGCCTTCACCTGCTTTGCCAAAACCCGCTCCAGGAGACGCTGCTACGCCCGTTTGAGCGACTAACTGGGTGCAGAAGTCAACCGATCGCCCCTGCCAAGGTTCGCTCAATTTGGCCCAGACGTACAAAGTTGCTTTGGGAGTGGGTACGAACCAGCCGATCTCGTGGAGTGCGGCGATAAAGGCATCGCGACGTTGTTGAAACGTAGCCACTGTCTGCTGGACGGATTCTTGTGGCCCTTTGAGGGCAGCGATCGCCCCCTGCAAAATCCCCCGATACTGATTGAAATCGACGGCAGCTTTGACTTGGCGCAAGGCTTTAATTAACTGAGCGTTGCCGATCGCAAAACCGATCCGAAAACCGCCCATATTGTAGGACTTAGAAAAAGTAAAAAATTCAATACTGACCGCTTTATCTCGGTCTGCCTGCAAAATAGAAGGCGGCGGCGCGGTTTCGTCAAAGAAAATATCAAAATAAGGGAAATCGTGAACCAAGACTAATTCATGCTGGCAACAAAATTTAACTGCCTTCTCAAAAAAAGCTAGAGGAGCAACCGCCGTTGTCGGGTTATGGGGGTAGCTCAGCACCATCATTCGCGCCTGTTCGAGAACCTGGGAGGGAACTGCCTCCAACATCGGCAGAAATCCATTTTCGGCCAATAGCGGCATCGGATAAATTTGTCCTCCTGCCAGATAGACTCCTCCTGCGTGGGAAGGATAGCCTGGATCGAGCAGTAGCGCGAAATCCCCTGGATTGAGAATTGCCAGTGGCAAGTGTGCCGTTCCTTCCTGCGAGCCAATCAGAGACAGGACTTCGGTTGCAGGATCGACAGAAACGCCAAAGCGCTCGGCGTACCACCTGGCCACGGTTTCTCGAAAGGCTTGCGTTCCGTGATAGAGAAGGTAGCCATGCGTACTCGGATCGTGCAGCGATCGCTCTATAGCCGCCAGAACAAAGTCTGAGGCGGGTAAATCCGACGATCCTAGCGACAGGTCAATAATCGGCTTGCCTGCTGCCTTCGCCTGAGCTTTGGCCAAATCCATATCGGCAAAGACGTTGCTTTGCAGAGCTTGTAGGCGCTTAGCAAATTTAACCATGAGATTTCTTGAGGTGATAGATGGTAGGTGGTAGGTTAGAAGCTAGTTGTTCACCTAACACCTATTAACTATTAACTAAGATGGCTGTCTAAAAAAGTTTGCAGTTGTTGCTTACCGATCGCACCCTCCATCGAAGCAATGACTTCAGTCTTCCTAAACAGCCGCAGAGCCGGAACACCTTCGACTTGGCAGCTAGAAACGGCATCAGGATTGGGATCAACTTCCAGCTTGACCACTTTTAGGCGATCGCTATAAGTATCAGCCGCCCATTTAATTAAAGGAGAAAGGAGACGGCAAGGGCCGCACCAAGCAGCCCAAAAGTAGACCAGAACAGGTTTATCGGCTTTGAAGACGGCTGCTTCAAACTCAGAATCGGTAACTTCCACAACACTACTCATAAAATTTGGTCATTGTTACAAATTATCCAACTGCTGGCGCAGCTTATCAAGTTCCTTATCGACAGGGGCATCTTTAGCCGACGAAGACGAGGATGATGAAGAAGTAGAACCTGGTAGCGAGTTTTGCGGTTCGGTTCCGCCAGCAATTTGCGCTCTCATCATCGCTAACTCGTCTTCTACGTTACTTCCCGATTCTAGTTGGGCAAACTGCTGCTCAATGCCGAAACCGCCCAATTCCTGACTCGCTTGCGATCGCGCTTCTTGTTGGAGGACTTTGTCTTCCATGCGCTCGAAGGCAGACAGACCGCTGTTCATATCGATCCCGCCAATGGTTTTTTGCAATTCTTCATTGGCTTTAGCCGCTTTTGACCTGGCAACCAGCATATTTTTCTTGGTTTTGGCTTCCGAAATTTTGCTTTCTAATGCCACTAAATTGCGGCGTAGGTTGTCTACTTGTCCTGCCTGTCCGTCGAGTTGCTGTTTGATGCTGGTGGCAGTCTCGGAATAGGTCTTTTTGCGGGTAAGGGCTTCTCTAGCTAGACTTTCATCCCCTTTACTTAAGGCGAGTTTGGCACGCTGTTCCCATTTGTTGGCTTCGCTGGAGTCTTGATTGTATCGTTGTTCGCTGCGTTTTTGCTCGGCCATGGCTCTGGCGACGGCTTGGCGCAGTTGTACCAAGTCCTCATTCATGTCGATAATCGTCTGTTCGAGGACTTTCTCTGGATCTTCTGCTTTACTGACAAGATCGTTGAGGTTAGCTCGGACAACGCGGCTTAGGCGATCAAATAATCCCATAATGCTGTCGATCCTCTTGGCGTGTAAGGGTTCTAATTTAAACTTTACAACACAAAATTGCACAGTCGGGCCAATTTAGGTGGCTCCACTACTTATAGTTTATTTTAAGATCGGGGTTGATTAACAGTTATCAGTATATCCGCCTCTGCCTTCTGCCTTGTCCTAACCAGCAATTTAACTGTTTTTCAGCTTAAACCTTAATGAGACAGTCTCAAGCTTGTTCAAAATTCATCTTACAAGCGATCGCTAAACTTCATCAACTGACGCGCCTCGATATTCAAAGTCACTGGCATTATTCCCGCCAAGATCCATTACTCAATGCGACAAACCTATTAAAATTCCCGATCGCTACTTTAAATGAAAAGGATTACATCACTTGGGAAGCAGGACGTAAAGTTCAAGGGTTAGCTCAAAAAATTACCATTCCTAACAGCTTAAAAGACTATCCTTTAGAAGGACTATCTTTAAAACTGGCTTTAGCTTGGTGGGCAGAAGATGTCAAAATTTATGTCAATGGAAATTTAATACAAGAAGGCGATTTATTTGATTCTTCAACCAGGATTTTACTAACTTCTTCTGCTAAAATTGGGCAAGAAATTTCAGTTATTCTACGCCTAGTAAGTCCCGGCCACGATATTGGGGCATTAATGCGATCGCAGTTAATCTACGAAAGAGATTCCAAGACTATCGATCCTGGCTTTGTTGCTGATGAATTAACTATATTATACAACTATTTAACTGCATTTGAATCAGACAAGTTAGAATTTTTACAAGAATCCATTAATCAAATTGATTGGCATTTAGTGTCTAATGCTCAAGCGTTTGATAGCTCTTTAGAAAATCTTCGCCAACACCTTCAACCTCTATCAGACAATATCAAACAACGCTGTATTCATTTACTCGGTCATGCTCATTTAGATATGGCTTGGTTGTGGCCAGTTGAGGAAACCTGGCAAGCAGCACAGCGAACATTCACTTCGGTTTTATCATTACAAAAAGAGTTTCCTGAATTGACATTTGGTCATACAAGCCCTGCTCTTTATGATTGGATAGAAAAACATCGTCCTGACCTATTTAAGCAGATGCAAGAAGCTTTTAGCGCAGGGAAATGGGAAGTTTTAGGAGGGATGTGGGTAGAACCTGATGTTAATTTAGTGTCTGGAGAATCTTTAGTCAGACAACTGCTTTATGGACAGCGTTATTTTCAAGAAAAATTTGGACAGATAACAACGATTGCTTGGTTGCCTGATAGTTTTGGATTTTCTTGGCAATTGCCACAAATTTTTAAACAAGCAGGAATTAATTATTTTGTTACGGGAAAACTGCATTGGAACGATACCACAAAATTTCCTCACGGACTATTTTGGTGGCAATCTCCTGACGGAACTCAGTTACTCACTTTAATGTCTCCGCCTAACGTAGCAGGAGTCATGGATACTAACCCCATTACCATGACAAATTATGCAATTGAATGGGAAAAACAAACGGGATTGCAAGACATCTTTTGGTTGCCTGGGGTAGGAGATCATGGCGGCGGGCCGACTCGTGATATGTTAGAAGTGCAAAACCGTTGGCAGCATTCTCCTTTTTCCCCAAAGTCAACCTTTTCGACTGCTAAAGAATATTTAAATACTGTACAAGAAGTCACCGATTTTAAGGCTAACCTTCCGATTTGGAAAGACGAACTATATTTAGAATTTCATCGGGGATGCTATACTACTCACGCTGATCAGAAATATTACAATCGTCACTGCGAAAATTTACTATATCAAGCAGAATTGTGGTCTTCTTTAGCAACGATTATTTTAGGTAAACAAGTATATCAATATCCTAAACAGATTCTAGAAGATGCTTGGAAGAAAATGCTTTTTAATCAATTTCATGACATTTTACCAGGAACTTCTATCAGTAAAGTATTTGCAGAAGCTAATCGAGATTGGCAAGAAGTTGAAAGAGTTGGAAATAGAATTATTGATGAAGCTTTACAAGCTATCGCATCTCAAATTTCCTTACCTTCTCCTCCTCAGTTAGACGCAGTGCCTATCTTCATTTTTAATTCACTTAACTGGCAGCGATCAGAAGTTGTAAGCTATTTGTTGAATTCTGGTAATTGGGAAGTTTATGACATTGAAGGTAACTTAGTAGCTTCTCAAATAGTCGATGACGTAATCTTATTTCTAGCGCAGGATATTCCCTCAGTTGGTTATAAATTGTATTGGTTGTGTCCCACGCACAAAGCAAGTAATTTGAATTTACAACAAACCTATACTATAGAAAATGAATACTTGCGAGTTACTGTCAATCCTAACACTGGAAATTTAGATAGTATTTGGGATAAGAGAATCAATCGAGAAATCCTTAAAGGTAAGGGAAATCAGTTACAGTTTTTTCAAGACAAAGGACAGTATTGGGATGCCTGGAATATCGATCCCAATTACCAGCAATATCCTCTCAATGATCTTCAGTTAACAGAGATTAAATGTCTAGAAACTGGCCCGATTCAATGGCGAATTAGAGTGGTTAGACAATTCAACAAATCTGAATTTGCTCAAGATTATATACTGCAAACCAACTCGCCTGTTTTAAACATTAAAACTCAAGTTAATTGGCAAGAAACTCAGGTTTTAGTCAAAGCTGCTTTTCCTTTCGATCTTAACAGTGATTTTGCTACTTATGAAATTCCGTTTGCAGCTATTCAAAGAACTAATTCTCCACAAACCCCTGAAGAAAAAGCTAAATGGGAAGTATGTGCTTTACGTTGGGCCGATTTAACTGATAATTCTCAAGATTATGGGGTGAGTTTATTAAATGATTGTAAGTACGGTTATGACAGTCAATCTGATTGCTTACGGTTGACTTTATTACGCAGTTCTCAATGGCCAGATCCTAACTGCGATCGCGGAGTGTATAACTTTACTTACGCCATTTATCCTCATCAAAAAAGCTGGCAAGAAGCTAACACGGTACGCAGGGGATACGAATTAAATATGCCTTTACAGGTAATCGTAGGAAACAAAAATTTAGCAAGCAAAACTGCTAAATTGCCACCTATCGCTCAACTGCTAGATTTAAATGCAGAAAATGTAGTCATCTCAGCCTTAAAGCAAGCAGAAGATTTACCGGATAGTTGGATTTTACGCTGTTATGAATGTCACGGACAGACAGCCTCATTTAACTTAACCAGCGATTTGAATTTGAAAGTTATCGGGAGTGTCAATCTTTTAGAACAAAGCATACCCTTTTCAGAAAAGATTGATCCTTGGAAAATTATTAGCTTGGTTATTGGTAATGGGGAATCAGCACTATAATTTTAATGATTGAATGAAGACTATAATTAATGAGTAAGGATTTTGAAAAAGTTAGCGAATAAAAGTAATTGGACAAATCCTTAAAGGTACAATTCGGTCAAATTCATGATGATCTGAAGTAATTAATGTTCCATTAAGATTTTGGGTTAACGCTAAAGCAAAGCAATCGGCTAAAGAAATACGGATAAGAGTTGCTTTATGTTGACCAACTAATTTCCAAAATGATTTTCCTAAATTGCTTTTGAGAATAACCCCTGCTTGGTGTAATTCATTAACCATTTGATTTGCATAATTTGGATCATTACTTCTGATAAAATTATAATAAACTTCACATAAATTAATAGCATGGATATAACAAATATGCTCTGAGTCAACAAGAAAGTTTTCAACTATTTCACTTCCTTCTTCATCTCGGAAGAAAGCGATAACGGCACAAGCATCTAAAATAATTGCCATTAATTTCGCCCTTCCCAATCGATTTCTGCTTGTTTTTGCTGACTAAAAGCATCACTAGAACTTAAAGCATTTTTATATTTTCCTCTAAGAGAACGAATAAATTCTTTTTTCGGACTGGATGTAGCAGATTTTTTAAGTAATTGTTCAACATAACTAACAACCTGGCTCAAATCTTCTTCTGGTAGTTGTTTCAATTTATGAGTAATGCTTTCTATCATGAGTTGATTATTCATGAGATTTCATCCTTAATGTTAAAAACACTGTAAATATGGTAGTTATTAACCCTCTCTAGTCAATAAGTTATCTTCAATGGGACGTTTTCATGATGCCAATAAAGTATCAATGGTGTTTTGATGTCTCTCACAATTTTTGAAAAATGGTATAATCAGGCGTAGGATGGGTTAGACGGCAGTAAGCCTTCAAACTCAACTAGAAATTATCAATCCGTCGTAACCCATCTTTCCAGAATTTCTAACACTACGAACATTTTACCTTAAGCACTCCAGAGAGCCTAGAGCAGAGTTTAAAATTCAGGGAATCTAGTATTGGCGTTTTCCGAATTGATGATTTTGAAGAGGCAGTTATTGATTAACTTTACTTATAAAAGCTAACAATTTTTATTATGTATGCTAGACTTGCTGATAAGTTCGGATTCTATCTGATGTTATGAAAACTTCTTTGGTGTTTTCAGTGTTAGTAGGTCTAGGAATAGCTGTTGTCGTTTCAACGGACTCAGTGGCGCAAGTCAATCTAGATACAAAACCGTCTCTATTGCTTGATTCTAGTCTTAATTCCTCCCTTAAGTCAAATACTATTCCTCATCTACCCTTTATTCCATACTGCGATAAAATTAAAGAATTTACTCCTAAAACTGAAGAAGTCATCTGTTTAGATATAGTGACAAAAAAAGCCGTTAAGTGGACATACAAGGGTTCAAAGTGGGTATATCAGGGATTGGTGAGTAATGATCAACTTACTAAGATTGCACCGCCTATCGTAAATTCAGGAGATGAAGTTGCTGGTGGGTTATCTCATTCAGGAGGGTTATTCAGGGGGATAGGGACATCAGGAGATGATCTTGCTAAAGGGTTATCTCATTCAGGAGGGTTATTTAAGGGGATAGGGACATTAGGAGATGATCTTGCTAAAATAGTAGGGGCAGCTTTAGCGGGAATAGGAGCAGCCATTGGCATTGGTACAAGAAGATAATAGAAGCCTAGAAGCTTCCTATACAAGATATTTAAAATACTCTGTGCAGTTAAATCTGTCAAGTTAAGGGGGGCAATGCCCACCCTACTAACTATTACCTATCACCCATTATCCATTACTTGAGTTAATTGTTTTTTAGCCGTTTCTAACGCTTCTTTTAACTTACTAGGATCGCGTCCGCCTGCTTGTGCTAAATTAGGACGACCACCACCACCGCCGCCGCAAATTTTAGCAATTTCGCCAACAAATTTACCAGCTTGTAATTTCTTATCTTTGACAACTTTGGGACTGAAAGCAGCGACTAAACTCACCTTTCCTGCTTCGGGAACTGACCCTAAAATGACTGCACCTTCGCCTAATTTCTGTTGCAATCTTTCGGCGGCAGTTTGCAAAGATTTCGCATCAAGATCGCCCATTTCACTGACTAAAATTTGGAAGTCTCCCACTGCTTCTGCTTGGGTTAATAATTGGTCAGATTTGGTGACAGCGAGTTCTTGTTTAGCCGTTTCTAATTCTTTTTGAGTCGCTTTTAATTCCGATTGCAAAGCACTGACACGATCGCTAATTTCACTGGGTTTAATTTTAAAGCGATCGCAGAGATCTTTCACTACCGCCTCGCGTTCGTTGAGGTAAGCTAAAACAGCAGTCCCTGCCACTGCCTCAATGCGACGAATTCCTGATGCAATGCCACTTTCAGAGACGATTTTAAACAGTCCAATTTCGGCAGTATTGCTGACGTGAGTTCCGCCACACAATTCCATCGATACCCCCGGAACGTCCATGACGCGCACTTCGTCCCCATATTTCTCGCCAAACATAGCTACAGCCCCTTTCGCTTTGGCTTCTGCAATGGGCATAATGGTAATGTGGGCATCGTGCGCCTCGGCAATCCAAGTGTTAATTTGGTCTTCAATTTGCTGCAATTCTTCAGGCGCTATAGGGCGAGGACAGTTAAAATCAAAGCGAAGGCGGTCAAAATCTACTAGCGAACCCGCTTGCGAAATGGAGTCATCGACAATTTTTTTCAAAGCCGCTTGCAATAGGTGTGTTGCAGTATGATTAGCTTGGGCGCGTCGTCGGCAAGCGCGGTCAATGGTGGCAATCACGATATCGCCGACAGCAATGGTTCCCCGTTCCACCCGTCCGAAGTGAACGAAGAAACTAGACTCTTTTTTTACGTCTTCAATGCGAACGAGTAAATTATCCCCCGTTAGATAACCTTTATCGCCAATTTGTCCACCTGACTCTGCATAGAAAGGCGTTTGGTTGAGAATCATTTGCACCTCCGTTCCCGCTTCCACTGCTTCTACGGGTTTGCCTTCGATTAAAATTACTTCAACACTTGCGGGAGACTGCGCGTCTGTATAACCTAAAAATTCGGTGGCGTGAACGTGTTCGGCCAGCTTATCTAAGCTACCCTGTACCGTGAGGTCAATGGTATCATGGGCCGCTTTTGACCGTTCTTGCTGCTTCTTCATTTCTTCGTTGAATTCAGCTTCATTGACGGTTAAACCCTGTTCGGCAGCAATTTCTTGAGTAAGTTCTAAGGGGAACCCGTAAGTATCGTAGAGAATAAAGGCATTATTTCCCGAAATTTGACCTTTTTTAGGCGTTCTATCGATGATTTCTGCCAGCAATTTTTCACCCCGTTCGAGGGTTTTGAGAAACGCGCTTTCTTCTCGTTGCAAGTCTGCTGTAATAATTGCTTCCCGTTGCCTGACATCAGGATAGATAGCTTCAGCGAGTTGAATCGCGGTTTCTGCAATTTTCGTCTTAAATTCCCCTTCTCTCCCAATTAAACGACCGTGACGCACAACGCGACGGATGAGGCGGCGCAAAATGTAACCTCGTCCCATATTGGAGGCAGTAATACCATCCGCTATCATGTGAACGACGGCGCGAACGTGGTCGCCAATGACTTTAAGCGAGATTTTTGTTTTTTCATCAGCTTTTTGGTAATTAATTCCCGCAATTTCAGCCGCCGTTTGGATAATCGGGAAAATCAGGTCAGTTTCGTAGTTATTGGGGACTTTTTGCAAAATTTGGGACATGCGTTCTAAACCCATCCCC
>JBGTNM010000292.1:0-43698 GCA_041743025.1 Microcystaceae cyanobacterium
ATATATTCGCTCTAGTAATTTAGCAGAGAGAGGATTTATTTCTCGTAGCAATATCATTTTAATCCTGCTTAATAAATAACTTCTGTATCTTAATATATTTTAGTATTTATTTGTATAATTAATTCTGTCTGACTACTTATCTGCGATCGCTCTCTATCTTAGAACAGCAATTAGGGGAAAATCATCCCCATGTTGCCAGCAGTCTCAATAATTTAGCAGAATTATACTCTTCTCAAGGGCGCTACCCAGAAGCCGAACCCTTGTATGAGCGATCGCTCTCTATCAGAGAACAGCAATTAGGAGAAAATCATCCCCATGTTGCCAGCAGTCTCAATAATTTAGCAGGATTATACTCTTCTCAAGGGCGTTACCCAGAAGCCGAACCCTTGTATGAGCGATCTATTGCTATTTTACGGGAAAGATTAGGAGACAATCATCCGAATACGCAAACGGTGATGGAAAATTATTTAATCTGTTTAAACAACCTCGCTGATTTTCATCAATTTATCGGTAATTATGAAGTCTCTAATCACTACCGTCAGCAAGCGAATGATTTATTGCAAATAATGCTAAAATTTTAGGATATTAACCACTAAGATTCAATGCACATCATTTCTCGTAAAGCATTGCGTCAATTTTGGCAAAAGTATCCTGACAGTGAAACTGCGCTGGTTCGTTGGTTTAAGCTAATCAATTCAGCAACTTTTAGGAGTTTTGAAGAATTGCGTTCTGTTTTTCCGAGTGCTGATATTGTCGATAATTTAATCGTGTTTAATATTGGTGGTAACAAATATCGCTTAATGGCTTCAATCCACTTTAATCGTCAGAAAGTTTATATTCGTGAAATTCTAACCCATCAAGAATACAACAAAGATCAATGGAAAACTTAACCTTACTTCCTCCTGATATTAACACCCATTGGAATATTATTGCCCCCATTCTTACTATCCGCAATGAGCAAGATTATGATCTCGCCATTGAACGATTAAATGTTTTAATAGATGAAGTAGGAACCAATGAACAACATCCCCTTTATAATTTGCTAGATACATTGGGGACATTAATCGAAGCTTATGAAGCAGACCATTATTCGATCCCAAACTGTAGCGGAAGTGATGTACTGGCTCATTTAATCCAAGAACATCAACTAAATTTATCTGATTTACCTGAAATTGGCACCTCAGAAACCATTGAAGCAATCTTAAATAAAGAGCAAGGATTAACTTTAAGTCAAATTGAACAGTTGTCTCTACGATTTCATCTTCAATCTCAAGTTTTTTTAGATTAAATTTACCTCGTTGTCTTTCCCGTCGCAATAATGTGGATATCAATATGTTTAAGCGCTCTTAAAAGCTGATGGGTTAACGAGCCACGCAGCAGGAGCCGCCAGCGAGATCTCTGGCTTTCGCCAATCACAATTTGCGTGATGTGATAGTTTCTAGCAACTTCTGCGATCGCCAGTGCCTTATTCTGGTCGGTGATACGAATAAACTCTCCGCTAAACTCCTGACAGAGCCGTTGACACGTTTCTAGATGTAAGCTTTCTTCTTTAGTGAGAAAACGGTCTGGGTCATCAATAAAGAGGCAGTAGAATAGAGCGTGCATATATCCAGCCAATCTAGCCCCGCGCCGGATGAGTTGGACAGAATTGGGATAGGAGGACACACAGACCAAAACTCGTTCGTGAATGTTGCAATAGGACGCATTCGACGCGGTGGGCGTTTTTTGTTCCTCAAACGCATCATCTTCCACACTATCGGCAACTTCGCGCAACGCTAATTCTCGAAGAGCAATCAGATGGCGGCGTTGAAAGAAATTTTGCAGCGATTGCTCGACTTTATCGAGAGCATAAATTTTGCCCTCCTTGAGCCGTTCCTCTAAGGTTTCCGGTGTCACATCAATGACGACCACCTGATTGGCTTCTTCTAATAAGCGATCAGGGATACGCTCTCTAACAATAACGCCTGTAATACGAGCGACCAGATCGTTCAAACTTTCCAGGTGTTGGATGTTAACCGTTGAATAAACATCAATCCCTGCTGCCAAAATTGCTTCGACATCCTGATAGCGCTTCTCTCTTGGGCAACCTGGTACGTTAGTATGTGCTAGTTCATCGACTAAGACAATCTGAGGGTGGCGTTGAATAATAGCATCGGTATCCATTTCCATCAGGGTGACACCTGAGCAAGGGATTGGCTGGCGAGGGACAATTTCCAACCCTTCGGCTTTTTGTCGGGTTTCCTCGCGTCCGTGAGTCTCTAGCAAGCCAATAGCAACATCAAATCCCTCCTGTTTGAGGCGATGTCCCTCCTCTAACATTCGGTAGGTTTTGCCAACCCCAGGAGCCATGCCGATAAAAATTTTGTGCTTTCCCCGCTTAGCGGGATGAAGCGGCAAAGACTCGGATTCGCCGGCCAATGAAGGGTTGATTATCATGATTCTTTCCTTCCTGCTAACGAGACGAGAGCAGGCGATCAAGGGCCAGGTTCAGTTTTAATACATTAACACCTGGTTCGCCAAAGATCCCTAAAAAGCGACCATCCGTATTCTGGGTAATCAGAATTTCAAGCTGGTTGGAATCAATCCCTCGTGCCTTGGCAACGCGATCGCTCTGCACTCTGGCTGCCTCTGGGGTAATATGGGGGTCGAGACTGGAACCAGAAGTATAAACGAGGTCGGCAGTTGGTTTAACCCCCGCTTGTTGCAGTCTGGGTAAATCGCCTTCAATTGTC
This sequence comes from Microcystaceae cyanobacterium, assembly GCA_041743025.1. GTDB lineage: Bacteria > Cyanobacteriota > Cyanobacteriia > Cyanobacteriales > Microcystaceae > JBGTNM01. Next base: position 2,733 of record JBGTNM010000292.1, read on the forward strand.
TTGCTGGGATCGGGATCGCTCTTACCCGCAATGCGCTCTAACAATGCTGGATTGCTAGGAGCTAGGTTGCTCGCTCCCGAAACCCCTGTTTTCAGCACACCTGCCTCATCTGCCTTCGGATCAGCAGTGCTGTAGCTGGTTGTACTGGGACGGCTGTTAAAATAGCGGTCTGAGGTAAAGGGTTGACCGATTAAGGCAGAACCGATGACTTGGCCTTGAGAATTCTTAATCAAACTGCCATTAGCTTGATAAGGAAAGACTATCTGAGCGAAGGCAACCATAATAAGGGGATAAATTAGAGCAGTAATTATCCAAAGCACTAGAGTAGAACGAATCGCTCTGCTAGCTTCGCGTGCAAAACTCATCTTAAAACCTCTCTGGGACAAACATAACGAAAAATAAATAAATAGAAAGCGCGACAGTGACTAATCCGAGCAACCCTAATGCCCAGGATTGGCTACGGGAAAGCTCGCCCTCTGTAGCTGCATAGACTAGAGGAGCTAGTATCAAATTGAAGCACAGTGTTAGAAATAGATAAAGGGGCAGTTTTTGTCTGCGCCACTCCAATATCTTCCCCCTTTTTAAAGAGGACAGGAGAGGGATCGAGGGTTGTTGATGGTAAGTTTTCATAGTCAGGATAATCGTTAGTCGTTAAAAGCTAATTGGTAGAAGCAGATCGATCGCTTTAATCGCAATAAACGGAGCAATAATGCCGCCGACACCGAAGATCAAAATATTGCGTTGGAGCAGTTGATTCGCCGTTAGGGGACGAAACTGGACACCTTTAAGAGCTAGAGGTATCAGAGCCGGAATAATCAGCGCGTTGTAAATAAGGGCTGAAATAATCGCAGATTGAGCGCTCTTTAGTCCCATGATGTTGAGTGCGCCAATTCCTGCTGCGGCAAAGATGGTGGGGATAATGGCAAAGTATTTAGCAATGTCATTAGCAATGGAAAAGGTGGTTAATGCCCCGCGAGTAATCAGGAGTTGTTTGCCAATCGTTACCAAATCGATTAACTTGGTGGGATCGGAGTCTAAATCCACCATATTAGCGGCTTCTTTGGCTGCCTGAGTTCCCGAATTCATGGCCACACCCACATTAGCTTGAGCCAGTGCAGGCGCATCGTTAGTGCCATCTCCCGTCATCGCTACCAACTTACCTTGAGCTTGCTCGGCGCGAATCACCTCAATTTTGTCTTCGGGAGTGGCTTCGGCGATAAAGTCATCGACTCCGGCTTCTTGAGCAATCACCGAAGCCGTGAGTCGGTTATCTCCCGTCAGCATGATGGTGCGCACGCCCATTCGTCGCAACTGCTCAAAGCGTTCCCGCAGTCCGGGTTTGACAATATCCTTGAGATAGATGACTCCATAAATTTCGTTATCCTGGCAAACGGCTAGCGGGGTGCCTCCTTTCATGGCAACTCCTTCGTAAGCAGAATGGAGTTCAGGAATCTGAATTCTATGCAAGGCTTCACTTCCACCGCGCGAGCCCACAAACCCCTTGATCGCATCGACGGCCCCCTTACGGAACTGCCTACCATCCGATAAGTCAGTCCCGCTCATGCGAGTACGAGCGGAGAATTCAACGCCCTCTGCTTGGCTAGTCTCAAAATCCACGCTCACCCCTAGCTTCTCTGCTAAACGAACAATGGAGCGACCTTCGGGGGTTTCATCAAAGATGCTGGCAGCTAGGCAAATTTTGGCCACTTCCTCAACCGAATGACCGTTCAGGGGGATGAATTCATCGGCCAGGCGGTTTCCTAACGTAATCGTTCCCGTTTTGTCTAGCACCAAGGTATTAACATCGCCGCAGGCTTCTACCGCCCGTCCAGAGGTGGCAATAACGTTAAACTGAGCTACCCTGTCCATTCCAGCAATCCCGATCGCGCTCAACAAACCCCCTATCGTTGTCGGAATTAGGGCAACCAAGAGCGAGATCAAAATAGCAATACTAGCCCCCGTTCGCAGGCTATTTCCGGCTTCAGTTCCCAAGGTGGTGCTGATGAAATTAGCAATATACCCCGCCAAGGGAGGAACCGTTGCCACCACAATTAAAAATACTTGGGTTAGCACTGCCAGCAACACGGTTAAGGCAATTTCGTTAGGCGTTTTGCTGCGTTTTGCTCCTTCAACTAGGGCAATCATGCGATCGATGAAGCCCTGTCCTGGTTCAGAGGTAATGCTAATTATTAACTCATCGGAGAGCAGTTTCGTCCCTCCCGTAACAGAACTGGCAATATCACTCGCAGGTTGTTTGAGGACAGGGGCCGATTCTCCAGTAATAGCTGATTCATCGACCGAGCCAATGCCGCCAATGACCTCCCCATCAGCCGGAATCATTTCGCCAGCAACAACCTTGACGCGATCGCCCCGATGCAGATCAGTGGAGCTAATCTCCTCAATTGAGCTATCAGGAAGCAGTTTGTGGGCAATGGTATCTGAACGGGTTGATTTGAGAGCATCTGCCTGGGCCTTACCCCGTCCTTCAGCCACCGCTTCGGCAAAATTGGCGAACAATACGGTTAAAAACAAGATGAGAGTAATTAACCCATTAAGTCCGCGTTGCTGATTGATATTGGCCTCAATAGTTCCAAATAGGTTGGGGTTAATCGTCACAAGAAAGGTAACAATCGTACCGAGCCAGACAACAAACATGACTGGGTTGCGGACGGTAATGCGAGGGTCGAGCTTGACGAATGATTCTCGAACGGCTCTTTGATAAATGCCTCGCTGATCGACTTTAGCCGTATGTTTGCGGCGATCGCGAGGGCCGCTCGGCATACGGGGAGGACGTGAGGGAGATGAAGAATTGGTTATAGTTCCCATAGATTGTAGTTGAATGGTGAATAGTGAATAGTGATTATTAACTATCAACTTTTAACTATTCACTGTTAACTGATGCCTTGGGCAATTTGGAAAGCTTCAGCGATGGGGCCGAGGGCCAATACGGGGAAGAAGGTTAGTGCGCCTAAGATCAAAATTACGCCCGCCGTGACTCCCGTAAACAGGCTAGTATCGGTGCGTAATGTCCCTGTCGTTACCGGAACGGATTGCTTGCCAGACATACTGTCTGCCAGCAATAGCAAGGCAATGATCGGGATATAGCGTCCTGCGAGCAAGCTAAAGCTGGTACTTAAGTTCCACCAAAGTGCCGTTACGATGGTTTGCGCTCCCGTTGCCAAGGCAAATGGAGACGGCTGCGAATCAGCTAAGCCTTCAAATCCAGAGCCGTTATTGGCTGCTGCTGAAGCGTATTCGTAAATGACCTGGGTTAGTCCGTGAAAGCCTGGGTTACTGATTCCCTGAAGATCGGGAAAGGCCAGGGCGATCGCTCCGGGAATTAAAATAGCGATCGGATGAACCAGCAAAATCAGAAAGCTTGCTAGTACCACTTCGCGCTTCTCGATCTTGCGTCCTAAAAACTCTGGTGTCCGCCCCACCATTAACCCGGTCACAAACACCGCCAGAATTAAATAAGCAAATAAGTAAGCCGTTCCTGTTCCCTGTCCGCCAAAGACGATTTGTAAGAACAGATTAGACAGGGTAGAAAAGCCACCATTGGGCATAAAAGAATCGTGCAAGCTGTTAACTGCTCCGCACATACTGGCAGTGGTAATCACGGCATACAGTGCCGACTGCACCCAACCAAATCGAACTTCTTTGCCTTCGAGATTCGGTTGCTGGCTACCTAAAAGGTCATTCACGGCTGGATTGCCATTGTATTCCCCGATCGTAGTAATGACAATAAATCCCACCAAAATAGCCAAGGGAATGCAATAAATTAACCAAGCTTGCTTGATGTTGTTTGCAAAAATGCCATAGGTATAAATCAGAGACGTGGGAATGCACAGAATCGCTACAAGTTGAATTAGGTTGGTCAAGCCGTTAGGATTTTCAAACGGATGAGCGGAGTTAATCGCAAAGAATCCTCCTCCGTTTTCCCCTAGTTCTTTGATAATCTCGAAGTGAGCGACAGGCCCCCGCGCGATCGCCTGACTAATGGCTGGATCTTCCAACGTTGGCACCACTACCGGGCCTCCCAGGGTTTCAGGAATCCCTGCCGCAATTAGAACAATCGCCCCTACTAGGCTAATCGGCAGCAAAACTCGTGTAATCCCTTGGATTAAATCGACGTAGAAGTTGCCCAAAGGTCTACCTGTCAAACCCCTGATGAAGGCAATTCCCACTGCTAATCCGGTTGCTGCTGAGGTGAACATATGATAGCCGAGTCCCCACATCTGGCTAGCGTAGCTCATGTAGGTTTCACCCGAATAGTGCTGCTGATTAGTATTAGTGATAAAAGAGATAGTGGTGTGCAGTGCTGTATCCCACGTTGGAGCAGCCACATCTGTCGGGTTAAAGGGCAACCAACCCTGACTCATGATGATGAAAAAGATGAGCAATCCCATGACTATGTTGCTGTACAGAATTGCTCGCGCATACTGAGCGCCCGTCATGTTTTCTTTGGCTTGAACGCCAACTAAGGAGTAAAGAACTCGCTCAACCGGATTCAGAACGGGATCGAGGATGGTTCGCTGTCCCATAAATACGCGAGCGATATATCTCCCGAAAAAGGGGGTAATAGCTACCACAATGAGTAAGGTTAGGGTAATTTGTATCCATCCTTGTAGCATGAGTGGTCAAACTCCGATCTCAATTTTCAGAAACACTTGCATTTCCTAAAACACATCAACTTTTTAATGCCTTAAAATTGTGCAATATTTTTTAAATAATGACAAGGTCTAATTTAGGGGGAATAGAAAAATATAAGCTTTGACTCATGAGTGTTTAGAGTGTTTAGACTATTCAAAAACTCTAAGATATATAACGTTTATAAACGCTTTGCCAGTTCTAACCATTCATTTAAATATTCTACAGTTAGCAAAAGTTTGTTAGATTAGATAAATTATTTCTTCGATCTTTTAATTTTGCGTCTAAATTATGTTATTCAAATCAATTATTAACTTCAAAGATTTGCATTTGAGTACTTTTTGGATAGTAGTTGGTTTGTTAATCGGTATTATCCTCCTAGAATTCTCTACACCTCCCGACTATGTGTTTGGCTACCTTTACATCGGCCCTATTTTGCTTTCTAATAGTCGTTTGAGTCGAAAGACAACGCTGCAAGTCACCCTACTAGCCTGCTTGTTGACGTTGCTCAATCTTTGGCTTCCGGGACGGGAAAATGCCAGTCTAGCAACGAGTGTCAGCCGTATTATTGCCACCTTAGCACTGATTGTCACCGGCATTTTAAGCGATCGCAATCGTCTCTACCAACAAGCTCTACTCCAACAGCAAGCTAAACTGCAATCTGCCGAAAAACTGGCTGATGTCAGAGAAGATTTTGCAGCCATGTTGGCTCATGATTTAAAAACCCCCTTATTAGGCGCGATAGAAACGCTCAAAGTGCTGCAAAGTGCAAATTTTGGGTCAATTCAATCTGTTCAACCGGAAATTTTGACAACCATGATTCGCAGCCATCAGACAACCTTGCAGATCGTCGAAACCCTATTGAATGTCTACCGCAACGATATTGAGGGATTAAAACTTGTGTACGAGCCTGTCGATTTGGTGGAGATTGCCGAAAAAGTGGTAACAACCTTAAGCGATTTAACGTCGAGTCGGCGCGTTCACATTTCTTTCAATTACGGCGAATCTAATTTTCGTCAATTTTTATGGGTTAATGGCGATACAATCCAGTTACAAAGGGTTTTTGCGAATCTCTTCACCAATGCTATCAATCATTCTCCTCGTGGAAGTAGGGTTGAAGTTAGCCTTGAGTCGAGTTCCGCCTACCAAACCGTCAAGATCCTAGACGCGGGAGCAGGAATTATCCCAGAGGAACTTCCCTATTTATTTGAACGTTTTTATCAAGGGAGAAGCGATCGTCAAGCGAGCGGTACAGGGTTAGGACTTTATCTGTCTCGCCAAATTATTGAAGCTCATGGCGGTACAATTTGGGCAGAAAATCTTTATCCTCTGGGTGCGATGTTTGCTTTTCGTTTACCTGCACTTTCGCGGCATTTAGCTGCCTAGGATTGATATGTCCTCTCCTTTGCTACAAATTCTCTTGGTTGAAGATGATGAGCTATTTCGCCTCGGTTTGCGCGTTCGATTGCAACAAGAGCCAGGACTAGAAATCATGGCAGAAGCAGAAGATGGAGAAACGGCTGTTGAGATGGTTAAACATCACACGCTTGATGTCGTCTTGCTCGATATTGGATTGCCTGGAATTGGCGGAATAGAAGCTTGTCGCCAGATCAAACAGCAATTGCCGCATTTACCCGTTCTTGTTCTGACATCACGAACTCAAGAATTGCTCATTCATCGAATTATTGCAGCAGGCGCACAGGGGTATTGTTTGAAAGGAATTTCTGCTGAAACGCTGATTTTGGCAATTCGTTCGGTAGCGGCTGGAGCTTCTTGGTGGGATTCCACCGCAACTCCCAAAATTCGCGCTGCTTTTGCCAATAACCTGATTATTCCCCCAGAAAATCTTGCTGATGAAGTATCACCTTCATTATCTCGTCGAGAGCAAGAAATTTTGGCACTGATTGCTACTGGCAAGACGAACAAAGAAATAGCAGAAATGCTTTACATCACGTCGGGAACGGTACGAGTTCATGTTCATACGATTTTGCGGAAATTGGCCGTCCGAGATCGCACCCAAGCGGCTGTTATCGCCATTCAAAAGAAACTCATAGATGAAGACTTTCTTCCACTATTCTGGCAGCAAAAGCCAGACTGACTAGACTTCGCCGCATTAGTGGGGAAAAGGGATTTTAAGTCCCTAAATTACGCATCTTTCCCGCCTGATCGCTCGATACCCCATCCCATCTACTAAATGCAGCTTGAGGCAACGCTCCCGCACCTCTGAGGGATAGCCCTTGGCAGAATAGGAATCGAAAAACTGGCGATCGCTGATCCTACGGCTTAATCATTCCAGCCTGAAGCAAAAGCTGACGCTCATCAACTCTGTCACGACGATTTAACTGCAATAACCGAATCGTCACCCGACCTATGGGGGTTAAAGGCATAAATTCAGCCTCGCTCAGACAAAAATGTTCACGCCACAGGTCTTGGCGAGGATGGTACAAGGGTACAATTTTTTCCGTTTCTGGATCGACAGAGACGAGATCGCTTCCTTTGTGCTTGTTGCACAAAGTACAGGATAGAGCTAAATTTTCCGATTCACTCAAGCCACCATGTTTTTCGGCAATGATGTGGTCAATCTCGTGAGGCGCAAAAGTAGTCACATCAGGAATCAGACAATACTCACAACAACCTTTTGCCCGTTCATACACCTGTCTTCGTAGCGCGACAGGAATATAGGTTTTGCTCATTCTACCTCAGCTTTCTTGAGCTTTAAGAAGGCTCTAGCCTTAGCTATTCTTACAATATGCTCTAGATATTGATAACCTTGCCATTGCTGTTCTTCTGCTGGCGTTAAACCCACCGTCCGACTTTTCTCTAGCAGCGTGCTAATTTGAGCTTGCAGAGATTCAGAGGGACGCAAAGCGATAACAGCTTCATTGGTGGGGAGACTTGCCAAAAATTCTAGGACTTCAGCCATCCCTGAAAACTCTTCCTGGGCGATCTCGAAGAGATCCGCGTTACGGTGTGCACTAAGTTCTCGTAACCCCAACTCTAGGATTTGAGGCAGTTGGTCTTTAAAGGGTTGAAGCTGAGTGACAACTTCATCAGGTAAATCAAATGTAATTTGCATAGAGAGTGGGCTTTTACTACAACCATACAGCCTCTTGATTTTAACTAAACAGATTATTGCACAATTAAGTGATGAATTTTTTAAAAATTCCCATCTTTCCCCTAAATTCAAAGAATGTTTTTTTATTGATGCAAGAGGTCTAATGCACGATCCGCATTTCCGATATGCATAACACTTATGCGATCAGGCGTTTCGTTACAACCAATACAAAAATGTTGGGTATAAAGTTACTTAAATAACAGCAGTCCCCTAAGCATTCGCTATAGTGCGATCAAGGACAAATTATCTTATACAAGATCTCTATTAGAAGTCTTTTAGCCAACGACCTACCCACTGAAAGAGGATTGATCCGTGGTACAAGCAGCCCCCAAGGAAACAGCGACGACTAACAAGTTTGAAAAATTTAAAGCCGAAAAAGACGGACTCGACGTTAAAGATGAACTCGAACAATTTGCCCAAATCGGCTGGGAAGCGATGGACAAAAACGATTTAGAGCATCGCTTAAAATGGGTGGGGATTTTTTATCGTCCCGTCACCCCTGGCAAGTTTATGATGCGGTTGCGAATCGCCAACGGCATTCTCACTAGCCGACAAATGCGAGTTCTCGCTGAAGTTGTCCAACGCTATGGCGATGATGGCAACGCCGACATTACCACCCGTCAGAACCTCCAATTGCGGGGCATTCGCATCGAAGATGTCCCCGACATTTTCCGCCGCCTCAAAAGTGCGGACATGACCTCAGTTCAATCGGGGATGGATAACGTCCGCAATATCACGGGTTCGCCGATGGCAGGCATTGATGCTGAGGAGTTGATTGATACCCGTCTGTTGGTTCAAAACGTTCAAGACATGATTACCAATAGCGGACAAGGCAACTACGAATTTACTAACCTGCCGCGCAAATTCAACATTGCGATTGAAGGGGGACGGGATAACTCGGTTCACGCCGAAATTAATGATATTGCCTTTGTTCCTGCCTACAAAGACGGCGAGTTGGGCTTTAACGTCCTCGTGGGTGGCTTTTTCTCAGCTAAGCGGTGTGAAGCAGCTATTCCCCTCAATGCCTGGGTGCATCCTAATGATGAAGTCGTCGAGGTGAGCCGCGCTATTTTAGAAGTCTATCGCGATCGCGGACTGAGGGCTAACCGCCAAAAATCCCGTCTGATGTGGTTAATTGATGAAGTCGGACTGGAAACGTTTCGCTCACTGGTAGAAGCTCAGTTAGGATGGTCGCTGGCGGCGGCGGTTCCCAAAGATGCAATGGATTGGGAAAAACGAGATCATATTGGTGTTTTTGAGCAAAAACAGCCAGGACTCAACTATGTTGGACTGCACGTTCCGATTGGACGACTCTACGCCTCTGATATGTTCGATCTTGCTCGCTTAGCTGAAGTCTACGGTAGTGGAGAAATTCGCCTGACTGTCGAGCAAAACGTGCTAATTCCCAACATTGCGACGGAAAATTTAGAGGCATTTAAGGACGAACCCTTACTCCAGAAGTTTAGCCTCACCCCTCGACTCCTAGAACGCGCTTTAGTCTCTTGTACGGGGTCTCAATTTTGCAATTTTGCTTTGGTGGAAACCAAAAATCGTGCCTTGGTTTTAACCAGACAATTAGATGATGCTTTAGAATTGTCTCGCCCTGTTCGCATTCACTGGACGGGTTGTCCCAACTCCTGCGGACAGCCGCAAGTGGCTGATATTGGCTTGATGGGTACCAAAGTTCGCAAAGATGGCAAAACCGTTGAAGGCGTTGACTTGTACATGGGAGGCAAAGTTGGCAAGGAAGCTCATTTGGGCGAGTGTGTCCGCAAAGGCATCGCCTGCGAGGATTTATTGCCGGTGTTGAGTGAACTGCTCATCGACCAGTTTGGCGCAAAACTCAAGCAGTAGCTCGTCAATTTTTTAGCTTAACAAAACTCAAAAAGAAATGGCTGAAGCCTGGCCGGAAAATATTAGCCATCGCACTACAGTTGTAGGATGCGTTGAGAACGCATCCTACAATTCGATGAACTCGTTGTGTCGTCAGAATTTAGGGAATTGGTATTATTTTCTTTTCTCTTCGTTTTTTCGTTCACTGCCATTTTCTTCTTTGTTATTAGGAGGAGAAGGAAGAGGAGGATCACCTTGCCACTTAAAATTAGCAACACTCATAGGCTCACTTGGTCTTTTTTCCGCTCCTTCTAGTATCTCTTGTTCTTGTGCTGCTGATGATTTTGGTATTTTTCGGGTATCGCTCATTTTTGCTTTTGTAAATCTACTCATCAGAATTGCGATAACAGTGGCAATAGATCTAGCGATATCGGTAACATCTTTTATTAGTGTTAGAGTTAGCATCATAAGCTGTTATACATTTAAATTGTATTATCGGGATCGTTAGAACTATTGTAGGGCGAGCATCTTGCTCGCGGCTCTCCCGACATCACGGGGTAAAATGTTCGTATATGTTACAAATTTCAAGAAGATGGGTTACGACGGATTGATAATCTCTAGTTAAGTTTGAAGGCTTACTGCCGTATAACCCATCCTACACCTACACCAAGAATCGAAAAAGAAACCCCTTAGACTTTTTATGTCTAAGAGGCTTCCTCTAACTTCGTAAATCTTCAAACCCATCTAAACGGTTGCCATCATTGGTGCTTCTTTAGCAGCCATTTCTGTCATTAAATCTAACATACGGTTAGAGTAGCCCCATTCGTTGTCGTACCAGGAAACCACTTTAAAGAAGTTGGCATTTAGCTCAATGCCAGCACCCGCATCAAAGATACTCGAATGAGCGTCGCTGGTGAAGTCCGTCGAGACGACATCTTCATCAGTGTAGGCGAGAATGCCTTTGAGTTCTCCTTCGGCGGCGGCTTTCATCATCTCGCAGATTTCGGCGTAGCTAGTGGCTTTGGCTGTCTTGAAGGTCAGGTCAACCACAGAAACGTTGGGAGTGGGAACTCGAAAAGCCATGCCGGTTAGCTTGCCTTTGAGTTCGGGTATAACTAAGGTAACTGCTTTAGCCGCTCCCGTAGCGGCAGGAATGATATTTTGAGCAGCCCCTCGACCGCCTCGGAAATCTTTTTTGCTGGGGCCGTCAACGGTGGGTTGGGTGGCGGTCATGGCGTGAATGGTAGACATCAAACCTTCGCTCAGACCGAAGTTGTCGTTGATGACTTTGGCAATGGGAGCTAGGCAGTTGGTCGTACAGCTTGCATTCGAGACAATTTGATCTTTGGCGGGGTCGAATTCGTGATGGTTGACCCCGACGACGAAGGTGCGAACGTTTTCTGGGTCTTTGGTCGGTGCGGAGATGACCACGCGCTTAGCTCCTGCTTTGATGTGTTTGATGGCCCCGGCGTGGTCAGTAAAAAGTCCAGTCGATTCTACAACATAGTCTATACCGCGATCGCCCCAAGGCAGTTGTTCGGGGTCTCTAATCGAGAAGCAGGGGATAAACTTGCCGTTGACGACGATGCCATCTTCTTTGGCTTCTACTGTACCGTCAAAGCGGCCATGGGTGGAGTCATATTTGAGAAGGTAGGCGATGTTTTCGGGCGGAACGAGGTCGTTGATGCCCAGAAATTCAAATTCTGGGTTGTGAATGCCTGCTCGGAACACTAAACGCCCGATTCGTCCAAAACCATTGATGCCGACTTTAACTGTTGCCATGAGTTAAGACTCCTTGTTGATGACTGTTTAAATTTAAAGAGAAGGGTTGGTATTTAACAATACGTTACGTTACTAATGGGCTATGGGCCGCGACTTGAGTAGATATTACTATACATCCTACGGGTTTTCGCTGCGAGGCAAAAGAGCTATACAAAAAATTTAGATTTGTTAAACTCTTTTGAGTTAACAACTTGATCAGGAAACCTGCCTAAAAAAGAAGAGATGTAAGAGCGCAGCCTTTTCTCTTAGCGTCACCTTTACCTGTTTCCTTTAATCTGACGAAGTCAGAGGAAGCTCCGCCTTTACAAGGCGGAGTCTCTCTGACTCAGGGCAAATGAATAAATCTGTGAATTGGAGTAACCGTCAATGGTAGCAGCACCTGAAAGACCTCTTACTGAACAAAAACCCCTCTCAAGCGACGAACTCAGGAAAATTCATGCTTACTGGCGAGCCTGCAACTACCTAGCTGTCGGCATGATTTATCTCAAAGACAACCCGTTGCTGACTGAATCCATCAAATCCGAACACATCAAATATCGCTTGCTAGGTCACTGGGGAACCAGCCCTGGCCTGTCTTTCCTCTATACCCACCTCAATCGGGTCATCAAAAAAAACGACTTAGATATGATTTTCGTGGCCGGCCCCGGTCACGGTGCGCCAGGCGTTCTCGGCCCGGTTTATTTAGAGGGAACCTACTCTGAGGTTTACCCCGATAAGAGTGAAGATGAAGAAGGCTTGCAGAAGTTTTTCAAGCAGTTCTCCTTCCCCGGCCACATCGGCAGTCACTGCACCCCCGAAACTCCTGGTTCCATCCACGAAGGGGGAGAATTAGGCTACAGCATTTCCCACGCTTACGGCATGGCCTTTGACAATCCCGACCTGATTGTGGCGGCGGTAGCAGGCGATGGAGAAGCCGAAACCGGCCCTTTAGCCACCTCTTGGCACGCCAATAAATTCATCAATCCCATCCGCGACGGGGCTGTGTTGCCCATCTTGCACCTCAACGGCTACAAAATTGCCAATCCTACCATTCTGGCCCGCATCAGCCACGAAGAACTCGAAAGTTTGTTTATAGGCTACGGCTACAAGCCTTATTTCGTCGAGGGGTCTGACCCAGATTATATGCACCAAACCATGGCCGCTACCCTTGATACGGTCATCGCCGAAATCAAAGCCATTCAACAACAAGCTCGCAGTAGCGGCGTGGCCGAGCGTCCTCGGTGGCCAATGATTGTACTGCGATCGCCTAAAGGCTGGACAGGCCCCAAAGAAGTAGACGGTCGCAAAACCGAGGATTTCTGGCGCTCTCACCAAGTTCCTCTATCAGGATTGCATGGCAACCCCGCCCACCTTAAGCTGCTCGAAGACTGGATGAGAAGCTACAAGCCAGAAGAACTCTTCGACGCACAGGGTAAACTCATTCCTGAACTCAAAGAACTAGCCCCCACCGGACACCGCCGTATGAGTGCCAACCTTCACGCCAACGGCGGTTTATTGCGAAAAGAACTGAAAATGCCCGATTTCCGGCAATACGGTGTAGATGTGACCGAACCAGGCACCATCGAAGTCGAAAACACCAAGCCGCTAGGGGTGTTCATGCGGGACATCATGCGGAACAATCCTAATAACTTTCGTCTGTTTGGCCCGGATGAAACCGCTTCCAACCGATTGCAATCTGTCTACGAAGTCAGCAATAAAGTCTGGATGGCCGACATCCTCCCCGAAGACGCAGACGGAACGGAGATTAGCCGCGATGGGCGCGTGATGGAAATGCTCAGCGAACACACCCTATTAGGCTGCTTGGAGGGTTACTTACTGACTGGCCGTCACGGCTTTTTCCACACCTACGAAGCCTTCGCCCACGTCATCGACTCCATGTTTAACCAACACGCCAAGTGGTTAGATATTTGTAAAAAAGTGGTTCCCTGGAGGGCTTCGGTGGCTTCTGAGAACATCTTGCTCTCTTCTACGGTTTGGCGGCAAGACCACAACGGCTTCTCTCACCAAGACCCCGGTTTTATTGATGTGGTGACCAACAAGAGTCCTGATATCGTCCGCGTCTACCTGCCTCCCGATGTCAACTGCTTGCTATCGGTTGCCGATCACTGCTTTCGCAGCACGGACTACGTTAACGTCATTGTTGCCGACAAGCAAAAACACCTGCAATACCTGAGTATGGATGAAGCCATCAAGCATTGCACTAAAGGCATCAGCATCTGGGATTGGGCTAGCAATGACGATTGTGGCACTGAACCCGACATTCCCGACGTGGTCATGGCCTGCTGCGGCGACGTGACGACTAAAGAAGCTTTAGCAGCGACAGCCATCTTGCGCGCGGAGTTTCCCTATCTCAAGGTGCGCTTTATTAACGTCGTGGACTTATTTACACTGATGCCACAGGAGGAACATCCGCACGGACTGTCGGAGGATGATTTCAATAGCTTGTTTACGCCGGATAAACCCGTTATTTTTAACTTTCACGGCTATCCTTGGCTGATTCACAAGCTTACTTATCGCCGCACTAACCAGCATCGGATTCATGTGCGCGGTTATAAAGAAGAAGGGAACATCAATACGCCCCTCGAACTAGCGATTCGCAACCAGATTGATCGTTTTAACTTGGTGATTGATGTCATCGATGACGTACCTAAACTGGGTTCGGCTGCCGCCCACGTCAAAGAGCGCATGAAGAACGCCATCATCGAAAATCTCAACTACGCGATTGAGCAAGGCACTGACAAAGATGAAATGGTCAATTGGAAGTGGCCCTACTAAACGACATTAAATAGGTAAAGGGCGGGCCATTAGCCTGCCTTTTCTATTTTCATTAGAGTAATTTTCAGTAAAATGCTTAATTGTAGGGTGGGCAATGCCCACCCTACCTCTAAAAGCGGGATTAAGTAGCATTGGAAGCCTTAATGAGTCGTAAAAAAAACTCGACTAAATATCCTTCTCCTTTATCAATGTCTTATGAGGAAGTAGAGGCTATTTTTCTGGATAAAATAAAGCAACTATCAGATTAATTTCTTTGTAATAACAATGAACTCACAAAAACTGAGTGAAGATGATTTAAAAGAAATTTTGGAAATTGCGACAGAAGGTGAAATTAAATTTAAAGCGATGAGTGATTTTGCAACAATTATGTCAGAAAAATGGAAAAGAAAAAAAAGAAATAGAAAAATGATGAAGATGCTTTTGACTTCTTTAAAATGACTGGGGAAGGTAACGAGTGTGGGCGGTGATGGAGCGATCAAACTAAGTGAACCCACTTGCCCCACCACATTTGCGTTTTGATACTCTCGCTACCACTAGGCTTTTAGTTCGCGACAACAGCCCCAGTCTGGCTTGTTACGGGTTGTGCGAAACCGTGACAGGGAACTGGAGGATCTGGGCGACGACCTGGTTCGGTGCGCCGACAGGCGCGAGGTCAACGGGTTCCTGTAGCTGGTAAACGGAACCCTGCGGCGGAAACTGCGTGAGGTTGTCGTTGAGCAGCTTGGCCGTTTTCGTGTTCCGCAACACCAAAGGCGGGCCGCCACCGGGCGGCTTTTCGATCCTCACATCGAAATCCAAGAACATCGTGTTCTTGAATTTCGGCGGCAGATTCTTGGTGAGTTCGAGCAGGCTGAGCGGTGTCGCGTCGGTATCGGCCTGACTAATGGTCACCTCGCCGAGTACGGGGCTGTCAGCCGAAACCTCTTGGCCGATCACCCTTAGCTTAACGCCGCCGAGACCTTCTGCGAGGTTCGCCTCTACTCGCACCGTGATCCCCCCCTTGAAGTCCAGCGTAATAATTCCGAGGACATCCACTTTCAGGGGCACGTTGACTGCGTAGGTACTGCACGGGATTTCCAAACCGATCGGCGGCAAAAGTCCACCTAGCATCATAATATTAACCTCCTTTTTAATTATCTCGATCCGGGAATAATAACCGCGAAGAGCGGTTTAGTATTTTTCCCCTCTCGATCATTTTCATCAGCATTATCACCATCTTTCGAGATAAAGTCAAGGACAGATAAGACAGTTAAGAGGATAATGAAAAAACGATTCAAGACAGTTAAGAGCGTTAAGAGATCGAGTCGTTTTAGAATTTTGAGCTTATCCCGTTGTCACCAGTTGATAAGGATGCGTTAACTTATCCAACTGCTGGACTAACAAACTGAGGAACAGTCCCACATCGGTTACTACACCGACTGACTCCACCGAACCGCGATCGCTCAATTTCGTCACTACTGCCGGATTGATATCGACACAGACCATTTTGACCCCGGCAGGAGTCATGTTGCCTACGCCAATCGAATGCAGCATCGACGACAGCATCAAAATCATGTCCGCGCCGCGAATTAGTTCAGCATACTGGGTTTGAGCTTTAATTAACTCCATTTCCGTATCGGGTAAGGGGCCATCATCGCGAATAGAACCCGCCAGACAGAAGGGAATGTCGTTAACAACGCACTCGTACATCACCCCTTTGGTTAATATTCCCTGTTCCACTGCTTGAGCAATGCTGCCACAGCGACGGATAACATTAATGACTTTGAGATGGTGGCGGTGTCCTCCACTTACCGGAACGCCTCGCTGCATATCAACACCGAGAGAGGTTCCCATCAAGGCCTGTTCAATATCGTGGACGGCGATCGCATTGCCGCCTAATAAAACATGGAAGTAGCCTTCCCGGATCAGACGGGACAGATGTTGCGCCCCGCCGGTGTGGATGACGACCGGGCCTGCCGTGACAACGACTTTACCGCCTTGATCACGGATTTGCCGCATTTCCCAGGCGATCTGCTCGACCACTAATTCTACCCGACGCTCACTAGAAACTCCTGCCCCCATAAACGTGAATTCTTTGCTAATATCTGTGCGTTGTTCCCTCGACTTGGTTTGGCGGATGGTGCGAATGCCCTCAATGCCAACCATCACGCGATCGCCCACTTTGAGATCCCGCAGCAGGCGGCACTCAGCGACCAGACGTTGTGGTGTATTGTTCACGAAGTCAGAGGAAGCTCCGGCTTTTAAAGCCGAGGACGCGATGTTGGAGGCTCCCTCCAACATTTCAGCGTCCGTCGGAGTCTCTATGACCACGATCGCCCCATCCATGCGCTGATTATCTACCTTAACCCACTCGCAATTGACGCGCACTTCCGTTGGATAGATGGTGGTGACGTAGAAATCATCGGGGGCTACGCCAGCTTGTGTCACGACTTCGGTATTGACATCGCAGATTTCTTGAGGAGGGGGAACCGCCCCTAAGTCAATTAATTGCGCCACGATTTCTTCCATGACATTGTGAGAGGGTGCAGATACTCGCACTTCTGCCGCCGAGGTACTCTGACGTTCGACCCCTAAATTGAAGTTAAGTACCTTGAAACTGCCGCCGTTTTCCACAATTAAGTCGAGGGCTTTATTCATAATGCCCGCATCGAGTAAATGCCCTTGCAGTTGAATGATACGACTCTCGACAGGAATATTGGCATGAACGTAATCGAGAACGGGTTCGGTGACGCGCAGGGTCAAACATTTAGCCGCCCCACCTGCTTTGAGGAATTCGCTTAACGGGGTTTCTACCACTTCAAATCCTACCTCGACCAGGCATTGCTTGAGGCGATCGCTTGCCTGATTGAGAATAATCATCTGGTTGATATTAACCGCATTGCAAGCAAACTTAACGGCATCGGGTTCTTCGATAGCAATGCGCTTTTCGGCAGGGATTCGCAGTTCGATCAGGCGGTTGGAATAGGCATCAAAGGCAGGGGGATAGTAGAGCAAGTAACCGCCCGTCAAAGGACAAAAACAAGTATCTAAGTGATAGAATCGCTCGTCAATCAGGCGCAAAGACAGCACTTCTGTATCTAGCCACTTAGCGAGATAGGGGTGAGAGTCGAGTTCTGAACGAAAGCCATATCCCGCCCACAACCACCGTCCTTCGCGGTCAAACAAGGCATCGCCTGCTCCTTCAAAAGGTAGGTCTTTGGGCAGTTCATAAACGGTAAAACCGTGAGCTTCAAACCATTCTTTAAAATAGGGTTCTTCTCCTTGGCGTTCTTTGTGAAAAAAGCGGCTGAGAACGACGTTATCTCCTAACACCAACCCTGCATTAGCCGTAAAGACCATATCCGGCCATCCCTTCTGGGGAGCGACAAGATCGACAATAGCTCGCTCTTTAATCACATAATGGAGTTTGTGCCACTGTTCTACAGCGCGATCGCGGGTTGATTTGTGGATATTTCCTTCCATCCAAGGATTAATCACATAGTCCACGTCGTAGTGGTCGGGAGAACACATCAGAAAACGAATTGAGTCAGTCATAATAATTTAGGTTAAGTAATTCACGCTTTATGCCGCGATCGCTTGATTTTTCGTCAACCAGCACTCTCGATTGACTTGATCAACGCCTCTTTCGGCGGGGTCAGTCACGCACAGACTAACTTTTCATTATACCTTATTTTACTACAGGAGAAAAGCGAATGATCACCTTTGATGACGAAATGAAAAAACTTCCTATTCAAAGAAGGGAAAAAATAGAGGCTCGAACCCAAGAACTATTGCGTGAGCTAAAAATGATTCGGGAGATTCAAGAGCGGCTTGGACTTTCACAGGAAAATCTTGCAGTATTTAAGTTAAAGAACGGAGACGAAAATCTGACTTTGGGAACTTTAGCTAGTGTCGTCAGTGCGTTGGGAGGTGAATGGGAAATTCAGTTAAAATTTCCTGATATGGAAGCGATTAGATTGATCAGTAGTAATGATTTTTTGACGGAGTGCTAACGTCAGGAGGCGATTCTCTATTACAAATTATGTATGACAAAAATGAAGCAACTGTTTGAATAATTTCTGAATTACGGCAATAACAAAATGATTGTTAATCGTCCAAAAAACTTACAGGAAATACAACACTATAAAACTTTAGCTAATTTACCATTTTCGCCAGATTTTTCCGTTCTCCCAAAAATATTGAATTTTGATATTACTGTATTAGATGGTCTTAAACCTATAACTTCAGATATTGCTAAGTTGTGTCCTTCAGGTATTCCATTACAACCCTCTCAAGAAGTCATCAATTATTATAGAAAACAGCAAATCAAGTTTCAGATGATATTTGTTATAGCTAATTGTTATGACTTTAGATGCGTAGATGGTATAATTCGAGGAAAACCCTATAGTATTTCCCTCATGCCAGCTTCAAAAAGAGGGAAGCTTCAAGAACAAGATATCGACTTTTTTAAAAACTTTTCTCTAGAGAAGATTCTTGAAGAAGAATGGGTTTACATAAACTTTGATCCCTTTCAAGGTAAATGGGACTTTTTTGGAAGTTTTAGTACTTTTTTTAATGCCCAAAATAAAATAGATGTTTATCCTGACTCAATTGGTTTTGTTATTGGAGTTTATTTTCTAGCAAACAAGTATAACAAACGAGACATTTTACTTCCCGATATAGTCACTGCCGATGCTCGAACTCGTAGAAAGTACTGTAATTATAGAATTAAACGTTACTACAGTCTTTTCAAAAACTTAAAACCTCGTAAACTTTGGGGAGCCGATTCCCCTATTGAGTTATTCTTAATTCAAGCACTAGCAAATGAAAAATTTTTTCCCAAGATTCAAACATCTATCTTTAAAGACGGAAGTATTTATGCAAATTTTTATGACATGATTCGGGCATACGACGTAAAAGAAGAACATCATTTAGTCACATCAGCAGATTTATATTTTGAGCAAGAGAAGCTAGCAATTTTTTGTGATTCTAAACAGTATCACAGTTCCGACCAAGCTCAAGAAAAAGACGAAAAGATAGAAGCTAAGCTTGGTAGTCTCGGTATTACTTCTTTAAGAATTCAGGGAACTGATATAGTTCACGATTTGCCCAAGTGCGTACAACGAATAAAGCAGATGCTCCCCCAATAGAAGTCTAGAGGTTAAAGCGACTAATACTGCAATTGGTCATAGCTTAGATTACCTGTTAACATGACACTGTAAACATATTGCTAACGCTTAAATCTATGTAATGCTAGATAAAAAAACAAGATGAACACATCTATTATTGACCAAATCGTTGAACAATTAAAAGCCATGCCACAGCCCTTACAATGGCAGGTTCTTAAGTTTGCCCATGCTTTGATAGATTCTAAAATTCGAGGTGTTTCAGGTCAAAAACTGTTGCGTTTCGCAGGTGCAATTCCATGTGATGACCTACAACTAATGCAAGAAGCAATTGAGCAAGACTGCGAACGGGTCGATCTTCATGAGTGGTAGGTATTTATTGGATACCAATATCATCATTGCTTTGTTTGCAAGTGAAGCATCAATCATAGACAATCTTGCTCAAGCTGATGAGGTTTTCATTCCAAGTATTGCGCTCGGAGAACTATATTATGGTGCGAAAAAATCAGGACGACCCCAAGAAAATTTAGAACGGATTGAGGAGCTTATCGCAGATAGTACAGTCATTGGGTGGGATGCTGATACCGCTCGTCAATACGGTGATGTCAAGAACAGGTTAAGAATTAAAGGTCGTCCGTTGCCTGAGAATGATGTTTGGATTGCAGCACTAGCGTTGCAATATGGTTTGACGCTAGTGACACGCGATGCACATTTTCAAGAGGTAGAAGATTTGCAAACAGTAGCCTGGTAAGCAGTTGCCAGCTGTCTAACACTGCGCTGCAATGAAAGGAGCTACAAGCAAACGACTCCCTTGAGTATATGATTATACTCTATCACAAGTACCTCAAATGGCGCAAGCTCGTTGCTCAATTTTCTGATTTTGACCCCTGAAAATGCTTGGTGCAACTTTTTTTCCAGAGGTGAAGTCTAATTGACGTTTATATACTACGCTGCTAACACTTGCGTTGTACTTATAACCAACTCAGGGAAAATAGCAGAAGCGATCGCATCTTCCCCCCGAAACGAAACAGCATCATAAAATCCCTCAATTCTCAATTAAGGTACAAGAATCGATAATGCTTTCCCAGGCTTAATATTATAATAAAAAAGGGAATTTCATTGGAGATTAGCGCACCATTTATACTGCTCCTCTCGCTCGCCTCATCGAACAACTGCAACGGCTACCCGGTGTCGGGCCGAAAACGGCCCAACGGCTTGCTCTACACATTCTCAAGCGCTCAGAAGCAGACGTGCAAGCCCTAGCTAACGCCCTGATTGAAGCCAAAAAACAAATTGGCTTGTGTAAAGTCTGTTTTCATCTATCTGCCGAACCCGTCTGTGAGATTTGCCGCAACCCCAATCGAGACACACAAACAGTCTGCGTCGTGGCTGATTCCCGCGACGTGATTGCCTTAGAGAAAACGCGAGAATATCACGGTAGATATCACGTACTAGGAGGAGTCATGTCACCAATGGATGGCATCGGCCCCGATCAACTCTATATTGGGTCGTTGGTGCGGCGCGTCACCCAAGAACAAGTCAAAGAAATCATTCTGGCCATCAGTCCTACTGTCGAAGGAGAAACCACCACGCTTTACATCGGCCAATTACTCAAACCCTTTACCAAAGTGACCCGCATTGCTTTTGGTTTGCCAATGGGAGGCGATCTTGAATATGCTGATGAAGTGACCCTAGCTCGCGCTCTTGAAGGACGGCGAGAACTCGATTTTAACGCCTAAAGATAAAATTTGTAATGTAATCAACTACTTAGAAAAACGCGAGAGGCAACTAATGATGAGAGCAGTCAAACAAAGCGGTGTAGTCGGTAAAGCTGGAAAAATAGAAATTAATGCCCCAGAATTGTCTGAAGGAACAGAAGTAGAAATTATTATTCTTGTGGAGACTAATTTATCAGATACGACTCAACAATTACTGTCTACAGAAGCCAATCGTCATCACCTCTTTGAGGCAATTAAAAGAGTTGAAAAAAAAGAAAACTTGGTTTTAATTAGTCCAGAGGAATGGCATGAGAAATATAGTCTTTGATCAAAAGGCGTTTCAGCAATTCAACAACTGGACTATCGAAGATAAAAAAAATTATAAAAAGATTGTTGAACTTATTAATAACATTTTACGTGAACCTTTCTCTGGACTGGGTAAGCCAGAACCACTGAAACATGATTTGCAAGGATATTGGTCAAGAAGAATAACGGATGAGCATCGTTTAGTTTACCAAGTCAGAGATACAGAAATCGTCATTATTAGTTGTAAATTTCATTATGATTAAAACAATCAATAATCTTAAGTTGTTTGTCTTAGCAATCGCCTTAAGTCAAAAATAATTGCAATGGATGTGGTCGTCACGGGGATTGGGTTGCGCTGCTGTTTGGGCAATTTAGCGCAAAGTTGGCAGTGTCTTGTCGCAGGCAAATCGGGCATTCAACGCTATCAACCTTTTCCCGAACTGCCTGCCTATCCGATGGGTTTAATCGAAAATTCCCCAATATTATTAAATCGCCTAGTCCAGCTAGTCGTTGAAGATGCTTTGGCTGACGCTCAACTGTATCCCCTGCTAGCAGAATGTGGGATAGTTATTGGTTCAAGTCGTGGCTGTCAAGCACTTTGGGAACAATTAGCCCGACAGATGCAGCAAGAAGGTTGTTTGCCGCAAAATGAGGTTAATTGGTTAGAAACGCTGCCTCATCAAGCTGCTATTATCGCTGCACGACAGGTAGGAACGGCAGAGATCGTTTTATCTCCCATGGCCGCCTGTGTGACGGGTCTTTGGGCGATCGCGCAAGGGGTTGACCTCATTCAACAGGGACGCTGTCAGCAAGTCTTAGCAGGCGCAGTTGAAGCCCCCATTACCCCTTTAACCCTGACAGGATTCCAACAAATGGGAGCGTTAGCAGCAACGGGGTGCTATCCTTTTGATAAAGATCGAGAGGGTTTAGTTTTGGGAGAAGGGGGCGCAGTCTTGTTGCTAGAGTCTGCTGAAGTGGCCCGCCGTCGAGGAGCATCTATTTACGGGCGAATATTGGGTTGTGGTTTTACTTGCGATGCCTATCACCTTACTGCCCCTGCCCCAGATTATCATAGCGGGGCGATCGCTCTCAAACAGTCTCTAAAACGCGCTCATCTGGCTCAAGGCGACCTTGATTACCTCCACGCTCACGGAACCAGCACCCCACTCAACGACCGACGAGAAGCAGCGTTAATTGCCTCTCTATTCCCTCCTTCGCTACCAGTAAGTTCTACCAAAGGCGCAACCGGACACACGCTTGGGGCATCTGGAGCGATGGGTGTTGCTTTTTGCCTGATGGCTCTAAAATACCAACAGTTGCCCCCTTGCATCGGTTTGAATGTCCCAGAATTTACCTTAAATTTGGTAACTCATGCTCGTCCTAGCCAAATCAAGCAGGCGATGTGTTTGGGGTTTGGTTTTGGGGGGCAAAATGCCGCGATCGCACTGGGTCGAGGTTTATCTACTAAGCACATTGCTGAGCAGAGGTGAGAGCAACCCGACGGCTGGCTGAGAGATGTTGGCGGGAGAGGTATTGTCGCAGGCGATCGAGCAAGAGCGGTTGGTTATGATGCAGTTGCAGGCAATATTCTTCGACACTCGCTAAGACCAAAGCTTCGCGCAACTGGCAGTCTTGTGTGCAGCGCTCGATCCAGCTTACCTGACGCTGTAAGTCAGTATCTTGTTCTAGAAGTTCTTGAATGGTTTGTTGGATGGAGGTCGCGATCGCTTTTCGGGCGTTGGGGTGCTGCTTGGCCCAAGATTGGATGGGGGCAAATCCCAACATCAGCGCACTCAAGCGAGCGATCAACTGGCGGTATCCTTGGGTTGGTTCGACCTCTAAGTATCGCTGGCACAGCATCCGGTAACGATAGTCTACTCGGCGATCAACATCGGCGAGTTCGTTGCGAGATAGCGTTTCGGGATTTGCCGATTCATGGTTGAGCAACCACTGGAGAATGCTATGGCGTTTTTCGCGATTTTGGGCGGGAAATTTCTCAAAAAGACGCTGGTACCAAGTTGATTGTAATTCTTCTGTCTTTCTTGCCATTCGCGTAACCTCCTCTAGTTGGCTTGACCTGCCATTATTAGATTTTTCAGCTAAATTTAAGCTTAAAACTCCTCTAGTTGCCACTTTCTTTGGTTTTTTGAAAGCTTGCTTTTCTAAGCTTGGTGAGCTACTCATAAGTGTGCCGTCAAACTCCTCCTCAAACAACCCAAATTTAGGTTCTTAGGCAACGAACTTAGTCCAGAAGCGAGAAGTTAGGTCAAAAGAGACAACTGAGGCGGTTTTGAGAAACTTCTCCGCTTTAGCGTATGACGTAACGGATTGTCTTAAAATCGGATATGAGGAGCTTAAGATCGGATCGCAAACGTCTATATCTTTACTTCAATCCAAGACAGATAGAAGGCTCGCTCTTAACACAAAATAGAAGTTAAGCCATCCGTAACAACTCGGAGTCCTCGTTCTTTTTTTTTGCGGAATTCCCTAAAACTATGCTGAGGCTAAAAAATAGCAGCGATACCCAACCGCGTCCGAGGAGCTTTTATGGTAACTATGATGCAGCAGTCAAAATCCAGTAAACAGAGACGGAGACGGGGCGTAATCCTAAACCTTCAGGGATTAGAGCGACTCCAAGAAGCCAAAACTGAAGCTGAATACAGCGAAAATCGAGGCAATCGCTACACCCTAGAAGCATTAAGTGCGCGCACGGGGTTGGCAGTGGATACTTTAATGAAAGTTTTTGCCTGCGAAGCTGGAGTCGACAAAGGAACCTTAAAATGCTGTTTTAAAGCGTTTAATTTAAATTTGGAACAAGGCGATTATTACAAACCTGAATTAGACACCCTCTTGATAGAGGATACGCTGCCGTCAGGAACAGAATTGCCCGAAGGACAAGTTCCGCTTGATTCCCACTTCTATGTAGAGCGATCGCCCATTGAATCTGACTGCTACCAAGCCGTCATGCAACCGGGGGCACTCATTCGCCTCAAGGCCCCTAAACGCATGGGCAAAACCTCACTAATGGCGAGGATTCTTGACCGCGCTAGCCAACGCAATTGTCGATCTGTCTCGTTGAGCTTTCACCTGGCAGATAAGTCGCTGTTTCAGGATTTAGATAAATTTCTCCAGTGGTTTTGTGCAAATGTCAGCTTGGGATTGAAATTGCCCAACCGCATCGCCGACTACTGGGATGATTTATTTGGCAGTAAAATTAGCTGCAAGATTTACTTCGAGCAATATCTCCTCGCCAATCTCCAGCAGCCTTTAGTTTTAGGGTTGGATGATGTTGACCGCTTATTTCAGTATCCCGATCTGGCCGATGATTTTTTTGGTTTGTTGAGAGCTTGGCACGAAGAAGCAAAAAATCGGGAAATTTGGAAGCAATTGCGGCTGGTTGTCGTCCATGCTTCAGAAGTTTACATACCGCTCAATGTCAATCAATCTCCCTTCAACGTAGGACTGCCGATTGAATTGCCCACCTTCATCCCCGAACAAGTTCAACAATTGGCTGCTCGCTATGGATTGATTTGGTCACTCGAACAGGTACAGCCGCTTATTTCGTTGGTAAGCGGTCATCCCTACCTAATTCGGTTGGCTCTCTATTATATCCGCCGCTCTGAGATCAGCCTCCCTCAGTTGCTGGCTATGTCTCCAACTGCACCGAACAACATTTACGCAGAACACCTGCAACGTCAGTTGTGGAACTTGCAATCATCTGAGGTGGGACTTTTAGAAGCTTACAGCAAAGCGATCGCCAGTCCCAGTCCGGTCGAGATAGATCTTGTGCAAGCCTTTAAGTTACAAAGTTTAGGTCTAATCACCTTTGACGGCAATCAAGTTATTCCCAGTTGCCCGCTCTACAAGCAATACTTTCGTGCTTATTTTAACGGGGAATCTCCTGTTAGCGCGGCTTCTTAATTGATAGTTAATAGTTGATAATCACTATTTACTAGTAGCTAAGATATCATCACCTAATTTTCCCAGGGATTCTGCTGCTTTGGCGCGAATTTCGGGTCTAATATCGTTTAAACCCTGGCTAAGCGCTTGAATTGCCATTTTGGTGTAGTGTTGTTTTTGGAGCTAAAGATTTTCTTGAACATTGGTGCATAAGTCCTACAACCTGCTAATTTGGGCGATAATTTGAGTAGAGATCGCCTCTGGTGACTGAGAAATGTCGATCGCGATCGCGTCTTCCGGTTCTTCTAAGATGGCAAACTGAGAGGATAATAGAGAAGCTTGCATGAAGTGAGATTGACGTTGTTGTAAGCGATCGCGGATTTGTTGATAACTGCCTTTGAGATAAATCCAGTGAAGTCCTATTATGCCTTCTTGCAAAAATTGTCGGTAGCTAGCTTTGAGAGCAGAACAAGTGACAATCGCGCTTGTTTGACTTTGTTGCAACGTTTCAAGTAACTGCCGCAACGCTCTCAGCCATGACTGGCGATCGCAGTCATCCAGTGACAAACCGCGACCCATTTTCTCAATATTTTCTGGTGGATGAAAATCATCGGCATCAAAAAAAGGCCAGGCTAAACGTTCGCTCAAAAGCTTGCCAATTGTCGTTTTACCTGAGCCAGAAACGCCCATAAGTATGCAGATAGTCGGTGGCTGTTGGATCGTCAAGCTATTACTCTCATGCTTAATGTAAAGTTTTACTATTAAGTTTATCTTTTAGTAGCGAAAATTGACCTCGACTGTCTTGTATCTCTTAAGTAGATTATAAAACTTACGCAGAAAATCGGTTTCTGCGTAAGTCCTGAATAGGTAGCGATCGTTTTACTGAATTTTTCGCTTGTCAAAACCTGAACTTTTATGAACTTTTCGGTATTTGCGAACTGGGAAATTGTAGTGATACTGGAGTTAAGAAGACAGATTAATACTTTGAAGTTAATCTCCTTCGATTCTACTATCATTACCACCAGGAGAAAATGCAATGATCGCTTTACCTATCTCTTTCCAAAAGCCCAAACTAACTGTCATAGACACTCAGCCAGCCTTAAATTCTTCACAGAAATTAGTAATGCAATGGGTTCCAACTGGCAAAGATTACCCGAAATTAGAAGCTCGATGGATAGCGGCTGATAACACTTTATCCCATCAGTAAAATTCTCAGAACATCATGTCGTTATTTTGTTCCCTATCTTTTGATTGCCCTCAAGTCTAGCACTGAGGGCATAGCTTTGTTTACAAAAATTTTTTTGAATATTGTTACTCAGTATAGTAAAATTAAAACATATCATGAAATAAAATAATGAACGATTCTATTCATCCGTCAGACGAACTAATAAGACTCCGACAGGAAGTAGAACAGCTAAATCGAGAAAAAGCTGAGTTACAAACGATAGTAGCGACACAAAATCAACAGCTAAAACAGCTAGATTTTTTACAAGATAAGGAAACTTTACTGCAACTCGTTTTAGATAATATTCCTCAATTAATTTTTTGGAAAGATCGTCATTCAACCTTTCAAGGATGCAATCGCCAATGGGCAAAAGCAGCAGGGTTTCAGCATCCGAATGCCGTCATTGGTAAGACGGATTTCGAGCTTTATCCCAACGCAAAAAATATTGAACAATATATAAAAAAAGATCGACAAGTTATTCAATCTGGTCAAAGCCAAACTTATGTAGAATATAAACCCAATAAAGATGTTTGGTACGATACTCGAAAAATTCCTATTCGCGATCTACAAGGCAATATTGTTGGTATTCTGGCTACGGTAGAAGATATCACCGAGCGAAAAAAAGCTGAACAAGTATTGGCTGATTATAACCGTACTTTAGAAGCCACAATCGCCGAACGTACTCAAGCACTCCAGCAAGAAATTCGCGAACGCCAACACCGAGAAGAAGCCTTAGAATTAATTTTTCAAGGAACGGCAACTGCTACAGGCAATGAATTTTTTAATGCCTTAATTGAAAATCTTGCTAAAGTGTTTAAAGTGCAATATGCTTTTATTGGTGAACTTACCAACCACCGCCAAACTCACTTACGAACCTTAGCCTTTTGGACGGGGGAAAACTTAGCAGAAAATCTAGAAATTCCTCTGAGCGATACGCCTTCAGCTAAAGTCGTTAAAGATCGCGCCTGTTACTATTTTGAGAACATTCAAACCGACTTTCCGACAAATACCATTATCACGACTTTAAAAGCTAATAGTTATTGGGGATTTCCTCTGTGTAATGTCGCTGGAGAAATTATCGGCGTTATGGCGATTTTGGATGAGCGATCGCTCGATCCTAACCCCACTTTAACCTCAATTTTTAAAATTTTTGCCGCCAGAGCAGGAGCAGAATTAGAACGCAAACAAACAGAAGAAGCTCTTTTAATGGCTAAAAAAGCGGCTGATACAGCAAATCAGGCAAAAAGCAGTTTTATCGCCAATATGAGTCACGAACTTCGCACCCCCCTCAATGCCATCATTGGTTTCGCTCAAATTTTGAGTCGAGATACGGCACTTTCTCCCAGTCATCAACAATCTTTAGACATTATCAATCGCAGTGGTGAACATCTTTTATCATTGATCAACAGTATTTTAGAAATGTCTAAAATTGAAGCAGGACAGATAGCTCTCAATGAAACGCATTTTGACTTACATTATCTCTTACAGGAACTCCATAAAATGTTCCTACTCAAAACACAAACCCAAAGCTTACAACTCATCTTTAATCTCGCTCCTGATGTGCCTCAATATATTGTTGCTGACGAACATAAACTCCGTCAAATCCTGATTAATTTACTAGGCAATGCTTTTAAATTTACTCAGCAAGGCAGTGTGATGCTAGAAGTCAAAAGTCAGAAATTACAGGCTAATGCTTACACGTTGTTATTTGAAATTAAAGATACTGGCGCAGGAATTGCCACAGACGAACTCGAAAAATTATTTGTTGCCTTTGAACAAACCGAAACAGGACGAAAATCCCAACAGGGAACGGGATTAGGTTTGTCTATCAGCCGCAAATTTGTGCAATTGATGGGGGGAGATATCGCGGTTAGCAGTACTGTTGGGGGAGGTTCTTGCTTTACCTTTGACATTCAGGTTCGCCTCAGTTCAGCCACAGAGATTGCTCTACCTCAGTTAAAGCAAAAAGTGGTAGGATTAGCTGCCAATCAAACAAAATATCGCATTTTAGTTGTAGAAGATCGTCCTGATAGCCGACTGCTTTTAGTTACTCTACTGTCTTCTATCGGCTTGCAAGTTAAGGAAGCGAGTAACGGCACTGAAGCGCTCGCACTGTGGGAAACTTGGCAACCTCACCTAATTTGGATGGATATGCGAATGCCAGTCATGGATGGTTTTGAGGCGACTCGCGCTATTAGAGACAAGGAGACAAAATCAAGCCAAAATCGAACAGTGATTATTGCTCTAACGGCTAGTGCGTTTGAAGAAGAAAAATCTCTCACTCTAGCGGCAGGTTGCGATGATTTCGTGCGTAAACCCTTCCGAGAATCCCTTATTTGGGAAAAAATGGCTCAATATCTAAGCGTAGAATATTGCTACGATCGCGATGAGATAGCAGCACCAAACCCTTCAACTGTAACTGTTCAAGCACAATCTGTCTTGAAGGCAGAAGCTTTGGATGTTATGAGTATCGAATGGGTAAGGCAACTCCATGATATGGCAAGACAACTCAATCGCAAGCAGGTTTTCCGGTTAATAGAGCAAATTCCTGCTGAACATTCGATACTAGCTCAACAACTTCAGCAATTGGCAAAAAATTACAGATTTGATAGTATTGCTGAGCTTGCCCAGCGAGAGAGATAGAATAAATTCAAAATTCAAAATTCAAAATTCAAAAATTTACCCATTACCCATTGATGTTAGAAACTGAAACTTTGTTGGAATTGGCTGAAGAATTGCTTCATACTCACACGAAGGGGTATTTTAGCGATTTACAACGAATTGTACTACTGACAGCCCTGCAAGGAAGTCGCAAGACTTATGACGAGATTGCCGAAGAATGTGGATATTCTGCCAAATATATCAAGCAAGATGTTGCCCCCAAGCTCTGGCACACCCTTTCGCAAATTTTGGGTGAAAAGTTGACTAAATCTAATATTAGAGCAGTATTAGAAAAACAAATTCGCCAACAAAGTTCTTCTGAGCAACGTCAATCCACTGCAACAGAACTTCCCCCAGTTTCAGACACGATCTTCTCTCCCACTGAACCATCGGCGTACCCCAAAGGCAATGTTCTCTTAGTAGACGATCAGCCGCATAACCTGCACTTGTTGTCTGATTTACTCGAAGAACAAGGTTATGAAGTCAGACAAGCACTCAATGGTGAAATCGCCTTGCAAGCTGCCGCATTATCGCCACCAGACTTAATCTTGCTTGATATTAATATGCCGCAGATGGATGGCTACACTGTCTGTCAGCGATTGAAAGCCAATCTCTCAACCCAACACGTACCCGTCATTTTTGTCAGTGCTTTAGATGAAGCGTGGGATAAGGTTAAAGCCTTTTCGGTAGGCGGTATTGATTATATTGCCAAACCCTTCAAAGTGGTAGAAGTGCTAGCACGAGTCGAGAATCAGATAAAAATTCAACACCTGCAAAAGCAAATTCTCGCCCAAAACGCGCAATTGCAACAAGCTATCCAAGAGTTACAACGCTTAGCTGCTATTGACGAACTCACCCAAGTTGCCAATCGCCGCCGCTTTGAAGACTACCTCGCCTCAGAATGGCAACAATCGCTTGCCACTGAACAACCGCTAAGCCTCATTTTCTGTCGTCTCGATCGCTTCAAAGCCTACAACACGACTCACGGACACGCAGTAGGCGATCGCTATCTCTATCAGGTGGCTCAGACGCTCAAACGCGCCGTACAGCAACCGGAGGCTCTGATCTGTCGCTATGAAGGTGCTACTTTTGCTATTGTTTTAGCGCATACCGATACGATTGTCTGCCAGCAAATCGCCGCTACTATTGTCCAGCAGGTGCAAAATCTCCGCTCAAGTGAGACTCAATTACCCACGATGACGCTGAGTGTGGGAATTGTCGGCACTCTCCCCACACCAGAACAGACGCTTGATGCCTTCATCCAACAGGGCGATAACGCTCTCCAACAAGCCGAAACCCAAGGAGGCAATCAGATAATTAGTTATCAGTGAACAGTTATCAGTTAATAGTTAATAGTTAATAGTTATCAATATTAACTTTGATCGCGCAGGCGGATGGCGGCTGTGCCGACTGGAATTGTGCCTGGTAGCCCTTTATTGACTGAATTCACGCGATATATAGCCGTTCCCCCTTGGCGATCCATTTTTACCCCAGTCAGTTCTACCGTCAGGTAATTATTGGGATTAATCGGTTGAGCAAAATTAATCGAAACGCTACTTTGAGCGATCGCGACATTAGCTGCGATTTTCTGTCCATTTTGGTCAGTAACAGTTGCTCCGGCTAAGGTTCTCATGTCATTAGGCAGCGCGATCATCAATGATTCTAGCGGAAATCCTGTAACGGCAACCGTAATAAAATGGGATTCTCCGAGTGTGTCTGCTAAGCCCGAATTAGTGATAAAAGGGGCGCTAAAATGCATAGTCATCTGAGCAGTTGCAGGCAAATTTACGCCTAAACTCAGTCCACTAGCCACAGAGATAGCCAAACCAGAAAGGGTAGCTGCGATCGCGCGTTTCATTATTTTTTCTCCTTAACAATTAGTTCAATACATGAATGGATTTCATTAATCTCTAGAATCCGCTCGCTAGCTGAGAAGCACCTGATAGTTATCTAAACGTTACTTAAAAGAAAGCTGAATAGTCTGAGAAAACATTGAATGATTAATAATGTATTAAACATAATAAGGCTTTGGGTTTGACGCCCCAACACCCCTTGCCCTCCTTTAATCATAAGTTTGGCACGAGATGGAGATCGTCTCCTCCTTTGCCTCTAGATTTGAGTGTTTTTCATTAAGCCTCGAATCACGTTGTCTCGTACCATTAGCTGTTGCATTGTCTCCAGCAAATAACCAATGATTTGCTCGTGTTCTAATTGCTGAAACTCATTTTGTAAGCATCTCAGCTCGAACTGCTGTTCTAATGATAGCTCAAAAGCTTTAGCGTCCATAGACTTTCTCCTGTTCGCTGAAATTTCAAGTTAATGGTTCTAATGAAGTACCGCTCATCAAATCGCGGACGACATTGGTTTTGATCATCAGCAGGCGAGAGGCTTGTAGGAGCATATCCAAGGCTTGTTCGCGACTCATTTGTGCTGCGGCATCTTGGATACGTCTCATCTCGAATTGCTGCTCTAAAGTCAAATCAAATGAGGTAGGTTTCATAGATCCTCCATGGAAATTAGGACGATAGCAGGTGGACAGAATACTGTCTTTAGAGGTATTAGCCAGAGATTGTCCCCCTAGTGATTTAATATAAAGCAATGTAACAAAAAATTGACAGCTTGTCTACCTTGTGTATTGAAATATTGACAATTGCTGATTGACATTTGTTCCCTCTTACTTTAATATTATTCCCAAAAGTTCCAGCTAAACGAGCATATAAGATCATTTTTAGCAAGCTTTCTGAAAAATTTTGTTCAATTTGAGCAATTCTCTGAGTATATTTACTTAAAGCCTAAAAATTCCCCACTTTTAGATCCAAAATCATGGGAGAAATTAACGCATTGTGTAAACAATCTGTAATAATTTAATAAGGCAGGATTATATCTGAACAATCCTGATCTGTAGGAAAATTAAGAATCAAAGCTGGATATTTAGCGATTGCTTAACCAGATAGTTCATCGGCAAGTTAATTTTGACGGCACGAGCCAAGCGCGTGAACAACCGTGGAGGGTTCAGCAAAAGCGTTGCTGGAAGAGAATTTCTGGACTCACCCGTTTGTTATCACCTCAGCCTTGGCTTGCCTATGTTTTGCTGACAATTTTTTTTATTTCAACCCCTGGAGGTACTTATCATGCCCGTTCGTTTGTATGTCGGTAATTTACCGAAAGAACCGATTGAGCGTCAAGCGTTGCAAGATATCTTTGCCGATGCTGGCGAAATTATGTCTATTAAGGTGATTAAAGACCGTAAAACTGGCAAATGCCGGGGATTTGCTTTTGTGACAGTACCCACTGACGAGGAAGCCGATGCTTTTATTGAAAAGTTCAACGGTCAACCTTTTATGGACAGTTCCTTAAAAATTGAAAAAGCCTTACCCCGCGCCAAAAGCAAATCTGCTGAAGACGGTGCGATTGAGGGCGACGAAGAAGTTCCTGCACCTATTAAGCAGCCGGTTGCTACCAGCAAAAAGGAAAAGGGCAATAGTAGCAAAAAACGCGCTCGTCCTCAAAATACCACTTCTGGGAGTGAAGGCTTTCAACCCGATCCACGTTGGGCTGATGAACTGGCTAAACTCAAAGAGATGCTGGCCGCTTCTTCGAGCAATTAAGGTTACAAAGCACTCAGCCATCAGCCATCAGCCGTCAGGGAAGCTTTATTTAAAGAGGCATCCATTCAACTGATAGCTGATAGCTGATAGCTTTAATCTGATATGCTTAAAGGTTGCAAGAGCGTAATGGAGTTTTAACGTATGTCCGACAATCGCGATCGCGTCACCCTCATGAAGCAAGAAGTGGGCAAAGCGGCTGCTATGCGTGTTAAGTCTAACTCAGTCATTGGATTGGGAACGGGTTCGACAACAGCATTCGCCATCGAAGCCATTGGAGAACGTCTCAAATCGGGCGACTTAAAAAATATTGTCGGCGTGGCGACTTCCTTTCAAGCAGAAGTGTTAGCCAAGCAGTATGGCATTCCCCTGACCAACTTAGATGCGGTTGAAAAGCTCGATATCGCCATTGACGGCGCGGATGAAGTCGATCCCCAAAAAAATTTAATTAAAGGCGGCGGTGCAGCACACACCCAGGAGAAATTAGTTGATACCCTAGCAGATTTTTTCATCGTGGTGGTGGATAAAGGTAAGTTAGTTGATCGCTTGGGTAGCACCTTTGCTTTGCCAGTCGAAGTCATTCCTAAAGCGGTTTCCCCAGTCATGCGAAAATTGGCACAGCTAGGAGGCAAACCGGAACTGCGAATGGGCATTAAAAAAGCGGGGCCGGTCGTTACTGATCAAGGTAATTTGGTGATTGATGTGAAGTTTGACCAAATTGACAACCCGGCAGAACTCGAAAAGACAATTAATAATATTCCTGGCGTTCTGGATAATGGTTTATTTGTTGGCGTTACCGATTTAGTGTTGGTGGGTGAAGTAATAGACGGCAAGCCCAACGTTAGAGAATTTTGACTATGATTTTAATGATTGAATGAGGACTATGATTAGGGTAATCGGTCAATGATCAATATTTTATTGTTCATTGATCATTGGCTGCGTAGATCTTGGTAAAGGTAGAAATTAAATAAATCGAACAAACCGCCGACAGTGCTGCATGTTGCCCCAATGATCAGCATTCCTTGAATCGGGTAGCCGCTACCGAAAGTGGATAAGAAGGCAAGCAGTTGACCTTCACCAACCTGACCGAATAGAGCAATCCCTGGAATGTAGCTAATGGCGCAAAAAGTTACAAGAACGCCACTCAGCAATAACAGTGGCGTGGTAAAGCTTAACAGAAGGGTTAACAGTAGTGAGCGCATTAAATGGGGCATGGCGTTCATCTCTCAACTGGGTTTAGTTAGGGACAGTTTAGATCGCATTAATCGGACTTGTCTTTCTTTTACAATAAGTTCATTTGTCTTGTCTAGAGCGCAATGTGAATAATTCTTAAATCTTTATTAAAAAACTTGGCAATTACCCATTAAGTGTTATTAAGCAACTAGGCCAATTGTGGGTTTGAGTAACTTTTAACCACTTTTCGTTAACTTTTGTAAATATTTTCGGTGTCAGGAGTTTACAACAGATTTTAATGAGACAGACACACATTGGTTTTACCCAAGAAGATTTAGGCATTCCCCCCCCTATACTTGCCTTATTGTCGGGGGAACCAGAGCGATCGCGCTACATCGCTGACCATTATTTACACGACAGCCGTTTGCTATCTGATTACCGAGGGCTAAATAGCTATTTGGGATACTTACCCAATCAACAACCCATTTTAGCGGCAACGAGCGGCATGGGAGCGCCTTCATTAAGTATTGTGGTCAATGAGTTGATACAGGTAGGCATCCGTCAGATCGTGCGGGTAGGAACCTGCGGTTCTCTTCAATCTCAGGTGAAAATCGGCAGTCTCGTCATTTCTCAGGCGGCATTGTGCAGGCAAGGCGCGGCGAATGACATCGCTCCAATTGAGTATCCTGCCTCGGCTGACCCTTTTTTAACCGTTGCCTTGGTTCAGGCAGCGCGAGCATTACAAGTGGACTATCATTTGGGGATTACCGCTTCTGTCGATACGTTTTATGAGGGACAGGAACGGGTGGAATCTTCGGCCAATCTTTATTTACAGCGTTGGTTGCAGGGAATTACCGAGGAGTACCGCCAGTTGAGGATTCTCAACTACGAAATGGAAGCAGGAACGCTATTTAAAATGGGAGGCGTTTATGGTATTGCGACGGCTTGTATTTGTGCGGTAGTAGCACAACGCACTGAAGGCGAAAGCATCGTGTTAGAAAGCAAAGAGGAAGCCGTAGACAAGGCGATTCAGGTGGCGCTGAAGGCAGTAATCCTAAATCCGATTCCCATAACTCCTTTATAAGACACCCAGTCTCAAGGAAACAATTGAGAAGCGTGACAGCTTAATCACACTTCAATCCCGCCGTTTCAGCGGAAACATATTTTAATGGAATGAATAAATAGCCATAAGGAGAACATCGGGTTGGAACAACTTTAACTAACTCGACGACAGTTTCATGGCGATCGCCACTGAGTTCAAAACTGATCTCTCCCGTCGCCCCATTGGTCTTAAAATTGGGTTGTTTTAGACTGCGATAGAGGAGATTACGCCGAATACTCGGATCGAACCAGGCTTGAATTTTCTGCCGCCAATCGAGGGAAGATTGACTCTCCAAAACAACCGCCAAGGTACGAGCCGCATCATAAGCCATCGCTGTACGCTGTGACACATTGCCTCCCCACAACTGTTTAGCGGCTTGGACAAAATTGCTATCGGGACTGTTTAAATAATGCCAGGCGATCGCAACAGTGAGTCCTTTGGCGTGCGCTCCTTCTTGCAAGATATCGGTCGAATAGAGGCTGTCTCCTCCCGCCATTAAATAGCGGTTTCGGTTAGCTCGGATGACTTTTAAAGCGTTAGAAAAAGCATAGGGATTAGCTTTGGCATCGGGAAACAAAACCAGTCCCGTTGCCTCCCGTTCCTCTCCTTGAACGATGGCTACATCTGCATCAAAAATCGGCTTAGACAGGTCAAATTGCTTGACTACTTGCCCGCCTAGTTCATCAAAACTAATTAAAAAACGCTCGTGCAGGGAACGGCTGTAAGCACTACCGGGATTGTAAAACACTACCACTTTTTGCCGCTTGGTCTGGTTGTAAAGGTAGTCAGCCAGTGCCTCTGCCATGACGCTATCTTGGGGGATGGTGCGAAAGAAAAAAGTATTTTCTTGGGTTAGGGTTTGCGCCGTGCTGGTGGGCGAAATCAGTACCAGATTGTTCAGGTTATAAATCGGCAAAGCGAGGCGAGTATTGTCACTGGTGTAGTGGCCAACAACGCCGAGAATTCCTGCCTGCTCGGACAATTTTTGAGCAATCTGTCCGGCGCGATCGCTATCATTGTAATCATCGGCAATAACCACCTGCAAGCCATGCCCGTTAATCGACAGTTCGCGATTGACCTCGGTCTGTAACTGCGCCACTCCTCGCAAAATTTCTCGGCCCGAATCTCCCCCATCGGCGGGATTGCCCAAAGGAACGGCCACAGCAATGGTATAGGAAGGAAGGTTTGCTGCTCTCAAACGAGCATTATTGAGATAAACCAGCGTTTCTGGGTCATTAGGAACCTTTTGACGCGCTTTTTCTAACCAAGCCACTGCATCCTGATACCGACCTCGGTTGTAAGCTTTGACTCCTTCCTGTTTTTCAGCCAGAGGGGCACTTTTGATTAAAATTTCTTCACCACAACTGACATCGTCTCCCAAGGCTATCGAACAAGTTTTGGGCAACCATTGACTCATTTGCCAAATCCCCAATCCCACCAACGTCACCCCTAAACCCAACCACAGGATTTTGTTATAAGCTCTAGGTTGAGAAGGAATCGGCAAAACGGTCGTTCTGGATCTAAGAGGGAGATACTTTGAACTGCTAGCGCTCAAGTTTTGCTGAAAGGCTTCTAGTGCTTCTACGGCTGAATAGTAGCGATCGCTAAAGAGAAATCGTACCATTGTATTTAAAATTCGTTCTAAATCTGGCGCAATATCCATCATGGGTCGCTCTAGTGACGAATAACGCCAAATAATATTTCCCGTGTTGGGATCGGTTGGCAAGGTTCTCGGATGCATTCCTGTCAAAGCTTGGATGCAAATCATTCCCAGCGAGTAGAGGTCGCTATTAAGTTGAGGATTGCCTGCCTGCTGTTCGGCCCCCATATACCCCGGTGTGCCAATGGCTTGAGTCAGATTCATCGACCCTGGCGACGAAACGGCAATGCTGTTGAGTTCTTTGACGGCACCAAAGTCAATTAAGATAACTTTTCCGTCGCTTTTGCGCCGCCTGAGATTAGAAGGCTTGAGATCTCGATGAATGATATTTTGCTGGTGGACGAATGCCAATGCTTCGAGGACATCCCGCAACAGTTTTTTAACGTCACTTTCACTCAACGGCAGGCATCCTGGGGCAATTTCTTGGCTCAAGTCGTGACCTTCAATATACTCCAAAACTAAGTAATAATTGCCATTAAGGATAAAATAATCAAAAAGTTGAGGAATTTGTGAGTGTTCTCCCAATCTGGCTAGGGTTGTTGCTTCTCTGGTAAATCTTTTTTCAACTTCCTGTAAAACATTAGCCTCCTCAGTCTGCGGCGGGATAATTTCTTTGACAACGCATAGGGGATTGCTGCTCTGCTGTATGTCCTTTGCTTTGTAGGTTCTACCGAATCCCCCTCGTCCTAATTGGGAGAGGATCTTGTAACGCTTATTGAGGATATCCCCCGCATTCAAACTCATAGCTATCTCTAAAAGCTAGTTCATTTCGCTTCTATTATTCTGGGTCAAAACTCACATTGAGGTGCGACTCGCTCGTTTTAAATTTCTCGGACAATGCTAGCACTTAGGATGAGTTGATAGTTGCGATCGCTTGCTGCTTAATAATGTATAATGTAATGTATACATGACAAATCGGCAGCACTCTATGTCTAGCAAAGTTCGCAAGCAAATTTACATCGAGCCGCAACAAGACATTCTGCTCAAGGCGATCGCCCAACAAATCGGCATCAGTGAAGCTGAGATCGTCCGGCAAGCACTTAATCGACATTTAGGTGCTGTCAGACCACCGACTCCCAACTTCGCCGCGTGGGAAGCTGAAAAAGCCTTCATCGCTCAACTGAAAAATCGTTCTCCCCAACTGGGAGGACGAGATTGGCGACGCGAAGCTCTCTATGAACGGTAGAGTCTTGCTCGATACCAACATCCTTGTCTATATCTACGACTTTGGCGATCCACTCAAACAGGAACGAGCGTTTACCGTTGTCGAGCGGCTGATTCAAACAACTCGTGCTATCGTCAGTCCTCAAGTGATGGGAGAATTTTTTCAGGCGACTACTCGTCCCAGTCGTCCTTTACTCACTCAACCAGAAGCGATCGCCCGTATGCAGAACTACTTAGCGGTCTGTCAAGTCGTCGAGATAACAGGATTAATTGTTAGTGAAGCGATGCGCGGAGTCGAAACCTATAACTTTCCTTATTGGGATGCCCAAATCTGGGCAACTGCTCGCTTGAATCAAATTACCGAAGTTTACAGCGAAGATTTCAATTCGGGGGCTATCATTGAAGGAATTCGCTTCATTAATCCTCTGAGCGATGATTTCTCTGTTTCGTTCTGAGATAAAAATACATTATCTCTAATTGATTATGAATACACTCAATAGTCACTCTAGCCCAGAACCCGATGATTTAATGAAAGAACTTGATGCCAAATGGGATGCACTAGAAAATGACCCCGAATTCCTAGCAAAACCCCTCTGGCAGCAAATTGTCGAGATTGGAAAAGTTGTCCCTCAAGAAGAATGGCGAAAACAATTACCCAGAGATTTTGCACGTAATTTTGAACACTATATGTATGGCGCACCCAGAGAAGATGAAGAAGAATGAGACAAATTTTCTTGGATACATCCTATTTGCAAGCTCTTACTGATTCTGGAGATAATCTTGATCAACTGGCTACAATTATGACTGCAAGACTCAGTAACTTTAGAGGTGTTACCAGCGAAATGGTGCTTACAGAATTGTTGAATGCTTTATGCAGTAGAGGGGAATATTTACGGAAATCAGCTATTCGCTTAACCCATAGGATACGAAATGATAGCAATACCATAATTATTCCCCAAACTAGTGAACAATTTGAGCAAGCTTTCGCTTTATATCAAAGACGTTTAGATAAAGGTTATAGTTTAACCGATTGTGCTTCCATGCAGATTATGAGACAACTAGGATTCCATGAAATATTAACCTTCGATAAGCAGCTTCAGCAAGAAGGATTTAGAGCTTTACTTAGGGAATAAGGGATAATAAAAGGTTCAAACTGCCATCTCATCAACCAGTCATGAAATATCATGTTTCAAGCCACGCGCCGCCGCCTTGCCATTTGGTATGCAGGGGTTACTGCCGTGTTACTACTCGTGTTTGCCATAGGTGTTTATTTCTATGTCCGCAGCACGTTAGTAGAACGCATAGATGACACCCTTAAGCACGTTGCCGAAGTGGTCAATCGTTCTCTGATCATTCAAAGCATTCCCTTAACGGAAGGACGCTATCGAGTCAATATAGAAGCCAGTTTTCGCGACAATCACGAGACAGTCGAAGACGATCACATCGATCTCGAATGGTTCAATCCCCAAGGACAGTTAATCTGGTCAACTTTTAGCGAAGCACCCGAAATTCCCCTCAAGGTTAATCGTAAAGCAGAAACCGTCTACTTAACCAGCGATCGCTTGCTGCGGCAAGTGACCGAACGCATCCAAGTTGATCGCTATGTTTTGGGGTATTTGCGAATTAGCCATCCTTGGTTTGAAGTCTCCAAACCCATCCGCCAATTAGTTGTCGATTTAAGCATTGCTACCCCCTTGATTATTGCAGGTGTTGGCGCGATCGGCTGGTTTCTCTCTGGCATTGCTATCCAACCGGTTAAAGACTCCTACCAAAGTCTCAAACAGTTTACTGCGGATGCTTCTCACGAACTGAGAAACCCCATTGCCACTATTCAAACCAACGTCCAAACAGCACTTGCTTACCCCGATGCCGATCCTCAACTTCAGCTACGACAGCTTAAAGTGATCGAACGCCTCACCCAACGTTTAGGCAACTTAGTCAACGACTTGTTATTTTTGGCGCGATCCGATAGTGGTACATTGCCAACATCCGACAAAAGTATTCCCCTAGACGCGCTGTTGATTGAAGTAATAGAAGAACAACGCATCGCCGCACAGCAGAAAGAGATTTTTCTCTCCTTACACATTAGCGATCCAGATGGTAAATATGCAACTGAAGCGGAGGAAGTGTTTACCCTACAGGGTGATTGGGATCAATTGGCGCGTTTATTTACTAATCTCATCGAAAATGCTTTAGAATACGGATTTTTAGCAGCAAATTCCCACGTAGCATCCGTTGAAATCGAACTCCATCCCCATCGGCGCGATCGCGTTTCTTACCTGCTCGTTAAAATTAGAGATACCGGACAGGGAATTCCCGATACTGCCTTACCCCATCTATTTGAGCGCTTCTACCGCGTCGATCCTTCTCGTAGCCATCAGGGAACGGGGGGAACCGGATTGGGGTTAGCGATCGCTCGTGCCATTGTCGAAAATCATCACGGACAGATTACCGTCGAAAGCACTCTCGGAAAAGGAACCACTTTTACGGTTATTTTACCTGTCAATCCCCTTGTTTCAGCTTAATTTTGATAAAACCGTCAAAATAATGCTCTGACTGATAATCAGCGATCGCTTCTTGAGCCAAGGCTTCCAGCTTACCATCAGTGATGTCTTCTTCTAATTGTTCATCCCAGCGTTGATAGTCCAAATCGGCAAACCACTCTAAAAGTTTTTGAAATTCATCAGGCGGAAGCTGAAGAATGGCAGACTCAATTTGCTTAAGCGTTAGCATACAAAGTAATGTTAATTGGGGAGATTGGCAAATTTCTAATCGCACTTTGGTTATTTTTCACTTAAATAAGTGATATTCAGAAAAAGCACCATGAAAAGAAACAATCTTAATTTCTACACTACCTAGATTACCTTTTGTGGAATTCAAATTACAAAATGGAATGCTATTTCTTCCTTCTTCCAAGTTAACGGATTCAGTTGTAATCTGGTTTCCTGCTTTATCTCTAACAATTAACAGCGCCTCAACCTTATCTACCTTAATCAAGGAATAAGCTTTTTCATAATTTTCTTGGAGATAGTCTTGAATTATTGCTATCTCCCTGACGGGGTGACAAGAAAAGCTAGAAAGCAGATGCAATGAGGGTTGCCGCCCTCATACCTCGTCGATAATTAGCACATTTATGACGGCTTAAATTCATTAATGCTTGAGTTTCAACAGTAAACATTTGTAGAGACTCAA